>DATAPF010000127.1:0-8803 GCA_036265355.1 Kofleriaceae bacterium | reverse complement strand
CTAATCTCGGTCGGGCACCCACTCTCGCAGCACACTGGCGCTCCCACGGATCCGGCTGGCCCGGGGTCACGGCGAGGCGGCGAGCGCGGCGTCCTTGTCGGCGGCGCGCTTGAACGCGGCGCGCGAGGTCAGCCGCTCGATGTAGGTGTTGCGCACGGCGCTGTCGGGCATCAGCGGGCTGCCCTTGAACAGCGCGAACGTGCTGCCGAACAGGATGTCGGCGGTCGAGAACGCATCGCCGAGCAGGTAGGGCCCGCGCGCGAGCTGACCGTCGATGTGGGCGATGATCTCGTCGGTCGGCGCCCAGCCGGTCGTGCTGTTGGTGGTCGCGAAGCCGAGCGCCTTGGTCACGAACGCCGGCTCCATGACACCGGCGTAGTAGGCGAGCCAGGTGACGAACGCGCCGCGCGTCGGCTCGCCGATCTTCGGGCCGAGCCGGGCCTCGGGGAACGCGTCGGCGAGGTAGAGCGCCACGGCCGCGGACTCGAAGACGATCGCG
This sequence comes from Kofleriaceae bacterium, assembly GCA_036265355.1. GTDB lineage: Bacteria > Myxococcota_A > Polyangia > Haliangiales > Haliangiaceae > JABFXX01. Next base: position 8,304 of record DATAPF010000127.1, on the reverse strand, counting down.
CCGTCGTGGTCGAGCGCCGGGACCTTGCCGTGCGGCTGGATCTTGCGATACGCGGGGTCCTGCTGGCTGGAGCTGTCGCGCCGGCGGATGGAGACGACCTGGACCGCGTAGGGCTGGCCGATCTCCTCGAGCAGCCACAGGAAGCGGGACGAGCGCGAGTTGGGCGCGTGGTAGAGCGTCAGCATGATCGGACGTTAGCCCGCCGCCGAGCGGGCGGCCACGAGGCTACAGGTCCTGGACGATCCGGCCGGTGTCGAACAGGACCTTCCAGCTGCCGTTGGGCTGGTGGCGCCAGATCGTGGCGTACGTGCTGCGCCAGCTGCCCTCGGCGCGAGCCCCGGTGAACGCGGCCTTGCCGACGGTGAAGCCGAGCTCGCCGGAGCGGCCGCCGTGCAGGGCCACGCCGTAGATCGCACCGGCGGCGGCGATCCAGTGCTCGCTGCCGTCGCCGTCGCGGGCGTCCCAGTCGCCGAGCCACCAGGCGAGCGGAGCCAGGGCCGGCGACAGCTCGGGGCTGCCGGCCGCGGTCTGTGACGGCGATCGCACCGGCGGTGACAGTGCCGGGGTCGGACTGGGCGGAGCGCACGCTGTCAGCGGGAGCAAGATCGCGATGACCGAGCGCAACATCGCGCCATCGTGCCATGATTCGCGCCGCGGGATGGCGAACGGATCTTCATGGAATGTCACGGGTCCGGGGGGAAGCCCCGACGCTGGACCCGCGTATCCAGCGATGATGCCGATCGGCGCCCCGGAATACCGGCCGACCACGTCACGTTGGCGGGAGGACATGCGCGCGATGCGGCTGGCCATCTGGCCCGGTGTGCTCGGCCTGGTCGCGCTGGCCCTGACGGCGTGCTTCAACCTGCGCGCGCCGAGCGGGGTGCCGTGCAGCGCGAACAAGTCGTGCCCGGAGAACCAGGCGTGCGTCAACAACGTCTGCGGCGGGACCGAGGGACAGCTGGATGCCGCGATCGACGCGATGCCCGACGCGTTCATCGACAGCGACGGCGATGGGATCGACGATTCGGTCGACAACTGCCGCAACAAGCCCAACCACGACCAGGGCGACGAGGACAAGGATGGGGTGGGCGACGCCTGCGACCCGTGCCCGATCGATGCTGACAACACCGATCCCGACGGCGACGGCGTCGCCGGGATCTGCGATCCGCACCCCAACACCCCGGGCGACAAGATCGTCGCGTTCCAGGGCTTCCACGGCGCGATCTCGACCGACGAGTGGAAGGTGGTCGGCAACGGCACCATCGCGGTGAACCCCGACAACGGAGGTACCGCGGTGATCACCAACGCGGCGAACCAGGTGACCTCGCTGGTCTCGAAGCAGGCGACGGCGCCGTTCGGCAACGGCATGATCATGGCGAGCGTCAGCGTCGACGACCCGATCCCCGGCGCCGCCCGCACCGCGCTGACCGTCGGGCTGCCCTACAACTCGACGACCGACGTGGGCATCCAGTGTCAGCTCCATGCGCCCACCGCGAACTCGACGAACGGCCGCGAGCTCTCGCTGTTCGACTCGAAGGTGAACATGGAGCAGGCCAACAACCAGTTCGTGTGGCAGACCATGACGGCGTACCGGCTCACGATGGTCCGGACCGGCGGCAAGTACGATTGCTCGATGACCGACGCGAATGGTGTCGTGAAGGCGGCCATCACCGCTTCGGACGGCAACCTCCCCGCGGTGTCCGAGGTCGCGCTGGTCGCCTCCGGCACCAGCGCGCACGTCGCCTGGGTGCTGGTCGTGTCGTCGCCGTGACCGGCGGCGGCGCGCGGATCCTCGGCGCGCCGGTTCCCAACCACGCGCCGCGGCGCTAAGGTCGCAGGCGCCATGGTCAAGCCGGCGTTCAAGCGCATCCTTCTCAAGATCTCCGGCGAGGCGCTGATGGGACACCAGGGGTACGGCATCAACCCCGAGGTCCTGACCCACGTGGCCGGCGAGATCGCCGACACCGCCCGGCTCGGGGTCGAGGTCGCGGTGGTGGTCGGCGGCGGAAATATCTTCCGCGGCGTGTCGGAGTCGTCGCGCGGCATGGACCGGGCGAGCGCGGACTACGTCGGCATGCTCGCCACCGTGATGAACGCGGTGTCGCTGCAGGACGCGATCGAGAAGCAGGGCGTGGTGACGCGCGTGCAATCGGCGATCCCGATGTCGCAGCTCGCCGAGCCGTACATCCGGCGGCGGGCGATCCGGCACCTGGAGAAGGGCCGGGTGGTGATCTTCGGCGCCGGCACCGGCAACCCGTTCTTCACCACCGACACCGCGGCGGCGCTGCGCGCGATGGAGATCGGCGCCGAGATCCTGCTCAAGGCGACCAAGGTCGACGGGGTGTACGACAAGGATCCGGCCAAGCACGCCGACGCACGGCGTTACACGACGGTGACGTTCACCGACGCGCTCCGGCAGGACCTGAAGGTGATGGACGCGACCGCGTTCGCGCTGTGCCGCGACAACGAGATGCGCATCATCGTGTTCGACATGACGACGCGTGGCAACATTCACCGGGTGGTGTGCGGCGAGCCGGTCGGAACGACGATCGTCAAGGACAACCAGCTGACCCGGTTCGCGAACTAGCGACGGTCCCGAGGACCCCCGAGGAAACCATGATCAACGACATCACCAGCGATACCGAAGACGGCATGAAGAAGGCGGTCGATTCGTTCAGGCGCGACCTGCAGAAGATCCGCACCGGCCGCGCCAACACCGCGATGCTCGACGGTATCAAGGTCGACTACTACGGCACCCCGACGCCGGTGAACCAGGTTGCGACCGTCCAGGTGGTCGACGCCCGGCTGATCACCATCAAGCCGTGGGAGAAGTCGATGCTTCCGGTGATCGACAAGGCGGTCCGCGCGAGCGACCTCGGGATCAACCCGGTGTCCGACTCCGAGCTGGTCCGGCTCCCGATCCCGCCGCTGACCCAGGAGCGCCGCAAGGAGCTCGCCAAGGTGGTCGGCAAGCAGACCGAGGAGGCGCGCGTCGCCGTGCGATCGGCGCGGCGCGACGCGATGGACATGGTCAAGGACGCCGAGAAGGACAAGCAGATCACCGAGGACGAGCGCAAGAACGGCGAGAAGAAGATCCAGGACCTCACCGACAAGTACATCGCGATGGTCGACGACATCGCGAAGGCCAAAGAGAAAGAGATCATGGAGCTGTAGCCTGCCCGGCGACGGGGTATGATGTCCCCCGATGTCCGGTATTCCGGCAGGCGCTGGCCAGCTGCTCGGCAAGCGGCTGGGCAAGTACGAGATCCTCGCGCTGCTGGCGCTCGGCGGGACCGCGGAGATCTACCTGGCGCGGATCGCCGGCGCGGCCGGGTTCGAGAAGTACGTGGTGGTGAAGTGCCTCCACGATCATCTCGCGGATGACGCCGAGTTCGTGAAGATGTTCCTCGACGAGGCGCGGCTCGCGGCGCACCTCGATCACTCGAACATCGTCCAGACCATGGAGCTGGGCGAGCACGAGGGCCGCTACTACATGGTGATGGAGTTCCTCGCCGGGCTGTCGCTGGCGATGATCGTCCGGCGGGTCGGCGAGCGGCTGCCGGGCGCGCGCGTCCCCGTGCCGCTGGTGCTCAACATCCTCGCCCAGGCCAGCGCGGGGCTGCACTACGCGCACGAGAAGGCGATGAACGGCAAGGCGCTGAACATCGTGCACCGGGACATCTCGCCGCAGAACCTGGTGATCAGCTTCGAGGGCGTGGTCAAGCTGGTCGACTTCGGGATCGCCAAGGCCGAGCTGCGCGAGACCCGGACGCGGTCGGGGACGATCAAGGGCAAGTTCGCGTACATGTCGCCGGAGCAGTGCGTGGCCAACAACGTCGACCGGCGGACCGACGTGTTCGCGCTCGGCGTGATCGGCCACGAGCTGTTGACCGGGCGGCGGCTGTTCAAGCGGCCGTCGCCGTACGAGACCTATCAGGCGGTGATGGAGTGCGACGTCAAGCCGCCGTCGGCGACCGATCCGGGGCTCGACCCGGCGCTCGACGCGGTGATCATGGCCGCGACCACCAAGGACCGCGACGATCGCTACCCGACCGCCGAGGCGTTCGGCGACGCGCTGCTCGGTTACCTGCACCACCGCGGGATCGGCTCGGGGCCGGGTGACGTGTCGCGGTTCTTCGACGCCCACTTCGCCCTGGAGATCGAGGAGCACTCGGGCCGGATGCGCGAGCTGATCGCCGGGCGCGATATCTCGATCGACAGCGGGGTGAGCTGGGGGGGCGAAGACGGTCGCGACTCCGACCCGTTGCTCGGCGAGGATCCGAGCGCGGCGAGCTCCAGCGAGCTGACCCCGGCGCGCCGCCAGAGCACGGGCTCGCTGTCGCTGCTGCTCGACGATCTCGGCGCCGGCTCGCGCAGCGAGGCCGACGACGAGATGCCGGCCGAGCGGACGCGGATCGAGTCCAACCCGATGGAGCGGGTCAACGAGCTGGAGCGGCTCGCCGCCCAGGGCGGGCGCGCGCCCGCGGATGGGCCGACCCAGATGGCGCCGTCGAGCGCGGTGCCGGTGCCGCCGCCGCCACGGGGGGTGGAGGCGAGCGCCCAGCGCGCCGGCGCGGAGCAACCGCTGGTGTCGGGCCCGTTCCCCGACGCCGCGAACCAGCCGACCGTGATCGGAGGTGCCGGACCGCTCGGGCTGACCCCGCCGTCGCCGCGGCCCGCCGAGGATCCGCCGGCCGCGCTGCCGGCGCACGCCCGGACGCACATCGCGCCGATGCCGGTCGGGCCGCCGTCGGGCCCGCCCGGCGCCGGCCCCGGTCCAGCGAGGTCGTCCAACGGGCCGGCCGGGCCGCGGCCGCACAGCGCATCGACGCCGCCGGGGCCGCCGGGGCTCGCCATGGGGTACCCCGTGATGAACGCGGAGCTGAGCGCGCAGATCGCGACCGGCGCGACGGTGTTTCCGAGCGAGCCGGGGCGCAGCGGTCTGGCGCATCCCATGCCTTCGGGACATTCGATGCCGGCGATGCCGGCGATGCAACCGGGGCCGGCGATGCCGCCCGGGCCGCTCGACTCCGGGCCGACGATGCCGGCGGGGTCGCTGGCGTCGATGGGGCCGACGATGCTCTCGGGGTCTCCGGGTGCGCTGCGCGGCCCGCCGGTCCTCGGCGCGCGCGGATCGGAGCCGGGCGCCGGATATGATCCGCACCACGCGACGCACGGCCCGCTGTCGATCGACCCGCAGCGCGCGGCGGAGCTGATGTCGCCGGTCGGCCAGTACTACCCGGAGCACGTCGACTGGAACGCCGCGGCGGCGGGCCGTGCGCGGGCGCTCCCGCCGTGGCTGCTCGCCGTGCTGTTCGTCGGCGCGATCGGGATCGCGCTCGCGCTGACGATCATCGTGGCGCGGCTGATCCGCTGAGCCCGATCAGTTGCGCACCAGGCCGAGCAGCTTGGACATCGTGCGCTCGTCGGCGGGCGGGAACTCGTAGTCGAGGAACTCGCGCGAGGTCACCCAGCGCAGGTCCGCGACCGTGGCGGGGTATGGCCGCGCCTCGGCAGGCAGCTGGCAGCTGTACATCGTGAGCTGGACCCGGTAGGTCGTGTAGTCGTGGACGTGCTCGCCGAGCTTGGCGCCGACCACGACCTCGACGCCGATCCGGCCCTTGACCTCGCGGAGCAGCGCCGCCGTCTCGCTCTCGCCGGGCTCGACCCGGCCGCCGGGAAACTCCCACAACAGCGGCAGCACGGCGTTGGCGTTGCGCTGGGTGATCAGGTAACGGCCACCATGCTCGATGACGGCCGCGACCACACGGATCACCTCTTTGGCCATGGCCAGCGATTATCGATGCTTTGCGCCCGATTGCAACGGTGGACGTGTATGCTCCGCCCCCGCGTATGGCGATCCGCTTCGTCGAGATCAAGGCTTCCGATCACCCCGAGACGCTCAACGCCGAATGGGTCATCCTGGAGAACGACGGCAAGACCGCCTTCAACACCCGCGGCTGCGGCATGACGGTGGGGCGCCGCGGCTCGGCGAAGAAGTCGCTGCTCGGCATCATCGATCCGGGCTTCGTGCTCGGGCCGGGTGAGCGCATGCGCATGCTGACCGGCAACCCCGGGACGCAGGCGCACGGCGCGGCGCCCGAGGACGCGGTGAAGAACTACTTCCTGTTCCTGCCCAGGATCTACCTGCAGGGCGCTGGAACGGTGCTCACCCTGGTGCTGCGGGGGCTGCCGGTCGCCAAGGCCGAGTTCGATCCGGGCCAGCCGAGCGGCGTCGCCGTGCCGCCGGCCAAGGCTACCTGACGGGCGAGCCGGTGTAGCGGGCGCGCGGCCGGAGCAGGTGGCCGGTGGCGCGCTGCTCCAGGGCATGGGCGAGCCAGCCGGCGGCCCGGGCGACCGCGAACAGGCCGGTGCCGGCGGCGGGCGGGGCGCCGAGCGCGGCGGTCAGCGCGGCGAGGCCGGCGTCGCAGTTCGGCGCGGCGTCGGTCGTGGCGTCGACGATCGCCAGCACCGTGCGGGCGCGCCGCGTGGTCGCCCGGCGGGCCGCGGCGTCGATCAGCGGCGGCGCGCGCGGATCGCCGGCCGGGTACAGCGGGTGGCCGAACCCCGGCGGGAGCTCGCCGCGCCGGCGCAGCGCTCGGACCTGTGCGCGCGCGCCCTCGGGCGAGCCGACCGCGTCGGCGAACGCGGCGACCTGCTCGCACGCGCTGCCGTGCAGCGGGCCGGACACCGTGGCCAGCGCGGCGGCGACGCAGGCGTAGGGGTCGGCGCCGGTCGACGCCGCGATCCGCGCGGCGAAGCTCGAGGCGTTGAGCTCGTGGTCGGCGAGCAGCACCAGGGCGGTGTCGAGCACCGGCACCGCGTCGCCGGGCGCGTCGATCGCGCGGGCCGCGATATCGGCCACGCCGGACGCGCCGAGCGCGCGGCTGACCGCGGCGGGCGCGAACCCGGGGGCGAGCGCCGCGGCGAGCAGCGGGATCAGCCGGCGGCCGCGCGCGATCAGCGCGTCGGGGCGGAGGTCGCCGCGCTCGCGGTCGGCCAGCGCGGCGATCTGGACCAGCAGCGGCATGACGTCGAGCGGGGTCCGCGGATCGGCGCCGATCAGCCGGGCGAGCTGGGCAAGCGGGATCGCGCCGTGTGGCCAGGCGACGCGCGCGTCCGGCAGGTAGCCCGACCACAGCAGCTCGGCGACGTTCTCGAACGCTGCACCGGCGGCGGCGAGCTCGACCGCGAGCCGGCCGCGGTAGGCCGGGCCGCGCGGCGTGATCGCGGTGATCGCCGAGTCGAGCACCGGCTCGCCCCAGCGCAGCGCACCGGCGGCGACCGCGCTGTGGCCGGCGCGCGCGTCGCGGCGGACCCGGAGCCGCTCGAGATCGGCGAGCGCGTACAGCCGCGGCCGGCCGCGCTCGCCGGGGACGCTGCGGATCTGGCCGCGGCTGACGTACGCGTAGAGCGAGCGCACCGCGATCCCGAGGTGGTGCGCGGCGGCCCGCGCGTCGACCCAACGTTGATCGTCGATTCTACGTTGATCAACCATAGCACCGACGCTACATCGACCTCAGGAGGTACGCCATGACGAGCGGCACGACGAGGGTTGCGAATCCCGGGCTGGAGGGGGTGGTGGTTGCGGACACCGAGATCTCGGAGGTCGACGGCGAGCGCGGCCGGCTGGTGATCGCCGGCGCCGACGTCGAGCAGCTGGCGGCCTCGACCGGGTTCGAGGGCGCGGTGCGCGCGGTGCTCGCGGCCGGAGGCGCCGATCCGGCCGCGCTGGGGGACGCCGCGGATGCCGGGCTGGGCGCGGCGCGGGCGGCGGCCTGGGAGCGGGTGGCGCGGCTCGGCGACGCGCTCGAGCACCCCGACGCGATGGACGCGCTGCGCACCGCGCTCGGCCACCTGCGGCCGCAGCCGGGTGGGGCCGACACCGCCGATGCGATCGCCGCGATCGGCGCCGCGCCGGTGTTCGTCGCAGCGTGGCACCGCCGCCGCGCGGGGCAGCCGCCGATCGCGCCCGATCCCGCGCTCGGCCACGCCGCGGACTACCTGCGGATGACGCTGGGCCGCGCGGCGGATGCCGACCGGGTGCGCGCGCTCGACGCCTACCTGGTGACCGTGGTCGATCACGCGATGTGCGCGTCGACGTTCACCGCGCGCGTGATCGCGTCGACCGCGTCGGACCTGGTCTCGGCGATGGTCGGCGCGGTCGGCGCGCTCAAGGGGCCGCTGCACGGCGGCGCGCCGAGCCACGTGTCGCACATGATCGACGAGATCGGCACGGCCGAGAATGCGGAGCCCTGGCTGCGCCGCAAGCTCGAGGCCGGCGAGGTCCTGATGGGCTTCGGC
>DATAPF010000126.1:0-8540 GCA_036265355.1 Kofleriaceae bacterium | reverse complement strand
GCCCTCGCCGGTCGCCCACACCGCCGCGAACAGCGCGTCGATCAGCCGGCGGCGCGCATCGTCCGGCAGCGCCAGCGACGACGCGCGCAGCGCGAGCAGCGGGTTGAACGGGTGGGTCGGCGGCATCGTGAGTGGCAACCCGGCCCGGCGCGCCTTGCGATACACGTCCTTGAACAGGTACCGCCGCTTCGCCGGGACCTCGGCCGGGCCCCGGGTGCCGTGGGCGCCGAGCAGCGCGCCGAACACCACCGGCACCGGCTCGATCGATTGCGCGTGGCGCGCGGCGATCGCGGGGAGCTGGTGCCAGGCAATGTAGGCGTACGGTGAGACGTAGTCGAAGTAGACGCGCAAGGCCATGCGCCTGGTCTGTCATGCCGCGCCGCCGCCGGCACCTCCCGCGCGCCGCCGCGACCGATCAGCTCCCCGCCGATTGCGGCGCCACAGCCGCGGTCACGCGGGCCGTCACGCCGGGCGCTTCACCGGCCCACGCGTGGTCAGCCAGTCTGGATCGGTGCGGAGCTCGATCACCGCCGCCCGCCCCGCGGCCGCCGCGCGCTCGAACGCCGGCAGGAACTCGTCGGTCCGCGTCACGAGCTCGCCGTGGGCCCCGTAGGCGCGCGCCAGCGCCGCGAAGTCGGGGTTGACCAGCTCGGTGGCGATGGGGCGCCCGGGGTACTCGCGCTCCTGGTGCATGCGAATCGTCCCGTAGCGCGCGTTGTTGAACACGACGAGGATCGGCGCGGCGCCGTGCTGCACCGCGGTCGCGATCTCCTGGCCGCTCATCAGGAACCCGCCGTCGCCCACGAAGCCGACCACCCGGCGATCGCGGTGGGCCAGCGCCGCGGCGACCGCGGCCGGCGCGCTGTAGCCCATCGCGCCGCTGATCGGCCCGAGCAGCCGGCCCGGGCGGCCGAACCGCAGGTAGCGCATCGGCCAGCCGGTGTGGTTGCCGGCGTCGAGCGTGATGATCGCGTCGCGCGGCAGCCGCTCGCGCAGCTCGGCCAGCGCGCGGCCCATGTCGAGCGCGCCGTCGTACGCGGTCGGCTCCAGGTTGGCGAGGTAGTCGGCGTGGGCCGCCCGGGTCCACGCGCGCCACCGCGGCTCGCGGTCCGGCGCCAGGCCCGCGAGCGCGGCCGCGAACGCCACCGGACCGGCGACGATGCCGGTGTCGACCCGGCAGATCCGGCCGATCTCGTCGGCGTCGGGATACACCTGCACCACCGCCGGCCGCGGCCGGACCTCGTCGAGCGCTGCCACGTACTGGGTGGTCAGGCTGCCGAGCCGCGCGCCGATCACCACCACCAGGTCCGCCTCGCGCAGCCGGCCGGGCAGCGACGGCACCGGCGCCAGGCCGAAATCGCCCGCGTACACCGGGCTGCGGTTGTCGATCAGGTCCATCCGCCGGAACGCCACCGCCACCGGCACGTCCCAGGCCTCGGCGAACGCCTGGACCTGGGCGCACGCCGCGTCGCTCCACCGCGAGCCACCGAGCACGACGAACGGCCGCTCGGCTGCCTCGAGCAGCCGGCGCAGCCCGGCGAGCTCGGCCGGTGCGGGCGCGGCCTGGCTGGCGGCGCACGGCGCGGCGTCGGCCACCGTCACCGCGTCGGTCAGCATGTCCTCGGGCAGCGCCAGCACGACCGGCCCGGGCCGCCCCGACATCGCGACGTGGAACGCGCGCGCCAGGTACTCCGGCACGCGCTCGGCGTGGTCGACCTGGGCGACCCACTTGGCGAGCGGCGCGAACATCTGCCGGTAGTCGACCTCCTGGAACGACTCGCGGTCGGCCGTCCGCCGCTCGACCTGGCCGACCAGCAGCACCATCGGCGTCGAGTCCTGCGCGGCGGTGTGCACGCCGATCGCCGCGTGGCACGCCCCCGGCCCGCGGGTCACCATCGCGACCCCGGGCCGCCCGGTGAGCTTGCCGTGGGCCTCGGCCATGTTGGCCGCGCCCGCCTCGTGGCGCGCGTTGACCAGCCGGATCCGGTCGCGCGCGTCGTACATCGCGTCGAGCACCGCGAGGTAGCTCTCGCCGGGGACGCAGAACACCAGATCGACACCGTGGATCGCGAGCTGATCGACGACCAGCTGACCGCCGGTCCGGGGCGTACTCATGGGCCGACATCCTACGCGAACGCCCGCGCCGAGCGTGCCGGGCCGGCTCAACTTCGCGGGCTCACCGCGCCACGCCGCGGCGCAGATCGCGCGCGAGCAGGCGGTGGAACAGGTGCTCGCCGGCCTCGCGGCGCACCGACAGCCGCCCCGCGCGGTAGGCGCGCGACCCCAGGCCGCGCTGCACGCTCTCGCAGATCGCGACGTCCTCGTGCTGGATCCGCTCGGCCACCGCGACGCTGTGCTGGTGGGCCGCGGCCGCCGCGTCCCGGGCGTCCCCGGCGGCCGGCGCGAAGTAGAACTCGAACACCACCTTCGTGCGATCGATGCCGAGCGGCAGCACCAGGTTGGTGTCGAGGTGGCCGGCGTACCAGTTGAGCATCAGGTTGGGATAGATCCAGTAGTACAGCGCGCGGCCCTGGCGAACCGCCGCGGTCGCCGGATCGCCGCCGGCCTCGATCGGGCTGGCCTGCAGGCAGAACCGCTCGAAGCTCTCGATCGTGTAGTCGGTGTAGGTCAGGATCGAGCTCAGCGACGGGTGCAGGTGCGGCACGTGATAGCCGCCGTCGAGGTAGTTGTCGACGAACACCTTCCAGTTGCACGCCAGCGTGTACTCGCGGCGCTCGCAGAACTCGAGCGCGCCGAGCCCGAGCGGCGCGATCTGACCGACCAGCTCGCCGAGGTAGGCGGCCAGCGGCACCGGATCGCGATCGAGGTGGACGAACACCAGCCCCTCCCAGGTGTCGACCGCGACCGGCGCGAGCCCCATCGCCGCGCGATCGAAGTCGCGCACGCCGTCGAACTCCGGCACGCCGCGGAGCTGGCCCGCGAGGTCGTAGGTCCAGCCGTGATACGGGCAGCGCAGCCGGTCGACCCGGCCGCACGGCGCGGTCAACACCGCCGCGGCGTGGTGGCGGCAGACGTTGAAGAACCCGCGCAGCACGCCGTCGGCCCCGCGCACGACGACCACCGGCTCGCCGGCGACCTCGGCGGTCACGAACTCGCCCGGCGCGGCGACCTGCGCGGCGCGGCCGACCCGCTGCCAGGTCCGGCTCCACACCGTGCGGCGCTCCAGCTCGGCGATGCCCGGATCGGTGTACCACGCCCCGGGGATCGTCCAGGCCTGCTCGACCGGCGCGGTGTCGTCGTACGCGGCGAGCATGCGGGCGAGGACGCGATCGAGCGGCTCGGTCATGGCCTGCTGTAACCGACCGCGCGCGCGGCTTCAAGCCGCGACCGCCCGCGCTCGGCGTACAGCGCTCGACCACCGGGCGCCGGCGCAGCGCGGCAGCACGTGCGGGGAACGTCCTGCGGGCGCTCGTCGATCGCGCCGCCGGCAGCCGGTTGCCTGGCGGGTCTCTGCAGCACTGTCTCGGCGCCTGTGTCGCGGCGCCATCCGGCGCGCTCGCGCGGCGCCGTCCCGACGCGTTCGCAGGGCGGATCTCCGCGCCTGTCCAGGGTATCTCCACGGCCGATCTCCATCGCGCCGCGGCGCGATCCGGCAGTCTCCGCCTCGTCCTCGCATGGCAACCCGCTGGCGTCGTGCGCACTCGTCACGATTGCGCAGCTGACTGCCGCGCAACTTCGCGTGCGGCAATCTGCCTCGACGGCACAACCATTGCTGGATGTCCTGCCATGCAGAACCTACGAATTCTCGCCTGCGTGGTGGCGGCGCTCGGCTCGCTCGCGGCTGCTGGATGCGGCAGCGACAACGACTGCGATAGCGACAACAACAACTGCGGCACCGCGGGAGCGCTCCGGGTCCAGAACCAATCCGGTGTTGCGATCACCGAGATCCACGTCACCTCGGTCGGCAGCACGACATTTGGACCCAACCTGATCTCCGGCACGACCCTCGCGCCCGGCGAGTCGCTCACCATCGCCGTCAGCTGCGATAAGTACGACGCGCTGCTGATCGATCAGGCCGGTGATCAATGCACGCTCCACAACGTCGACCTGTGCTCCAACAACGCGGACTGGATCATCGGCAACGACACCTGCTCGGCGTTCACCAACAAGACCCCGGGCGGCGGCGACCCGGCATCCGGCGCTGCGCACTGAGCGGACATCCCCACTGCCGATCTCCGCCGCGCCGCGGCGCGATCCGGCAGCAGCCGGCTTGTCCTCGCACAGCAACGCGCTGCCGTCGTGCGCGCCCGCCACGGTTTGGCCATCCGATTGCCGCGCAACTGCGCGTGCGGCAATCTGCCCCGTCGGCACGTCGTTGCTGGATGTTCTTGCCATGCAGAACCTACGAATTTTTGCTTGCGTGGCGGCGGCGCTCGGCTCGATGGCGATCGCCGGATGCAGCAGCTCCGACGACGGCAGCGGGAGGCTCCGGGTCCGGAACCAGTCCGACTTCGCGATCACCGAGATCCACGTCACGTCGGTGGGCAGCCCGACCTGGGGACCCAACCTGATCTCCGGGGACATCCTCGCGCCGGGAGAGATCCTCAACGTCGACGTGAGCTGCGACAACTATGATGCGCTGCTGGTCGACGAGTCCGGCGCGCAGTGCACCGTCCACAACGTCGACCTGTGCTTCAACACCGCCGACTGGGTGATCCAGAACGACACCTGTCCGGTGTTCGCGATCGCCAGGGCCGCGCGCGAGGCCGCGCAGGCAGCCGGCTCCGCGTCCAGCGCGCAGTGAGCGCAAGCACGCCACCGCACGCATGACCCTCCTCGGCGGCGACCGCGATCCGCGGCGCCGGGGACGTGGGTCCTGCAATCCTGCCGCGGCCAGGCACCGGGTCCGGCGCGGCCGTCGCCACGCGGACGTCGGCCAGCGCCGGCCGCTGCGGCGAGCCCGGTTGCGGATCAGGTCCAGTCCGTGAGCCCCTCGCGGGCGTACACCTCCCGGAACGTCGGTCGCGCCTTCATCGCGGTGGCGAGCCGGGCGAGCGCCGGCCACGCGGTCGCGGTCTTCGGCATGTTGCGCGACCACCGCATGAGCATCGTCAGCAGGAAGTCCGGCGTCGTGACCGTGTCGCCGAGCAGGTACGGCCCGTGCGCGGCGAGCTGGGCGTCGAGCTGGGCCCAGCCGCCCTCGATCCGCGCCCGCGCCTGGGCCTTCACCGCCTCGACGTGGGCCTCGCCCGCCGGCTCGGTGGGGTAGAACCAGGCGCGGAACGCCGGCTGCATCGTGTTGGCGAGGAAGAACATCCAGCGGTAGTACGCCGCCCGCGCCAGCGTGCCGGTCGCGGGCGCGAAGCCGCGCGCCGGGTAGGCATCGGCGAGGTGCAGCGCGATCGCGGCGGCCTCGCAGATCGGCTGGCCGTCGATCACCACCGCCGGCACGACACCGGCCGGGTTGATCGCGAGGTACGCCGGCTGCTTGTGCTCGCCGGCCTCCAGGTCGAGCGTGTGCAGCGTGTGTGGGACCTCCAGCTCCAGCAGCAGCCAGTGCACCACCAGGCCCGCGGTCCCGGGCGACGAATACAGCGTGATCATGGACCCTCCGGGTGCGGAGACTAGGACATCGCGCAGCCGGCCGATAGGCGCACAATCGCCTGCCGGGGGCCGATCACCGACCGCGCGGTCGCCTGCGTTGCCGCCGCCGTTTGGGTTGACCGCTGCGAGCGCGGAATCGATGATGCCCGCCATGATCGACGACGACCCGGCCGGTAGGAGCCAGGATCCGAGCTTGCCAGCGAACGAGCCACCCAGCGACAGGCCCAGCGACAGGGCGCTCGACCGCCGCGATCTGTTCGTCGGCGGCGCGACCCTGGTCGCCGGGGCCGCGCTCGCCGCGTGCGGCACCCGCGAGGAGCCCAAGCCGGCTCCGGCTGCGCCACCGCCGCCGCCCAGGCCGAGCCCGAACGCCAAGGCGATGGCCGAGGTCGAGGCCAAGGCCAAGGCCAACGCCGCGGTGACCGAGTCGCTGCCTGCGCCCGAGCTCGCCGAGCTCACGTTCGCCGACCTCCAGGCGCGCATGGCCGCCGGCACCGACACCGCGAAGTCGCTGGTCGCCAAGTACCGCCAGCGGATCGAGGCGCTCGACCGCAAGGGCCCGATGCTGCGCTCGGTGCTCGAGCTCAACCCCGACGCCGACTCGATCGCCGACCAGCTCGACGCCGAGCGCAAGGCCGGCAAGCTCCGCGGCCCGCTGCACGGCATCCCGATCCTGGTCAAGGACAACATCGACACCGGCGACAAGATGACCACCACCGCCGGCTCGCTCGCGCTCGAGGGCTCGCGCGCCCAGAAGGACGCGTTCGTGGTCGCGCGGCTGCGCGCCGCCGGCGCGATCATCCTCGGCAAGGCCAACCTGTCGGAGTGGGCCAACTTCCGCGGCAAGGCGTCGCTGTCGGGCTGGAGCGGGCGCGGCGGCCAGTGCCGCAACCCCTACGCGCTCGACCGCTCGCCGTCGGGATCGAGCAGCGGCTCGGGCGTGGCGACCGCCGCCAGCCTGTGCGCCGCGGCGATCGGCAGCGAGACCGACGGCTCGATCGTCTCGCCGTCGAGCTGCAACAGCCTGGCCGGCATCAAGCCGACGATCGGCCTGGTCAGCCGCGCGGGCGTCATCCCGCTGTCGGCGAGCCAGGACACGCTCGGCCCGATGGCGCGCACCGTGACCGACGCCGCCCAGCTGCTCACCGCGATCGCCGGCCCCGATCCCGACGATCCGGTCACCACCGCGCCCGACAAGGCGCGCCCCGCCACCCCCGAGGACTACACGAAGTACCTCGATCCCAAGGCGCTCGCCGGCGCCCGGCTCGGCGTGCCGCTCAAGGGCTTCTTCGGCATCTCGCGCGGCGTCGACGCCCTCCTGCGCGGCGCGCTCGGCGATCTCAAGGACGCCGGCGCCGTGCTGATCGAGCCGGCCGAGCTGGTCACGCCGCCCGAGCTCGACGGTGCCGAGACCGAGGTGCTGCTGTTCGAGCTCAAGGCCTACCTCGACAAGTACCTCGCCGGGCGCAAGGACGACGCCCACGTCCACTCGCTCGCCGAGGCGATCGCGTTCAACACCCAGAACCGCGGCGCCGAGCTCGCGCTGTTCGGCCAGGAGCACTTCGAGGACGCCGAGAAGAAGCCCGGGCTCACCGACAAGGCCTACCGCGACGCGCGCGCGAAGTGCCTCCAGATCACCCGGGCCCTGCTGCTCGACAAGGTCATGGCCGACCACAAGCTCGACGCGTTCGTCGCGGCGACCAACGGCCCGGCCTGGCTGATCGACCCGGTCAACGGCGACTCCGGCAGCGGCGTCAGCTGCTCGACCCTGCCCGCGGTGTCCGGCTACCCTCACGTCACCGTCCCCGCCGGCTACCTCCACGACCTGCCGGTCGGCCTGTCGTTCTTCGGCAAGCCCTACACCGAGGGCAAGCTGATCGGCTACGCGTTCGCCTACGAGGCCAAGACCAGGCACCGCGTCCCGCCGCGCTTCCTGCCCAGCGTCGAGATCGCCTGAGCGGCGCGGCAAGCGCACGGGCCCGATCGACACGTTCAACCCGACACGACAACCTTGGACAGTGCGGCATAGAGCGAGTCGTAGAGCAGCGCAGAGCGGCGTACGATCTCGTCGTCATCGTCAAGGACGTCGGGGAACGCCACCGTCATGAGCCGCACCCCCACCGCCTCGGGGTGCTGCTCCCGGCCGGCGGGTCCGTCCGCGTCGCGCACGATCTCGGCGAAGCGCCGCAACACGGCGTTGTCCGGGCAGCGTTCCTGGACGAGCGCCTCGATCGGGCTCGGTCCATTCTTGCGCTTCCCGTAGCGCGTTCCAGCGACGTGAAACCCGATTGCCCCCTGGGCCTCGCGCGCCAGAACCTCCTCGTCGCTGCCGAAGAAGAACGTGGCCTGGGGGTCGATGAAGCGGCGGATCAACCACGCGGTCGCAGCACGGCTGATCCGGATCTTTCGTCGCGTCGCCCATTCCATGGTTCGGTGATCCTAGTTGAACCGGCCTGCGTGGTCGACAGCGCCGGCGAGCGCCGTGCCATGGTCACGGCGGTTCAGGACCGGCCGGTAGCCGGATCGGAGGGACCGGCGGAGTCGCCGGGCGAGCATGATCTTCCGGGTCATTGGGGAACGAGGCGTGGATCAGAAACGGCAACGCCGCCATCGGGTGCGCCGGGACGTTGGCTGGGCGCGGGAGCTGGATCGGCAGCGGCCCCTGCTGGCCCGGAGGCCGACCGCCGCCAGGAAAGCCGATGGGGAACGGCAGCACGGGCATCGCCGACGCTGCGGCCGATGCGTGCCCGGACTGCTTGGCGCCGACTACCAGGTCGACGTGGGTTCCACGGTCGGCGATCGCGGGCAGTGGAACCTCGTGCTGAGCAAGCGGCTCCGCGCCCCGAGTGACGGTTATCGCCACGGCACTGTCCGGCTTGAAGTCGGCCGGATGAAGCTCGAAGCCGAATCCGCCGGCTTCGTCGGTACTCCCGGTCCACACCGGGGTCGGCTTGCCGTCCTCCACCACCGAGGCC
>DATAPF010000125.1:0-19204 GCA_036265355.1 Kofleriaceae bacterium | reverse complement strand
TCCCCGGTCTCGGCCACGCGATCGATCAGCTTCAGGCAGGTGGCCTTGAACTTGACGGCGCTGATCTTCATAGGACCAGTCTATGTGGTCCTTTCATTCCGCGCAACGCGCGAACCGTCAGTGGTCGCTGCCGGATGGCTCTGTGGTGGGTTCGGGGGTGGCCGTCGCCGGTGGAGCGGACCCGGTCGCGGGCTCGCCGGTGGGCGGCGGCCCCTCGGGCGCAGGCACGGCCGGAGCGGGCTCGGCGGGCGCGGCGGGCGGTGGGCCCTCGGCGCGAGAGGTACCAGGCTCGGGGGCCGCTGCCGGTACCGCGGCGGCGGGCTCGGGCGCCGGCTCGGCGGCGGTGGCCGCGGCGGCCGCGGCGGCCGCGACCTCGCGATCGGGCAGGACGCGCTCGTCGGGGGCGCCGACCTCGTCGAGCGCGGCCCGCTCCTGGACGGCGCCGATCAGGCCCTGCATGCGCAGGCAGCGGATCAGCCGCACGGCCTTGCGGGTCAGCTCGGGGTCGCGCGCGGTGGGGCCGCGGGTGATCGGGTTGGGCAAGGCGATCGCGAGCCGGACCGCCTCGGCCGGGGACAGCGCGGCGGCCGGGTGGTGGAACCAGGCGCGCGCGGCGGCCTCGGCGCCGAACACGCCGTCGCCCCATTCGACGACGTTGAGGTAGAGCTCGAGGATGCGCTGCTTGGACAGGTGGTCCTCGAGCGCGAACGCGATCAGGACCTCGCGCGCCTTGCGCACCAGGCTCCGCCGCGGCGACAGGTAGAGGTTCTTGGCGAGCTGCTGGGTGATCGTGCTGCCGCCGATCGACATCGCGCCCCGGTTCCAGTCCGCGGACATCGCGTGCTCCAGGGCGCGCCAGTCGACCCCGTCGTGGCGGTAGAAGTTATAGTCCTCGGCGTAGATCACGGCGGCGCGCAGGTAGCGCGAGATCGCGGTCAGCGGGCGCCACTGCCAGCGCAGCTGGAACGGCCGGCCGGCGGCCTCGGCCTCGCCGCGCCGCAGGTCGATGAACGCGGTCGAGCTCGGGTTGTCGGCGGCGAGCCGCGCAGTGTCGGGGACGGAGCACCACAGGCCGAGCGCGGCGATCGCGGCGGCGATCGCGACCGGCTCGGCGGCGCGGGCGAGCCGGCGCGGCCAGCGGCGCTGTCGAGCCGGCGACGGGGGCGGCGACGGAGGCGGCAATGGAGGCGGCAATGGAGGTGGCGCCGGAGGCGGCGACGGAGGCGGCAATAGAGCTGGCGGGGGCTCCACGGCCGGATAGTAGCGAGTCCCTCGGGCGGCGCGATATCGTGGCCGGCGTGCGGGCGGTCGCGATCGTCAACGGCAACGCGCCGCGCGTGCGGGCCGGGGTGCGCGCGGCGCTCGAGCGGGCGCTGCCCGGCGGCGTCCGGTTCACGGCGTCGCTGGACCACGCGCGCGCGGTGATCCACGCCGAGGTCCGCCGCGGCCAGGACCTGATCGTGCTCGGCGGGGGCGACGGCACCGTGGTGATGGGGCTGGCGCTGGTCGCCGAGGCCTGCCGCGGCGCCGGCCGGCCGGAGCCGGCGATCGGCGTGCTGCGGCTGGGCTCCGGCAACGCGATCGCCGACGCGGTCGGGGCGGGCGCCGACGCGGCCGGCGATCTGGCGCGGCTGGTCCGGGGCGACGGCGCGTGGCGCCGCATCCCGCTGATCGACGCGCTCGGGGTGCGCGCGCCGTTCGTCGGGCTCGGGGTCGACGCCCAGCTGCTCGAGGACCACCGCGCGGTCGGCCGGGTGATCGACCGCGTGCCGGGGGCGCGGCGGCTCGGCGGCGGTGCGCGCTACGCGCTGTCGGTCGCGCTGCGCTCACTGCCGCGGTTCGCGCGCGGGGGGCGGGCCCAGGCGGTGGTGGTCAACCTCGGGGCGCCGGCGATCGAGATGGCGCGGACCGGGCCGACCGGGCGCGAGGTCGCCGCCGGCGGTGTGCTGTGGCGAGGCGCGTGCACGCTGATCGCCGGCGCGACGATCCCGTTCTTCGGCTTCGGGCTCAAGATGTTCGCGTTCGCGGGCGCGCGTGGCGATCGGTTCCAGCTGCGCTGCGGCGACGCCGGGCTGCTCGAGATCCTGCGCCGCACCCCGGCGGCGTTCCGCGGCGAGTACTTCTCGGCGCACGTCCACGACTTCTTGTGCGATCGGGTCGCGATCGAGCTCGACGCCGAGTCGCCGGTCGAGGCCGGCGGCGAGCTGCTCGATCGCCGGCGCCGCGTCGAGCTCGGGCTCGCCCCGCCGGTGACGCTGGTCGCG
This sequence comes from Kofleriaceae bacterium, assembly GCA_036265355.1. GTDB lineage: Bacteria > Myxococcota_A > Polyangia > Haliangiales > Haliangiaceae > JABFXX01. Next base: position 16,940 of record DATAPF010000125.1, on the reverse strand, counting down.
CTCGCCGGCGCCTAGCTCGTGACCCGGGCGAGCGGGGCGCCGCGCTCGGCGGCGAGCGCCGCGGCGAAGAACGCCGAGCGCTCGGCGAGCGTCGCGACGTAGCCGCGGACGTCGTCGCGCGCGGCGGCGGGCAGGTCGGCGAACGCGACGACGTGCTCGTCGGGCATGTGGCGGAACGTGAAGTTGACCCGGCGGGTCCGGAACCCGGCGATCGCCGGCGGCAGGTCGAGCGCGCGCTTGTCCTCGACCCGCTGCACGCGGTGGAGCAGGTCGTCCTTCCAGCGCGGGCCGCCGAACACCTGGAGCGAGCCGTCGTCGAGCCACTCGGTGCGCACCGGCGGGGCGTCGGCCGCGCCGCGCCGCACGAACTGGAACCGCGCGCGCTCGCCGAGCGACAGCGAGCCGACCGGGCCGGGCTCGAAGTCGCGGTGCTCGCCGACCCGCGCGGCGTCGACCGTGCGATCGCCGTCGGTCCGGTCGCCGTAGAAGTTGACCAGGCAGGTGTTGAGCCGCCAGCGCCGCGGCACGACGCGCGGCGGGAAGCCGGCCTGGACGCGGCGCTCGATCCGGGCCACCAGGCGGGCCAGCACCGGCGGGAACGGCTCGGCGGCGACCGCGACGCCGTGGGTCCGGCGCGGCGGCTCGTAGTAGCCCAGGCACGCGAACTGCCAGCTGCCGAGCCAGTACACCGGCCGGAGCAGCGGGCGCTGCGGGCGGCCGGGCGGCAGCGGCCGGCGCGTCGAGTACCGCAGCTCCCAGAGCGGGACCAGGGTGGCGAGCCAGGCGAGGAGCTCGTCGCGCGCGCGGGCGTCGATGAAGCCCGGCTCGTACACGTAGCACGGGTCAGTCACGGGCGGACGCGACGGCACGACGCGGCAGTCTACTGCTTCGGCGCCGATTTTCGACCCCGGCGCGGCGTCCGGACGCAACCCGGCACGCGCCGCGTCGATACCCTGGGGATGCTGGATGGAATGCTGGATCGGATGCCGGGTGCGATGATGGATGCGATGATGGACTGGGTCTTCCGGCCGCAGTGCGCCGGGTGCGGGGCGCCCGCCACGGGGATTCCCTCGGGCCAGGGAGGCGCGGGGCCCCCTCCCCGCGCTCGATCGATCGCCCTCGGTCCCGCGACGCCGCTGTGCCCGGCGTGCAGCGCGTCGCTGGTCGAGCTCGGCCCGGCGTGCCCGCGGTGCGCCGAGCCGACCGGCGAGCATGCCGTGACCTGCCGGCGGTGCGCCGTCGATCCGCTGCCGCTCGACCGGGTCGTGGCGCCGTGGCGGTTCGGCGGGCAGCTCGCGTCGGCGATCCGGCGGCTCAAGTTCGCCGGCCGCGCTCACATCGCGCGCGACGTCGCCCCGCTGTGGGCGCCCGTGCTCGCCGCGGCGGTCGCCGAGCGCGACGCGATCGTCGTGCCGGTGCCGCTGCACTGGCGGCGGCGGTGGACCCGGGGCTACGACCACGCCTGGCTGCTGGCGCGGCATGCCTGCGCGCTCGCCGGGATCGCCGCGCCGGTCCGCGCGCTGCGCCGGATCCGCCACGCGCCGGCGCAGAGCACGCTGCCGGCCGCCGAGCGCGCGCGCAACGTGCAGGGCGCATTTGCCGCCGCTTCCGGCGCCGCGCCCGGCGCGATCGCGGGGCGCGCGGTGGTGCTGATCGACGACGTGATGACCACCGGCGCGACGCTGGCCGCCGCGGCCGGGCCGCTGCGCCGTGCCGGGGCAGCGTCGATCACCGCGCTGGTGCTCGCGCGCGCTAGTTCCGCTCCAGGATGATGAACTCGATCCGATCGTTGAGCTTGGCCGCGCCGCGCTGGTCGGGCGACACCAGCGGCTTGGTCCCGCCGAACCCGCGGACCTCGAGGCGGGTTGGCGCGACGCCCCACTGGACGAGCCAGTCGCGGACCGCCTGCGCGCGCTTGTCGGTGCGCGCCTGGTCGGCGTCCGGATCGCTGGTCGGCTGGACGTGCACGGTGATCCGCACCCGGAGGATCTCCGGGTGGGCGCGCAGCGTCGCGCCGACCTGCTCGATCAGCGGTGTGGCGGTCTTCGCCAGCTTGACCCCGGTGAACTGGATCGGATCGAGCGTCTCGATCTTGTCGGGCGACAGGATGATCGTCGAGTCGCCCTTGTCGGGGCAGCCGTCGTCGTCCTGGAACCCGTTGATCGTCTCGGGCTCGTTGGGGCACCGGTCCTTCTCGTCGGGGATGCCGTCGTGGTCGTTGTCGGGGTCGGGGCAGCCGTCGAGGTCCTCGAACCCGTCCTTGTCCTCGGGCTCGTTGGGGCACTTGTCGAGCGCATCGGGGATGCCGTCGCCATCGTTGTCGGGATCGGGGCAGCCGTCGGCGTCCTGGAACCCATCCTTGTCCTCGGGCTCGTGGGGGCACCTGTCGACGCTGTCCGGGATCCCGTCACCGTCGGCGTCGCCGTCGGGCACGATCGGGTGGATCGGCGCGAGCGGCGCGGCGCCGGGGACGATCGAGACCGTCAGCACGCCGCGCAGGTCGGGCGTGCCGATGTCCCCGGTCACGCCGCGGCCGACCGCCATCCCGATCGACACCCGGTGGTCCGGCTTGATCGTGAGCCCGGCGAGGCCCTCGATCGCCGACACCGTGGCGAGCGGCGCCATCGCACCGGAGCTGGACCGCGCGCCCTCGCCCGGCAGCGGGACCTCGCCGAACAGCTCGCCGGTCGCCCACAGCTCGTCGAGGATCCGGACCGAGAGCCCGGCGCCCCACGCGGCGGCGCTCTTCTGCACGATGTCCTCGTAGTGCGACTCCTTGCGGATCACCGGCCCCGCGTTGCCCGAGATCGTGAGCCGCGCGTCCAGCGCGGCCGGGGTGAACGCCGCGAGCACCAGCAACCGGCCCTCGGGCTGGTCGGCGCCGGTGAACTGGCCCCGGGTCGCGGTCGGGACCGTGGCGATCGCGCTGCCGCCGAGCGCGAATGTGCCCGGGGCGCCGGCGACGCGCACGAGCCGCGCCTTGAGGTGCAGCGCGAGGTTGCCGGTGGCGGTGCCCCTGGCCGGCTTGAGGTCAGTCGACGACGCGTCCGCGGAGCTGACGTCGCCGCTCTGCTGGTAGATCGGCAGGTGCGCACCGAGCTCCAGGCGGCCGAGCAGCGCGTAGGCCAGGCCGATCTGCATCAGCGTGCTGCGCGAGACCAGCGCGCTGCTGCCCCGGCCGTCGACCACGAGCGGGTTCGATGCGTACGACACCACCGCGTTGGCGACCCAGCTGCCGCTGGCCCCGATCTCGGGGGTCTGGAGCGCGAAGCCCTCGCCGGCGGTGGCCGGCATCGGCGCGAACACCGACAGCCCGATCCCGTCGGCACGCGCCGCCGGTGCCACGCCGATCGCTGCGAGCACGACGACCGCCGCCAGGATCGCGCGCCGCCGGCGCCGCCGGACCACGAGCAGCGCCACCAGCCCGATCACCAGCCCGCCGCCGAGCCCCGCGCCGCCGGCGTTGCAGCCGCCGCTGCCGTGGGCATGGAACAACACGGCGTCGCCCGTGACCTTGATGGTCAGGTCGGCATCGAGCGAGCCGCCGAGCTGGGCGGTCAATAACACGGCGTCGGGGCTGTCGCCGGTGGCGACCGTGGGCTGGTAGGTGACCGGGATGGCGAGCGACGCCCCCCGCTCGAGGCGGGGAAGCGTACCGGGCAGCGCGAAGCTGAACGCGGCGCTTGGCGGGCCGCCCGAGCTCGGGTCGGTCGCCGTGATCGACTGGATGTCGAGCGCGCCGTCGCCGTTGTTCGTGATCATGATGGTCTGGGTCACCGGCGGCCCGCTGAGATCGACCACGCCGAAGTCGACCGTGGCCGGGGCGTCGATCTCGGCCGCCGTCGCGATGCCGGTGACCGGTACGTGCAGGGGCACGCCGACGTCCGGGGTGATGTCGATGCGGCCGCTGACCACCCCGATCCGGTGCTGGACCTGCGGGGTGACCTCGACGCTGACCTGGTCGTTTTCGGCGAGCATCGCCGTCGCGCCGACCGGCAGGTTGCCGTTGGCGAACACGACCTGGTACTCGCCGGCCTTCGTGCCGTCGTCCGGCACGAACAGCGCGGTCATCATGAGCGTGGCCTTGCCGTCGTTGAGCAGCTGGAAGTTCGCCGGCGCACCGGTGGCGGTCTGCTTGGGGTGGGTGTCGTAGCGGAACTTGCCGAAGTCGAGCATCGGCTGGGCCGGCATCAGGCCGAAGCTCGCCTCGGTCCCGGTGAGGTCGAGCGGCGGCAGCTGGATCATGGTCGGGGTCGTGCCCCAGCTCCCGGTGATGGTGATCGTCGCCGTCCCGCCATCGGTCTTGCTCATCGGCTTGAAGCTGGCCGTCACCATCACCGCGTTGGCGGGGCCCGGGGAGAGTGTCGCGATGCTGGTGATGTCGAGGCTGTAGCCGAGGTTCGCGGTGACCGCGAGGGTGACGTTGGCGACGTCGACGTTGCCGGTGTTGCTGAGCTTGAACGTCTTGGTCTGGGTCCCGCCGCGCGGCACGGTGCCGAAGGCGAGGGCCGTCGTCTGGTCGAGCGCGAGCACACCCTCGGTGCCGGTGCAGCTCAGCGAGATGTTGTGCGGGCTGTCCTGGAACGCATCGGACACGATCCCCAGCGTGTCGGTGCGGTTGCCGAACGTGGTCGGGGTGCACGTGATCGTCAAGGTGACCGGGGGGTCCCCGACCGCGAGGGGCGCGGTAGGGAGGCCGCTCACGCTGAACTCCGAGTTCGGGCTCAGCGTCGCATCGGTGATGGTGAGCGGCGACGAGCCCGGGTTGCTCAGCTTGAGCTGCGCGGTGCTGGACTTGCCGACCTCCGTGGCGGAAAACGTGGGGAACTGGTCGATGTGGATCGCCGGCGCCTTGCCGGTGCCGCTGAGGTTGAAGCTCCGGGACAGCGTGCCGTTCACCTTGATGTCGACCACGCAGCTCCGGTCCATCGGCAAGCTCGGCGAGAACTTCACCATCACCGGCTGGCCGTCGCTGGGACTCGGGTCGATGTTGAACTCGCCGATCGGCGACAGGATCATGAAGTCGCCGCAGCCGCCCCCGCCGTGGAGGGTGACGGTGACTTTCGCGACCGGCATGTCGGTGGTCAGCGTGTCGGTCAGCGTTGGCGTCTGGCCCACCACGACCGGGCCGAAATCGAGCGGATCCGCGCTCGGAGTGATCGTGGCCGCCGCGTGCGCGACTCCGCCCGCGCCGATCCAGACACCAAGTAGCAACAGCCCAAGCCAGCGCTTCGACATCGAGTGGTGACTCCCCGAGCACGTCGCCCACGAGCCGCCCGGCGACGGGCTCATGAAGAATCTTACAATGGGCGACCCGACGGCGAAAGCGTGGCGATCCGGTGGGCGCCCGCGGGCGGCGTGACATCGCGCACCGCGGGCCACCCGCGGCGGCGATCTCGCTGTATAGATCGGCGATGAACGAGACCAAGAGCGGGCTCCAGTTCGAGGACACCGTCGTCGGGACCGGGGCCAGCCCCACCGCCGGCCAGACCTGCGTGATGCACTACACCGGCTGGCTGTGGGTCAACGGGGCGAAGGGCGCCAAGTTCGACAGCTCGGTCGACCGCGGCCAGCCGTTCACGTTCCCGATCGGGCAGGGCCGCGTCATCAAGGGCTGGGACGAGGGCGTCGCGACGATGAAGATCGGCGGCAAGCGGACGCTGCTGATCCCGCCGCTCCTGGGCTACGGCGATCGCGGCGCGGGGGGCAAGATTCCCCCGGGGGCGACGCTGCTGTTCGAGGTCGAGCTGCTCGGCGTGCGCTGACACGCGGCGAGCGCGGCCAGCGTGGTGGCGGCCATCGCGCAGCGGTAGGCGTCGCGCGGGAGCGTCCGGCAGCCCGCCAGGAAGTCGTCGTGCAGGGTGCGGCGGACCGCCTCGTGGTCCGACTCGGTGCTGCGCGCCGCGGACCCGCGGCCGGCCTCCTCGTGGATGCCCAGCGCGACAGCGTGGGTGATCAGCTGGTCGCACTCGGCTTCACCCGGCGCGTCGTCGGCCGGCGGCGGGGCGGCGTGCGCCGCGGGCGGGGGCGCGGGGCGTGCGGCGCCGCCCGCACCGCTGGAGCACGCAGCAACGAGGAGCCAGGCGATCCAACGCACGGTGCATCGATGTTAGCGTGTCCGGCATGGCGTTGTGGCTTGCCGCGTTGCTGGGCCTGGTCCAGGGCCTCACCGAGTTCATCCCGGTCTCGTCGACCGCCCACCTCCGGATCGTGCAGGCGTTCGTCCGCCAGGGCGACGCCGGGGCCGCGTACACCGCGGTGATCCAGCTCGGCACGCTGGCGGCGGTGATCGTGTACTTCGCGAAGGACCTGGTCACGCTCGCGGTCGCGATGGTGCGCGCGCCGGGGAGCCACGACGGCCGGATGCCGTGGCTGATCGCGCTGGGGACGGTGCCGATCGTGATCCTCGGGCTGGCGCTCAAGAAGCACATCGAGACCGATCTGCGCTCGCTCTACGTGATCGCCGGGACGCTGATCGCGGTCGGCGTCGTGATGGCGGTGATCGACCGCCAGGCGGCGGGGCGCGACGGTCGCACGCTGGCGACGATCGGGTACCAGGACGCGATCCTGATCGGGCTGGCCCAGACCCTGGCGCTGGTCCCCGGCGTGTCGCGCTCGGGGGCGACGATCTGCATGGCGCTGCTGCTCGGGTTCACCCGCAGCGACGCGGCGCGGTTCTCGTTCCTGCTGTCGATCCCGGCGGTGGCCGGCGCCGGGATCCTGGAGGCGCACCAGGCGTTCACCGAGCTGGGCAGATCGGCAATTCCCGCGCTCGCCGTCGGGACGGGGGTGGCGGCGGTGGTGGGATACGCGTCGATCGCCTGGTTCCTGCGCTGGCTGGGCTCGCACCAGCTGATCGGGTTCGCCGTGTACCGCATCGCCGCGGGGCTCGCGCTGCTCGGTGCGCTCGCCGCGCGCATTGTTTCAACGTAGGTGCGGCCCCCCCTGCCAGACGGTGTGAAAACGCGCACGCAGCGGCGCGCGGCGGCCGGGACAGCTGGTAGGCTTGCGCTCGTCCGTCCATTGAGGGTACCGATGACGATTGCTCGTCTGCGTGCTGTCTTGCCCTGGTCGCTGACGCTGGTGCTCGCCATCGCGGCGTGGTCGCACACAGCGCACGCCCAGGGCGCCTGCCCCGGCCTCGATCCGAAGCACACGAGGTACGCGGTGAAGATCGACTCGGCCCCGCAGGGCGCGGCGATCTACGTCGACAGCAAGTCGTGCCCGCCGGTCGGCGTGACGCCGTGGGACGGCAAGCTCAACGCGGGCGACTACACGATCGTCTTCGAGGCGCCGGGCTACGAGCCGGCGTCGAAGCCGTTCAAGGTCGCCCGGCTGCGCCGCGTGCAGGAGCTGTTCGTGCCGCTGGTCAAGAGGGCCGAGCCGCCCAAGATCGACGTCCGCGCCGACGCCGACAGGAACGTGTCCGGCGCGACGGTGGTGCTCGACGGCCAGCCCCAGGGCCAGGCGCCGATGGTGCTGACCACGACCGCCGGCCGCCACCAGGTGGTGCTCCAGAAGGTCGGCTTCGAGGACTACTCGGCGTGGCTGGAGGTCAAGGACAACCAGGTCCAGACCTTCGCGCCGACGATCAAGGAGATCGCCAAGCCCAAGTACGGCACGGTCGTGGTCGAGGCCGACGTCACCGATGCCGAGGTCTACATCGACGGCAACAAGCACCCCGACAACACGCCCGCGGTGATCAGCAACGTGGTCGAGGGGGTGCACGTCATCGAGCTCCGCAAGGCGGGGCAGTCGCTGGGCAAGAAGCCGGTCGAGGTCAAGCCCGGCGAGCCGAACAAGGTGCGGTTCGAGGTCGGGGCGGGGAACGGCGGGGTCGGCGTGATCCGCGTGCTGAGCGACGCGCAGGGCGCGCGGGCGTTCATCGACGGCATCGACATGGGGCCGGTGCCGGTCGACATCAAGGACATCAAGGCCGGCGAGCACATCGTGCAGGTCAAGGCGCAGGGGTTCCAGCCCAGCGAGCGCCACGTCACCGTGACCGCCGGCGGCTCGCAGATCGTCAAGTTCGACCTCAACACCGAGGCGGCCGGCGATCAGGGCCTGCTGACCGTGCACTCGAACATGCCCAAGGCGACGGTCAGCATCGACGGGGCCGACGTCGGGATGGCGCCGCAGGAGAAGAAGCGGGTCGCGCCGGGCGTTCACTCGGTGCTGGTCCGGCTCGACGGCTACAAGCAGTTCGAGCAGAAGGTCCAGGTCGACGCCGGGCAGACCACGACGGTGCAGGCCGATCTCAAGGCGGTCGGCCGGCTGCGCGTGCTGTCGACGCCGCCGCACGCGATGGTCATGATCAACGGCCTGCCGGCCGGTCCGACGCCGCTCGACACCGACGTCGAGGTCGGCGAGACCGTGGTGCGGATCGAGCAGGCCGGGTTCCAGCCGTTCGAGCAGACGCTGACCATCCAGGGCGGCAAGACCGAGGTGCTGACCCGCGAGCTCTCGGTCGCCGGGCCGAGCGAGGCCGAGCTCGCCGTCGAGCAGCGCGCGCTGTCGTCGTTCGGGGCGCGGGTGCTGCCGCGCGGCCGCTCGACGGCGGACGTCGACATCGGCTACCCGTACTTCACGACCGCCCGGATCACCGTCGGCGCCGGCCGGATCCCCAACTTCTTCGGGTTCGACGCCACGGTCGCGGTGCGCAGCATGCTGGCGCGCACCGAGATCGGCCTCGGCGGACGGATGACGGTGGTCGACAACGAGCCGTTCGCGGCCGCGGCGTTCACGAATCTGTGGTGGGGCAGCAAGCTGCTCGACGACTCCAAGCGCAACGGCGTGACCTGGGACCTCGGCGGCATCGTCTCGCTGACCGCGCTGACCCACGCGACGATCTCCGGCCGGGCCTACGTCGAGCTGTGGAGCGACCGGCACTGCCCGGCGATCGACAACTCGATGCCCAACCACTTCGAGGGTACCGATCCGATCGGTGTGTGCACCGACTTCCTCGGCACGAAGGAAAACATGTTCGTGCCCGCCGCCGATAACAATCCCATCGAGCGCGCGCGCGTCCGCAAGCTGATCGGAACCGATATGACCGGGCCAACCTCCCCGCTGTTCGACCGCGAGAACGGCGCGCGGTTCCTGCTCAGCATCACCGGCGAGATCGCATTCCAGCAGGAGTGGAACATCTACTTCATCCTCGAGGGCGCGCCGTTCCAGCAGAGCGAGCGGGCACTGTTCACCAGCATGTTCTCCGGGTCGATGGCGGACAACGACTACCGGATCTACGCGCGCACCGGGTTGACCTACAAGTTCTGACCGGCCGCTACGCGGTCAGCGGCGCGAACGCGATCGCCGAGTACGCGACGGCGACCTGGGCGCCCGGGTTGTGGTAGCCGTGGCGCTGGTCGCCGCGGAACGTCACGACATCGCCCTCGGCCAGCCGGTAGCGCTCGCCGGCGACCGCGAGCTCGACGGTGCCGCGCTCGCAGGTCAGGTACTCGCGGGTGCCCGGGGTGTGCGGCACGCCGGTCATCCGGGCGCCGGGCGGCAGCACCATGCGCTCGAGGTCGAGGCCGGGCAGCGACTCGGGGAGCAGCTTGCGCACCGTGACGTCGCCGCGCTGGCGCACCGGCAGCTCGGAGGCGGCGATGTGGCGCGCCGCGGGGCTGGGCGCGGCGAGCAGCTCGTCGAGCCGGACCTGGAGCGCGCCGGCGATCTTGACCAGCACGGTGAGCGTCGGGTTGCCGGCGCCGGACTCGAGGTGGGTCCAGGTCGCGCGCGGCACGCCGGCGGCCTTGGCGATCTGCTGCTGCGACAGGCCGCGCGCGAGGCGCAGGGCCTTGATGTTGTCGGCGAGGTGGTCGCCGGGACCGGCGGGCGCGGCGGGCATGGCGTGGCCAAGAAGATAGCCGACAGGACGACAGATTGGCCAGCGCGCGAGGGCCGCGGTGCGCGCCGCGCGCGGCCGACGCGATGGCAGGCCGCCAACCGGTTGGCGGCGCGGTTCGCCGGATGGCTGGCTGCCAATGGATTGGCGCGAGGGATGACAGGTTGCCGCGGGGTGCCTAGCCTGGCCTGGAGGAGGCAGTCATGAACATCCAAGGACAGGGTGCGCTGGTCACCGGCGCGAGCCGCGGCCTGGGCCGGGCGCTCGCCGAGCAGCTCGCGGCGCATGGGGCACGGGTCGCCCTGGTCGCGCGCGAGCTCGGCCCGCTGCGCGACGTCGTGGCGGCGATCCGCGGCCGGGGCGGCGACGCCCACGCGATCGCCGGCGACATCTCCGACAAGGCCGCGATCCACCGGATCGCCGGGCAGGCGCAGGGCCTGGTCGGCGAGATCGCGATCGCGATCCACAACGCGAGCACGCTGGGGCCGACGCCGCTGCGGCTGTTGCTCGACACCGAGTGCGAGGATCTGGCGGCCGTGCTGGAGACCAACCTGATCGGGCCGTTCCGGCTCACCAAGCTGCTCGCGGGCGCGATGGCGATCCGCGGCGCCGGGGTGATCGTCCACGTCAGCTCGGATGCGGCGGTCGAGCCGTATCCGCGGTGGGGCGCGTACGGCGCCTCGAAGGCGGCGCAGGACCACCTGAGCCGGATCCTCGCCGCCGAGCTCGACGGCACCGGCGTGCGGGTGCTCGCGGTCGACCCGGGCGAGATGGACACCGCCATGCACGCCGCGGCGATCCCCGATGCCGACCGGGTGACGCTCCAGGCGCCGGCCGCGGTCGCGGCGCGCATCGTGCAGATGATCGAGGATGGCGCGCGGGCGCCGAGCGGGGCGCGGCTGATCGCGCCGCGCTGGGAGCTGTCGCCATGACCGCCGCGCTGCCGCTGGCGGTGCGCGAGCGCTGGCCGGCCGGCGTCGCGCCGCGCCCCGATCGGACCGATCGCGGCGATCGGAGCGATCGCGGCGATCACGGGGTTCCGGCCGTGCTGCGTCGCGACGAGGTGTCGCGCCGCGCGGTGTGGCTCGTCGTGATCGATCCGACCGGCGCCCGGCCGCCACGGCTGGCGGGGTTCGCCCTGTTGCCGCGGTTGCTGCGCGCCGGCGATCTGGTGGTCGTCAACGACGCGGCCACGCTGCCCGGCTCGCTGCCCGGGACCGCCGCCGACGGCAGCCCGTTCGAGCTCCGGCTGTCGGGCCCGGTCGAGGCCGGCCGGTTGTCGGGCGTGGCGCTGGGCCCGGGCGATCACCGCACGCGCACCGAGGACCGCGCAGCGCCGCCGCGGCTTGCATCCGGCGATCGCGTGACGGTGGCCGGGATGCCGGCGACGGTGATCACCGCCGCGGGGCGCCGGGTCGAGCTCGCGGTGCACGTGGATAGCGATGCGCTGTGGCAGACCCTGTACGCCGCCGGCGCGCCGGTGCAGTACGCGCACCGCCCCGAGCGGCTGCCGCTGTGGTCGGTGCAGACCGCCTACGCCGGCCGGCCGTGGGCGGCCGAGATGCCGTCGGCCGGGCGCCCGCTGACCTGGGACATCGTGCTCGGCCTCCAGCGCGCGGGGATCGCGGTCGCGACCTTGACCCACGCGGCCGGGCTGTCGTCGACCGGCGACGACGCGCTCGACCGCGCGCTGCCGTGGCCGGAGCGCTACGAGATCCCGCGCCGCACCGCCGAGGCGGTCGATGCCACCCGGGCGCGCGGCGGCCGCGTGATCGCGGTCGGCACGTCGGTCGTGCGGGCGCTCGAGTCGGCGGGAGACGGGTGTCCGGATGCCGGACATCAGGGCCACGGCTCGCAGGCCGCCCGGGCGGTTCGCGCCGGCTCGGGCATCGCGAGCCTGCGGATCGACGCCGCGTACCGGCCGCGCGTGGTGTCGGGCCTGGTCAGCGGACTGCATGTGCCGGGCGAGAGCCACTTCGACCTGCTGTCGGCGTTCGCGCCGCCCGACCCGCTGCGCCGTGCGCTCGCGCTCGCCGCGCAGCACGGGCTGTCCGGTCACGAGCTCGGCGACGCCTGCCTGATCCTCCCGGCGTGACGGCGGCTACGACGTCACCTCGGACAGCCGCTGCAGGAGCAGGAGCTGGGCGAGCGCCGCGGCGACCGCGGTCTCGACCCGCAGGATCGGCGCGCCGAGCGACACCGGGGTGAAGCCGCAGCCGATGAAGGTCTCGACCTCGCGCGTGATCCAGCCGCCCTCGGGGCCGATCGCGATCACGGTCGGCTCGGGCGGGCCGAGGATCGCGCGCTCGATCGGCGGGGCGCCGGGGTGGGCGATCAGCTTGGTCGCGGGCGGGCCGGGCCAGCGCTCCCCGAGCAGCGCCATCAGCCGGCGATGGACCTGGATGTCGGGGAGCCAGGTCGTGCCCCCCTGCTCGGCGCCGGTGCGCGCGGCGCGGGCGAGCGCCTGGGGCTGGAGCCGCGGCGACGTGAGGTAGCCCTTGTCGACCCGCCAGGCGTTGGTGAGGTCGATCCGCGCGACCCCGAACGCCGCGGCGATCTCGATGGTGCGGCTCAGCACCTTGGGCCGCGGCACGGCGAGCACGAGCTCGATCGGCAGCGGCAGCGGGGCGGGCTCGGTGAGCTTGAGCCGCAGCGTGATCGCCACGCCGTCGTCGGCCTTGACCTCGGCGCTGCCGATGCCGCCGCCGACCACGCCGGCCCGGACGTGCCAGCCCGCGCGCACGCCGATCACGCTGCGCAAATGGAGGGCGCGATGATCGCGCACGATGCAGGTACCGTCGCCGCCCAGTTCATCGGGTTCGAACAGGAGCAGGTTCATCCACGCCAGATGTTCGCGCAGCGCGGCGCCCGGCGGCAACCCGGATGTGCCCGCGCGTGCGCCGCGGTATAAGCGGCCATGGCGATCACAAAGCTTGGCACGGACGAGGTCGCGCGCATGCTGGCCCAGCTCCCGGGCTGGACGGTGGAGGCGGGCAAATTGCATCGCGAGTTCCGGTTCGCGGACTTCGTCGAGGCGTTCGGTGTGATGACCAGCGTCGCGCTGGTCGCGGAGCGGATGAACCATCACCCGGAGTGGTTCAACGTGTGGAACACGGTGAGAGTCGATCTCACGACCCATGATGCCGGTGGGATCACGACCAAGGACTTCGAGCTCGCCGCGGCGATCGAGCGGATCGCCGCCGGCAAGGCGAAGTAGTCAGGGGTGCGACGAACGAAGTAGGATCCACCATGGCGTTCTTTCAGCAGCCTCCCCGCCTCACGAACCAGTTCGATGACGACCCGATGCTGGTGTCGTGGATCGCGCGGTTCTGCCCCGAGGTCGCGGGCGAGCTCCGCGAGCTCGGCGAGGTGGCGGTCGAGTACTACGCCAGGCAGCTCGCCGACCGCAGCAACGAGCCGGTGCTGACCCAGTGGGACGCCTGGGGTCAGCGCGTCGATCGGATCGAGGTGTCGCCGCTGTGGCGCGAGGCGCAGGCGCTGGCCGCGCGCACCGGCATGGTCGCGGCGGGCTACGAGCCGCGGCTCGGGGCGCACGCCCGGACCCACCAGTTCGCGATCGTCCACGTGCTCGGGCCGTCGCTCGACGTCTACACCTGTCCGCTGGCGATGACCGACGGCGCGGCGCGCACGCTGCTCGCGAGCGGCAACCAGACGCTGATCGAGCGCTACGTGCCGCGCCTGGTCAGCCGCGATCCGGCGGTGATGTGGACCAGCGGGCAGTGGATGACCGAGCGCACCGGCGGCTCGGACGTCTCGCAGTCCGAGACCGTCGCGCGCCCCGACGGCGCCGGCGGCGGCTGGCGGCTGTACGGCACCAAGTGGTTCACCTCGGCGACCACCTCGGAGATGGCGCTGACGCTGGCCCGGCCGGACGGCAATCCCGAGGGCAGCCGCGGCCTGGCGCTGTTCCTGGTCGAGCTGCGCGACGCGGCGGGCCGGCTGCGCAGCATCCAGGTCAACCGGCTCAAGGACAAGCTCGGCACCCGCAAGGTGCCGACCGCGGAGCTGACGCTCGACGGCACCCCGGCGACGCTGGTCGGCGCGACCGGCGACGGCGTCCGCGCGATCACGCCGATGCTGTCGGTGACCCGGACGTGGAACGCGGTCAGCGCAGCCAGCGCGATGCGGCGCGGGCTCGCGCTCGCCGGCGACTATGCGCGGCGCCGCACCGCGTTCGGGGCGCTGCTCGCCGACAAGCCGCTGCACGCCGACACGCTGGCGGCGCAGGAGGCCGAGTACGCGGCGGCGTTCTGCCTGGCATTCCGCTCGGCCGCGCTGCTCGGCCGGCTCGAGCACGGCGGCTCTGGCGACGCCGCGGACGGGGGGGAACACGAGCGGCTGTCGCGCGTGCTGATCCCGATCGCCAAGCTGACCACCGGCAAGCAGGCGGTCGCGGTCGCGTCCGAGGCGATCGAGGCGTGCGGCGGCGCCGGCTACGTCGAGGACACCGGCCTGCCGCGGATCCTCGCCGACGCCCAGGTGCTGCCGATCTGGGAGGGCACGACCAACGTGCTGTCGCTCGACACCCTGCGCGCGCTCGGCAAGGGCGGCGCGCTCGAGGCGATCCAGGGCGAGCTCGATCGCAACCTCGGCGGGGTGACCGATCCGGGGCTCGCCCGGCCGGCCGAGGTCGCGCGGACCGCGCTGCGCCATGCGATCGCCTGGGTGCACAGCGCACAGCCCGAGCCCGAGCGGCTCGAGGCCGGTGCGCGGCGGCTGGCGATGACGCTCGGCCGCAGCGTGTCGCTCGCGCTGCTCGCCGGGCACGCCCAGTGGTGCCTCGATCACAGCCCCGGGCACGCCCACAGCGGGCGCGCGGCGGCGGCGGCGCGCCGGTTCGCGCTGACCGGCGTCGACCTGATCTCCGACGCGGCGGTCGACGACACGCGGCTGTTGACCTCGCGGGGCTGACCGGGAACACGGGGGCGCAGGAGGGAAGGCGCTGCCGCCCGTCATGGAGGTCCGCTCCTTGGAGCTATCGCTGTTCAGTCGTCGCGCGGCGGCGTGGCAGCGGCCGGCGCGCCGTCGCCGCACTGGTAGCGCACGCGGTACACCGTCGCGGCGGAGCCTCCGGGCGGTGGCTCCGCGATCGGCTCGTCGCCCTCGCGCACGACGATGAAGTCGGGGCACGCGGCGGCCATCTCCTCGTTGGCCTGCTCCATCGCCTTGTTGTGATCGCCCTGGAGCTCGATCACGCCGCCGTACGGGGTCTTCTGCACGATCCGCGCGGTGCCGCATGCAGCCAGCGCCAGGACGGCGCCGATCAGGCCTCGGGGCAGCAGGCGGGGCATCGCGGATCTCGGAGGGCCGGCGGCCGGCGCCCCGCGGACACTAGTACAGCGCGAGCGCGCCGGGCAAATGGTGGGCAAACGTCGGGGGCCGGCCATGCCGGGCCATCTCGGGCCGTGCTTGACAGGGGCCGGTCCGGCGCCGACGCTGTGCCGCGATGCAGGTGGAGTCGCGGATCACCGAGGTGACGCTGTATGCCCGAGGTGCGCGGGTGCGGCGCACGGCGAGCGTCGCGCTGACCGGGCCCCGGGTCCGGATCACCGGCTTGCCGGTCGCGGCGCTCGACGACACCGTCCGGGTCGAGGTCGAGGGCGGCGCAGTGGTGACCGCGGTGCATGTCGGGCTCGACGCGCCGGCCCCCGAGGCCGCCGCCGAGGAGGTCGCCGCCGAGCTCCGCGACGCCCGCCGGCGCGCCGCGCTGGCCGACGCCGAGGTCGAGCGGCTCGACGCCGCGATCGCCGCGCTCGCGGCCGCGCCGATCGCCGTGTCCGAGCCCGCCGCGCCGCGCGACGAGCCGCCGCCGGCGTGGGGCGCGATCGTCGAGGCGCGCCGTGCCCTGGTCGCGCTGCGGGCCGAGCGCGAGCTCGCGCTGCGCGATCAGGCCGCCGCTGCCCGGCGCGCCGCGGCCGAGGCCCACCGCGCGCTGGCCGCCGCGCAGGACCGCGAGCGCCGCGGGGGCACGGCGCGACCCGCCCGGCTCCACGAGCTCCGCAAGCACATCGATCTGCAGGTCGAGGGCAGCGGCAGCGCGACGCTGCACCTGGAGTACCAGGTCGCGGCGGCGCGCTGGGCGCCGAGCTACGTCGCGCGGCTCGACGGCGACCGCGCGATGCTCGAGGTCCGCGCCGCGGTCGCCCAGGCCACCGGCGAGGACTGGACCGCCGTGCGGCTCCGGCTGTCGACCGCCGAGCCCGAGCAGTTCGGCGCGCTGCCCGAGCTGGCGGCGCAGCGGATCGGCCGCCGCCAGCCCGAGCCGGGGCGCTCCGGGTTCCGAGCGCCGCCGGCCGGCGTCGCCGCGCTCTACGACGACTATCGCCGGGCGTTTCCGGAGCCCAACGATGCGCGGGTGGTCCCGGCCAAGAAGGTCAGCGACGCCCGGAGCGGAGGCGGCGGGAAGCTGCCGCCCGCCGAGGTGGCGGCGTCGCCCGGCCCACCGGCGTTCGCGGCGTCGCCCGGCCCACCGGCGTTCGCGCCGCCGCCCAGCGCGCTGGCGTTCGCGCCGCCGCCCAGCGCGCCGGCCGGACGCGCGGGACCGCCGCCGGCACCTGCTGCGGGCTCGCCGATGAAGTCGCGGGTCACAGCGCTCGCGGCGCCCCAGGCGATGCGGGCACGCGTCGCGCTTCCGGAGCCGGCTGCGACCCTCCTGGCAGCGGGGGGCGGCGATGGCGTCATGGCGGCGCCGAGCCCGGGCGATCGCGTGTTGATGGTGCCGCCACCACCGCCACCCCCGCCGCGCCTGGACTACACCAACCTGGTGATGGCGCCGCCCGGATCGCCGGAGCGCGGCGCCCTGATCGCAGCCTCCGACGGGCCGGGGATCGCCGCGCTGACCAGCCCGCCGGCGGGGCTGGGGGCGCTGCCGCTGCCGCCCGGCTGTTCGGCGAGCTGGCCGCACACCTACGACTACGCGTTCGCCACCGACGGCGCGGTCGACGTGCGCAGCGACGGGGCGTGGCACTCGATCGCGGTGACCGCGCGACCGGCGACCGCGAAGCTGCGCCACGTCGCGGTGCCGCGCGAGCAGACCGACGTGTTCCGGTTGGCGTCGATCGGCAACCCGCTG
>DATAPF010000124.1:0-6320 GCA_036265355.1 Kofleriaceae bacterium | reverse complement strand
GAGCGCGAGGCGGCGCGGCGCGAGCGGGAGGCGGAGCGCGAGGCCGAGCGGCTGGGCCGCGAGGCGGAACGGCTGGCGCGCAAGGAACCGCAGAAGGCCGAGCGCATGGCAGAGCGGCGGGCGCGCGAGACCGGACGGCTGGAGCGCGACGGCGAGCGGGCGGACGGGCTGGCGCACGAGGCCGAGCCAGGCAGCGCAGCCGCAGCGCGGACCGGCGGCGATCCCGGCGGGTCCGGGGCACGCCCGGCCGACCCGCGCGCGCCGGACCCCGACGACGAGATCGGCCGGTGGGAGCGCGAGCAGGAGAAGCACTGGCGACACCTCGAGCACGCATGGCAGCGCCACGCCGAGCGCTACGAGCGCTGGCATGCCAGGCACGCCCGGCGGCGGGCGCGCTGGGAGCAGCGGCATCACCGGCGGTGGAAGGGATTGCACGAGGAGCGCGAGATGTGGAGGCGGATGGGGCGGGACAAGCGCGCGTGGGGGCCGTGGTGGCTGCAGGCCCGGATGCGCCGGCGGATCTTCGGCTGGCTCGCGCTCGCGTTCGCCAGCGGCGCGGCGGTCGCGCACCTGTGGCCGGAGCCGCGGTGGTGGCACGCGGTGGTCGCGCTGGTCGTGCTGTCGATCATGTCGGGCGGCATCGCGTTCCGGCTGACCCGGCCGCTGCTCATGGTCGCGCGGGTCGCGCAGGACATCGGCGACGGCAAGCTGGAGACCCGGCTCGACGTTCGCGCGCATCGCGGCGAGACCCGGCTGCTGGCGATCGCGATCAACGAGATGGCGGAACGGATCCAGCAGCAGGTGATCGATCAGCGCCAGCTGCTCGCCGCGGTGTCGCACGAGCTGCGCACGCCGCTCGGCCACATGCGGGTGCTGATCGACACCGCGCGCGACGGTCAGCCGCGCGGGGCCGGCGCGCTGGCCGAGCTCGAGCGCGAGGTGCTGGTGCTCGACGACCTGGTCGGGCGGTTGCTCGCATCGTCGCGCCTGGAGTTCGGCAACCTCGACTGCCGGCCGACCGATCTCGGCGAGCTGGTCAGCGACGTGGCCACCGCGGCCGGGGTCGCGCCCGAGGCGATCGAGGCGACCGGCGACGTCCGCGCGACGGTCGATCCGACGCTGGTGCGCCGCGCGGTCGCCAACCTGCTCGACAACGCCCGGGTCCACGGCAAGGGCGCGGTGGCGGTGCGGATCGAGCGGCGGGCCCGCCAGATCGCGATCGAGGTCGACGATGCCGGGCCGGGGATGCCCGCCGACCGCCGCGCCGACGCGTTCCGCGCGTTCGTGCCGTCGCGCGCCGGCGGGCTCGGCCTGGGCCTGGCGCTGGTGTCGCGGATCGCGGTGGCGCACGGCGGCGGTGCGTGGATCACCGATCGGCCCGGCGGTGGCGCGCGGGTCGGCTTCACCGTCGAGCTGGCGCCGCGGACCGAGCCGCACCCGCCGGCGTGATCCGGGGCTGTAGGCCTGCCTCAGGCGCGTCACCCGTGGACGTCGACCTGGGCATTGACCTTGACGGGCCGTCCTTGACCTTGACGTGGCCGTACGTGGCCGTGGACGTCGAGTCCATCGTCGACCTCCACGTCGACCGTCGGTCGCGATTCTTCGACTCCTCGACAGCTGTTCACTCGCCGGCGGCGGCGATCGCGCCGCACGCCAGGGCCTTGCCGAGCTTGCCCTTGGCGTCCGCGTGGAGCACGAGGGTGTGACCGACGACCGCGCCGTCGCCCTGGAGCTGGATCTGGGCGACCTGTGGCAGGCTGAGCGCGTCCATGCCCTTGGCGGCGGTGAACGGGACGTCGTCGGCGGGCATCGGCTTGCCGGCCTTGGTCGCGTTGGGCCCGCAGTCGGTGCTCTCGTGGACGACCAGGTGGTACTTGCCGGGCTTGAGGCCGTCGAACCAGCTGTTGGAGCCGAGGGCGACCGGCTGATCGCCCTCCTGGGTGAAGGTCACGGTGGCGCCCTTGATCTTGGCGCCCTTGACCGGCACGAGCGCCGCCTGGGCATACAGCGTCTTGGGCGGCGGCGGCGCGGGTGGCGGCGGCGGCTCGGGAGCCGGGGCCGGCTCGGGCTCGGGGGCGGACTTGGCCTCGGGAGCCGGCGGCGGCGCGGGCTCGGGCTCCTTGGGCTCGGCGGGCGGCGGGCTGTTCCCGCCACAGGCGGCGATCGCGAGGATCGAGATCAAGATCGTCGTGTGCTTCATACGCTTCCTTCTTCCCAGGTGCACCCTCTCATGATTCAGGCCGTGCGTGGGCAATGGGAAGCTGTACACACACCTTGGGTCGCGGGGGATCCGTCTGGTCGATCGTCCTTGGCCGTGCGTGCGCGCGCCGATCGATTGGCTGCCGGCTGCGATCGACCGCCTCAGGCGTGCACCGACGGGCTGCATGACGCGCCTCGTCGGCCGGCCGGCCGCCGGTCAGCGGCGGCCCAAGCATCGAGAACTGCGCCGCGAATGCGCATCGCACGGCGCGGGATGTCAACCGCGTGGGCCCGCGGTGGCTCTATAGTCCAGCGTGCAGGTTCGAGGACAAATGCTTACTGGAGCTCGCCTAGACGTGGGGCAACGAGCAGACGCAAGGAGTCGCTTGCTCTCCGATCTCGCTGCCGCGCCGGCGCGCAAGGGCTATGGCATCGCCTACGACCTGCTCGGCAATCGCGCCGAAGCGGAGGAGGCAGTGCAGGAGGCCCTCGCGCGCGCGTGCGAGTCGATCGCGGACCTCCGCGATCCGGCCGCCGCGCCGGCATGGTTCCTGCGCATCGTCACCACGATGTGCTTGCGGACGCTGCGCCGGCGCCGGTTGCGGCGCCGGTTGTTCGGCTGGCTGCCGGGCAAGGACGGCGAGGGCGATCCCGCGCCGGTCAGCGCCGACACCGGCCAGGACGACATCGCGGAGCGCATGCACGCGGTCGGTGCGGTGGCGCCCCGCGAGGCGCTCGAGGATCACGAGGCGCTCGGCGCGATGCTGGGCCGGCTCGAGAGGCTGTCACCGCAGCAGCGCACCGCGCTCGTGCTGCGCTATGGCCATGACTTACCAGTCGCGCAGGTCGCCGAGCTGATCGGCGTGGAAGTGGCGACGGTGAAGACGCACCTGGTGCGGGGACTCGCACGGCTGCGCGATTTGATGGAGGAGCACCGATGACGGAATCGATGTGTGACCAAGTCGCCGAGCGCCTGGCGCTGGGAGAGCCGCTCGGAGATCTGTCCGAGCACGTGTCTGGCTGCGCCAGCTGCCAGGGGCTGGTCATGGTGTCGGGCCAGCTGGCGGGGACCCACCACGCGGTCGATCCGGGGCTGGGGTTCTCCGCCCGGATGACGGTCGGCGCCCAGCACCGGCTCGTCGTGCGGCGGCGCCGCCGGCTCGCGGCCGGGCTGGCGGTCTCGGTGGCGACCGGGATGTTCGGCGTGTTCCTCGTCGCGCATCACCCGACCGCCCCGGACGCGCCGCAGCCGACCGTGAAGATCCAGACGCTCGAGCGCGACACGCCGCGCGAGCCGTCGCGGCTCGAGCCTGCGACCGACGATGACCTCGCCGCGCTGGCCCGGATCGCCGACGTCGATTCCGCGAGCCGCGTGTCGGCGGACTGGGACTCCATCGAGGCGCCACTCGCACCCTACAAGAAGCTGGTCAAAGGAGACGCGCCGTGAGTCGGGTCCGTACCTTGTTCGCTGTGATCCTGCCGTCGGCGCTCGCCGGGGGACTGCTGTGTGCGAGCGCGTTCAGCCGCGCCGACTCCGGCTCGGGCGGCGCGCGCGGGTTCTGGCCGGCGGCGTCCGACGAGGCGCCGCGGACCGCTCGCGTGCTGGTCGCGCAGGCAGAGCCCCCGGCGCCGCCGCGCCACGGGCCGCCCGGCGTGCCGGCGATCCCGCCCGTCCCGCCCCCGCCGCCCGCGCCCCCGGCGCCGCCGTCGCATCGCGGTCACGGCCGAACGCACGGTGTCTCGGTGTCGATCCACGGCGGCAAGGTCGAGATCGATGGCATCGCCGATCTGGTCCAGGAGTCGCTGGAGCGGGCGCTGGAGACGCTCGACCGCCTGCCCGACGTGCCGCCCGACACCCGGATGCGGCTGCGCGGCCGGATCCAGGCCATGCGCAACCAGCTCACCGCGCGGCTCGGCCGCCTCCGGTCGATGGATCTCGACCGGATCGGCCCGGAGCTCGAGCGGATGGGCGACGAGATCGAGCGCCAGATGGAGGGACTCGACGAGGAGCTGGCGCACCTCGGCGAGCGGATCGGCAATGGCTTTGCCAAGAAGTTCGGCAAGGACTTTGCCAGGAACTTCGGCCCCGGGGTTCCGGGCGTCAACCCGGGCAGCCATGACAGCGACGACGCCGACGATGACGACGATGACGACGACGATCACCCCGCGGTGGCGGCGCCGCCGCCGCCGGCCCCCGAGGCCGCCGAGCCGGACCTCGGCCCGGCGATCGCGGCGCTCCGGGGCCTGTCGCTCGACGCCGACCAGCGCGTCCAGCTCGCCCGGCTGCGCGCGGACTCCGACAAGCAGATCACCACCGCCCAGGCCGAGCTCGCACGGATGTCGAGCCGGCTGCATGACACGCTGCGCGACTCCGAGGCCAAGGAGGCCGACGTCGGACAGCAGATCGAGGCGATCAGCGCCAAGGAAGCGGCGATCCGCAAGGCCCGCATCCTGACCTGGCTCAAGGTCCGCCACATGCTCCGCGCCGACCAGCGCAAGCAGGTCGAGGCCGCGCTCCAGAGCCACTGATCGGCGTCGGCGTCCGGCCCACCGAGCGAGACGCTGCGAGCAGTGTCGCCGGACCGCCGCGCCGACGCATGGCGCGAAGCTGACCGCGCTGCGGGGCACGCGCTGGCGGTTGCGTTTACAATCGGGCGGGTGAAGGTGCTGATCCCGCGACCCAAGGTCGGCTTCGTGCTGTCGGGCGGTGGTTCGCGTGGCGCCTACGAGGCCGGGATCATCCACTATCTCCGGACTGACCTGGCTCGCCGGCTCGGCCGCCACGTCCCGATCGACATCGTCAGCGGGACCTCGGTCGGCGCGATCAATGCCGCGTTCCTCGCCGCGACGATGGCCGACCCCGACGCCCAGGCGGCCCAGCTGGTGGCGTCGTGGCGCGCGCTGCGGATCGAGGAGCTGATCAGCCTGCGGCCGTTCGACGTCCTGCGCGCGGTCCGGCTGCTGCTCGGTGGTGAGCCGCCGCCGCCGGCCCCGGGCAGCTTCCGCTACGGCGGGCTGATCGAGACCAGCGGGCTGGAGCGCTTCGTGATCCGCGTGATCCCGTGGCGCGGCATCGACCGCAACCTGCGCGATCGCCGCCTGCATGCGCTCTCGGTGTCGTCGACCCACGTCGGGACCGGGCACACCGTGGTGTTCCTGTCGAGCGCCGAGCCGGTGCCGCGCGAGTGGAGCCGCGATCCGTTCGTCCGTCACCGCGCGGCGCGGATCGGGCCGCGCCACGTGCTGGCGTCGGCGGCGATCCCGATGCTGTTCCCGGCGGTCAAGATCGGCGACGAGTACTACACCGACGGTGGGCTGCGCCAGAATACCCCGATGTCGCCGGCGATCCGGCTGGGCGCGGATCGCCTGCTGCTGGTGTCGCTGCGCCACGTCGCGCACGAGCCGAAGCAGCTCGAGCGCGAGCGCGCCGAGGCCTACCCCAAGCCGCTGTTCCTCGCCGGCAAGGCGCTCAACGCGCTGCTGCTCGATCACACCGAGTACGACCTGGCGCGGATGCAGCGGATCAACCTGATCCTCGAGGCGGGCGCTGCGTCGTTCGGCGACAAGTTCGAGGACATGATGAACCACGCGCTGATCCGGCTGCGCGGCGCCCCGCTGCGCCGGATCCAGGCGGTCCACATCCGGCCATCCGAGGACATCGGCACGCTGGCCGCGCAGTTCGTCCGGTCCGGCCGCATGCAGGTCCGCGGCATGTTCGCGCGCCGGCTGATCCAGCGGCTCGCGGCCGGCGAGGCGCGCCACGAGAGCGACCTGCTGTCGTACCTGCTGTTCGACGGCAACTTCGCGTCGCAGCTGATCGAGCTCGGCCGCCACGACGCGGCCAGGAAGGCCGACGAGCTCGCCGAGCTGTTCGACGTGCCGTCGGTGGCCGCCCAGGCCGGGTAGGGCGCCGGTGGGGCGCCGGTGGGGCGCCGGTGGGGCGCGGCGTCCGGGAGAACGCGTGCACGCGAGCTCGCCGGGGGCTGCTGCGCGGATGGGTGTCGGAGCCGCGCCCGCCGAATCACCACCCGTCCTGCGCGGACCCCGCGAGGTACGTGCGGACAAGACCCGGCCTATCCAAATCACGGCCGCGGCGTCCGACCCCATCCTGCTCGCGGTCG
>DATAPF010000123.1:0-2015 GCA_036265355.1 Kofleriaceae bacterium | reverse complement strand
AGCGCCAAGCCAGTCATAGTCGTTCTCGCTCTTCCGGAACGGCTGGCCAGCGAGCAGCTGCTCGGCGACCGCGGCGTCGCAGCCGTGGTACGCGAGGACCACGCGGTCATGGCGCATGGCGCCGCCTCGCTGTGCTCCGAGCGCTGTCCGCCGACCCCGGCCACGCTATGGTGGCGGCGTGAAGCACGACCCGCGCACCGATCCCGAGGTCCCCCCGGGGATGTCGATCGCGCTGCTGCAGGACCTCCACCTGTTGACCCGCGACGGCCACCTCAACGCCGACGCGCGCCGCAAGCTCAAGCAGATCCGCCACCTGGTCCAGCTGCTGCGCCCGGCGCTCGACGACGCCCTCGCGCGCGCGGCCGATCCGCTGATCGTCGACTGCGGCGCCGGCAAGAGCTACCTCGGCGCCCTGATCTACGAGCTCGTGCTCGCCCCCGCCGGCAAGGGCACGCTGCTCGCGATCGAGGCCCGCCCCGAGCTGTCGGCGCAGGCCCAGCAGCGCGCCGCGCGGTTCGGCCAGGACCGCTTCCAGGTCGTCACCGGCGCGATCGCCCATGCCGCGCCGCCGCGGCGGCCGAGCGTCGTCACCGCGCTCCACGCGTGCGACACCGCCACCGACGACGCCCTGGCGCTGGCGATCGAGCGCTCCGCCGATCACGTCGCGGTCGTCCCGTGCTGCCAGGCCGAGGTCGCGCGCCAGCTCGAGGCCGCACGCCCGGCCGATCCGGCGATCGCCGCGCTGTTCGCCCACCCGCTGCATCGCCGCGAGCTCGGCTCGCACCTGACCAATGTCGTCCGCGGCCTCGCGCTCGAGGCCCACGGCTACAAGGTCACCGTCACCGAGCTCGTCGGCTGGGAGCACTCGGCGAAGAACGAGCTGATCCTCGGCAAGCGGGTGCATCGCTACGCCGCCTCCGCGCACGCCGCGCTGCGCGCCGTCCTGGACCGGTTCCAGATCGAGCCCGCGATCGTCCGGGAGCTCACCGCGCGCGGCCTCGACCCGCGCAGCGATCCCGCCCACCTGGCGGAGCCCGCGCCGGCCGCCGAGCTCGGAGAATCCGCGCCGTGAATCACGGCGGCACCATCACGTCCCAGTGCACGATCGGCTGGTCGATCGTGAGCTCGATCATCCACTCGTCCGGCGCGATCGGCCGCGCCGGCTGGTCGAGCGCCCAGGCGTAGATCCGCCCCTGGTAGCTGCCGAGGTGCGCGACGTCAACCGCGAGCGTGCCGAGGCTGCACGGCGTCGATGCCGACACCACCGCGCCGGCGTCGTCACGGAGCTCGACCACGAGCCGGTGCGGCTCACCGCACGCCAGCGGATCCCAGCCGACCACCAGCCGCGCCAGCGACATCCGCGGCCCGGGCGGTGCATCGAGACATGCCGCGAGCACGGTCCACGCCAGCGCGGCAACCACCAGAGGAGAACACAGCATCACGAGCAACGAACGCATGCGCGTGCGCTTCGCATCCCGCGTGCCACGCGCAACTGCCGGCAATCACTCGCCGCGCTGTCCGGATTTCGTCCGGATTCCGGACGAGCGTCCGAGATCCGGCCGGAACCCGGACAAGATCAGTCTGCTTGGTGGCTAAGGTGTGGAGGCTGCTGCGTGTTCCGCATCCGAATATCGGTCCCTACTGCGCCGGTCCCTACCGCGGTCCCTAGTGCGAACAGGAAGAAAGGCTGGTCTGTAGGAAAGTAAGATGCGAAGATCTAACGGAAATACAGAAGCGTCATCTGGCGGGTGCGAATCCCGTCCGACCAAAGCTGCCATGCAGGTCGGTAGCGACGCCTGGCGACGAGCATGTAGGGGAGTGTGCAGAAGCGGGACGGCAACGGGCTCGGCGATGCGAAGGCGCGCGAGCGTGCGGGCCGTGGGAAGTAAGCCCCGAAAAGTGGAAGTCCGGAGTGTCCAAGGCTTTAGGGAGCCCGAAGACAGCAGCCGAGTCCTCTCTCGATGGCACATGAGGACGAGGCACGAAGCGGGGTCGAGGTCCATGGCACGTATGAA
>DATAPF010000122.1:0-27524 GCA_036265355.1 Kofleriaceae bacterium | reverse complement strand
CGCGACTTCCCGTCGAGGATTCCACGTGAAGCCTCCAATGCCGCGATCGTGATCGGGATGTTCCTGATCGGCGCGTGGTTCGTGCGGTCGGGAATGATGGAGAATGTTCGCGCCCACATGCGGGTGTTTCGCAGGCTCGCCTGTTACGGGCTGCCGCTCGGGATCGGGCTCGGCTTGCTGGGCAGCCTGATCGCGACGTCGCGCAGCCTGGGTGACAGCCACGATGGGTTCCCGCTCGCGAGCGGCCTCGTTGGGCTCGGCAGTCTGCCCGCGAGCCTCGGCTACGTCGGCATGGTCGTGGTGGCGCTGAACAGCAACAGCGTGTTTGCCAGGATCCGGGTCCTCGCCCCGGTGGGGCGCATGGCCCTGACCAACTATCTCACTCAGGCTCTGGTCAGTACCTCGTTCTTCTATGGCTATGGCGCTGGCCATTGGGGTCTGGCGCGCTCGTGGCAGGTCGTGTTCGTGGCCGTCGTGTTCGCGCTGCAGGTCGTGTTCAGCCACTGGTGGCTCGCGCGGTATCGCTACGGACCGATGGAGTGGGTGTGGCGGGCGTTCACGTATCGCCGGATCCCCGCGATGCGGCTGTCTGCGCCAGCCGTGGTGCCCGCGACCGCGTGATCCCGATTGCGCGGCGCCAGCTCGTCGCGCGATGGCGACGACCGCGTGTGCCGTAATTCACGGTAATCGGCGGTCATCGAAGGCGCGGGCGGTCATCGCTAGGCTGTGACGTCATGACACGCACAAGAATGTGGGCTCTGTGGGGTGTGGTCGCGGTCGCGGCGGGCGGTTGCGGTGGCAGGATCGGCGCCAGTCCTCCGCCGCCTCCGCCTCAGAAGGGCGACAGCCGCTGGCTCCACACCAGCAGCTCGCTGTGGCGATTCGCGGGCACGGTGAGGTACTGCCGGCAGGGCTGCGGCACGGTCTGGCCGTCGATCGGCTCGGGCGCGGCGACGTGAACCGGTTCGGCGCCGGCCACCGCGTCGGCCCGTGCGTCGAGAGCGATCTTGTCGCTACCGCTGCATGGTGGACCGGCCGCGCAGCTCGTCGATCCTGCGGCGATACGCGCCCAGGATCGCGCGACGATCCAGCAGGCCGACCAGGCCTCCCTCCGCCGACACGACCGGCAGCACCTCGACGTGTTGCAGTGCGAACAGATCGAGCGCGCGCTGCACGGAATCATCGACCCGCAGCATCGGGATGTCGGGTGCCAGGAGGTCCTCGGCAACGACCAGACCTCGTGCCGGATCCTCGGCGAGGACGGCGCGCACGACATCGGCCGCGAGCACGCCGTGCAGCTGACCGTCCGGATCCACGACCGGAAGCGCGCGCTGGTGAGTCTCATCGAGGATCCGGACCACGTCGCGGATCGGGGTCGAGGGCGTCACCGTGTGCAACCGGGCGTCGCCATCGATCACGGCCTGGACCGCAAGGTCGGCGAGCACATCATGAAGCAGCTCACCGCGGTGGACGGGAGACTCTGCGCGCGTGCGAACCTGTTCGTTGTAGATCGTCCAGCGGTGGACGATGATCATCGACAGGCAGACCACGAGCATCGACGGCAGCAGCAGCGCGTAGTTGCCGGTGAGCTCGCCCACCATCAACAAGGTCGAGATCGGCGTCTTCGCGACGCCGGCGAAGAATCCGGCCATACCGACGATCGTGAACGGCCCGACATCGGGCACGAGCCCCGGGAGCCAGGCGTGAAACAGCGTGCCGACGGCGGCACCGAGGCAGCCTCCGATGACCATCGAGGGCCCGAACACGCCGCCCGAGCCTCCGGAGCCGATGGTCAGTGAGGTCGTCAGCATCTTGCCGATCGCGACGAAGCCGAGGATGGCGAGCGACGGGCCGACCGAGCTCGACTCGCTCACCGCGCGCTGCAGCGTTCCATATCCGGAGCCCATCACGGCGAGCACCGAGGTGTCGCGAGCCACGAGATAGGCGGCAGCCGCGATGATCCCGACGAGCGTGCCGCCGATCGCCGGCTTCGCGTAGTTCGAGATCCGCCAGCGCCGGAACGTCTCCGTCGTGCGGTCGAGCAGCGTCACGTACGCGATGCCGCCGAACGCCACCACGAGGCCGAGTGCGCCGTAGCACAGCAGCGCCACGGGATCGGCGAACCCGAACGCCTCCGTCCCGGTGAACAGGTGACCGAACCCGTGCACGGCGCAGTAGACGCTGTAGCTGACGATGGACGACAGCAGCGCCGGGACCAGGACCTCGGGCTCGATGTCCGGTTCGCGATAGAGCACCTCGGCGGCGAAGATCGCGCCGGCAAACGGGGCGCGGAAGATCGCGCCGATGCCGGCCGAGACCCCGGCCATCAGCAGGACGCCTCGCTCGCGATCGGACAGGCGCAGCACGGTGCCGAGCACGCTTCCGAACCCGGCGCCGATCTGCGCGATCGGCCCCTCGCGACCGGCGCTACCGCCCGAACCCAGCGTCAGGGCCGAGGCCACGAGCTTGACCAGCGGCGTCTGCCACCGGATGTGTCCACCCTCGCGATGGTACGCGCGGATCGCGGCATCCGTGCCATGCCCGGCGGCCTCGGGGGCAAACCGGTAGACGAGGAGGCCGCTCAGCAGGCCACCCAGGGCGGGCGCGACGATCAGACCCCACACCCGGATCGGGCCGGGAGCGACGATGCTGGTCGGCTCACCGCCGGCGCTGGGCGGCGCGAACGAGACGATCGTCGGCCAGAGCGCAGCCAGCACGTGATCGGCGAGCCACTTGAACACCAGCGCACCGACGCCCCCGACGAGCCCCACCAGGCTGGCGAGCAGCAGCCAGTAGTACACGCGCCGCAAGTTGAACCGCGCGATGAGGGCGCCGACCTCGTCAAATCCAGGCAGGATCTGCTCGATCCATCGGGCGCCTCGCCGAGAGGTTTGCTTCATCTCGTTGGTATACAGAGGAACGAGCCGGGCGGGCGTCGTTCATCACGGCCGACCGCCGGGGCGGGGCATCGCGCCTCGCGGCACTCCGGAGAATACTTTGAGTACAAACGAGTTGCGAGGATCCACGGGACCGAGGTGCTACCGGACCGGCGGCAGCAGGAGCGCACCGGTCGCCATGGCCGAACCGACCGCGATCTCTCGAATCGAGGTCAAGAAGTCCGAGCCCTCGTCGGAGCGCACGTACACCATGAGCACGCGTGCACCGTCATGCGTGCCGAGGATACCGACGAGATCGTAGCGCATGTCGAGGTCCAGCACCGAGTCGCCGGCCGGGTTGGCCGCGGCGCTGGTGTACGTGGTGAAGCCACCCGGGCCGAAGTGGCCGCACGACACGGTCATGCTGCCCGGGTTGGTGATGCAGACCTCGCCGTTGTCGTTGGCGGCCCAGCATGCGGCGACCTCCTTGGTCGCGACCAGCTGCACGGTGGTATCGCCGCTGGTGACGGGCACGGCGGCCTGGTTCGCGTTGCTCGCGAGGTGCGCGACGGGAGAGACGACCAGGTCGTCGAGCCCGGTCATGCCGACGATCGTGCCGGCGGGGATGCCGGTGACCGGCGTCGCGGCGCCGTCGAGGCGGCCATCGGCGCCGAGCGCGAATGCCTCGAGCGAGCCGGACTTCTCCGAGACGTAGGCATGGCCGCCCGCGAGCACGACCTGCGAGGCGGAGCTGTCCCCGATCATCAGATCCGCGGTGCTCCTCGCGGTGGCGTGGCCGCGAGGGAAGAACATCAGGCGCGTGCGCGTCACCACGTAGGCACCGTGAGCCCCGATCGCACCCGAGACCGAATCCTCGCCGCCGGTGTTCAGCTGCACGCGGTGCACGAGCCGGCCGTGACTCTCCTCGAACAGCACGGCGCCGCCGGCGATGTCGGTGACCAGCACCGAGTCATCGTGGCGGCTGAGCGCACCGCCGATGCCACCGGAGCCAAACACGGTGTTGCCGATGGCGATGCTCTGCGTCGTCGCGCCGGTGAGGGTGCTCTTGCAGACCAGCGTGCCCGGCTGACCGGGCGCGGCCGAGGCGAGGGTACAGACCTGGGCGCCTCCTGCGGGGTGGGCGAGCGCAACGCCCGAGAGCCCGGCGAGGGTGGCGAACAGCAGTGACGTGAATTTGAACGAGCGATCGAGAACCATGATTCCTCCCAACATGAGATCCCGCCCGGAACATCCAGGCATGTGGACACGACGGGCCGACCCTGGCGCCCTGGCGGCGCCTGATGCGTGACCCTCCGTGGCAGCGACTACGCGACTCGCCGCCGCCGGTTACGATCGCCGCGTGCTCCCGCGAGCTAGGAGCGCCGGATCCGGCGCGCGGCGTACAGGTGGCTCGGCGTCGTGTTCGTGCTCGATCGCGAGGCCGACCTGGCGCTGCTCGCCGACGACATCACCGCCGATGCCCACCGCGACGAGCGGCGGCGGCTCGCGGGCCTGCTGTCGCACGGCGTCGACACGCTGGCCCGCGTGCTCGAGCACGTGCTGCGATCGTCCGCCGCCGGCGACGCCACCGGCGAGGCGCGCGGGTTCGCCGCCTGGCTGGCCGAGTACCTCGAGCGCCGGCTCACGGTGACCGCCTGGTTGCTCGACCACTGGAGCGCGGCGCCGCCGCTGCCCCACGAGGTCGCGATCGATCGGGCGCAGGCCGCCGCGACGCTGGCGCGCCTCGAGTCGGTGTTCGACCGGGCGCGCCGCGATCGCGGGCTGCGCGCCCGGCTGCACTGGGACAACGGCCGGCCGGCGACCCGGCCGCGCGTCCAGATCCGGTGCGACCGCGTGCGCAAGCAGCTGGTGCTGACCGTCGACAACGCGATCGCGCGTCGGCGCTGCCGGCCCGGCCCGGCGATCCTCGGGCACGCTGGGATCGATGAATGGGAGGCTGTGATGGTGCTGCTCGGGACCCTCACGAAGCGCAAGGCGGCGTCGATCGCGACGTGCGAGGCAATCGGCGCGATCACGCAGGCCGGGACCCGGGAGTCCGCGATCGCGAGCCTTGCGGATGCCGTCGAGATCCTCGTCGACAAGAAAGGGTTCCGTGCGAAGGTGTCGGACGTCGGCGGTGACCGCGGCGAACGCACCGTCCTGATCGATTCGACTGCGCCCGCGATGCTGTGCGCTGCGGTCCTCAAGTACCAGCGCGGCCGCAGCAAGCTCTCACTCACGGACGTCGCCGAGCGGCTCGGCAAGTCGCGCAACACCTACGCGACCTACGAGCGCGGCGAGCGCGAGCCCTCGCTGAGCCAGTTCCGCGAGCTCCTTGCTGCCGTCGCCCCTGACCTGGCGCTGCTGGTGGGGCCGCGCAATGGCCGCGCCGCCTGACCACGGGGGTGCACAGGTCCAGGGTCCTAGACCCGGCGGTCGAAGGTGCCGCGCCGGGTGATCGCGCCGGTCGCCAGCTGATCGACGCGCTCGTTGAGCGCGATGCCGGCGTGGCCGGCGACCTTGACGAACCGCAGGTCGCGGAACGTCCTGGTCAGCGCGCGCAGCTCGTCGACGAGCTCGACGTTCTTCTTGGCCTTCCAGCTCTTGGTCAAAAGCCCGATCGAGTACGCCGAGTCGGAGTAGACGATCACCGGGCGGGTGCGGTCGGACACCGCCTGCAGCCCGCGCAGGATCGCGGTCAGCTCGGCGATGTTGTTGGTCGCGTCGCCGAGGTACTCGCTGATCTCGCGCTCGCCTGTGCCGTCGCCGACGATCACCACGCCGAGCCCGGCGCGCCCGGGGTTGCCGCTGCATGCGCCGTCGGTCCAGACGTGGATCGCGTCGGCCGGCGCCGACTCCTGCGCGCCGTTGCCGCGCGCGCTGCCGGCAGCCGGCGCCTTGCCGTCGCGCGAACGCGGCTCGGCCGGCTCGCCGGCCTCGAACTCCACCGGCTCGCTGCCGGGCGCCGGTGTGAGGTTGCGCGCACCCGCGCGGTACACCTTCGCACCGTCCGCGGGCTTGTACACGATCTGCACGCGCCCGTCGGGATCCTTGATCAGCGCGGCGTTGGCGTCGACCTTGGCCCACACGTCGGCGTCGCGCAGGCGATGGCGTAACCAGGGCATGGCGGACCCTATCACGGGATGTTATAAGCCCCGGCGGCGTCCAGAGCGGATGCTACAGGAGACTACCAATGGTTCGCATTCGCCAGCGCTGGAGCCTCGTGTTGCTCGGCCTCGTCCTCGGAATGGGGTTCGTGGCTTGCAAGAAGGACGGCACGGCGGGCTCCGGTGACAAGTCGAGCGAGGCGAGCGGCGGCGGGCCCGGTGGCGACCTCGCGCTGCTGCCGGCCGACTCCGAGGTGGTGTTCGGCATGAACCTCGGACAGATGCAGCAGAGCGCGCTGTGGAAGCAGTTCGTCGAGCCCCGGCTGGCGACCGGCGAGGGCCACCAGATGATGGACGAGTTCAAGGCCAAGTGCGGCATCGATCCGCTGAAGATGATCTCGTCGCTCACGGTCGGCGCCCGGGGCTTCCCCGACAACCCGTCCGGGGTCGCGGTCGTCCATGGCGTCGACAAGGCGAAGCTGCTCGACTGCCTCGACAAGCACAAGGACGAGCTCGCCAAGCAGGGCGGCGAGGTCACCCGCGATGGCGACGTCGTGCTGGTCAAGAGTGATCGCAACGAGCCGGTCGCGGTGCAGTTCACCAGCGACTCGACCGCCGTCATCGTCGCGGGCCCGAACGCCAGCGCGGCCGCGGTCAAGGCGGTGCTCGGCGGTAGCTCGTCGCTGAAGAGCTCGGCGCCGTTCCTCGAGATGTACAAGAAGGTCAAGACCGGCGACTCGATCTGGGGGCTCGCCAGCGGCAAGGTGCTGGACCGCATGCCGCTCGGCCTCAAGATCACCGCCGCGTATGGCTCGATCAACGTGACCGACGGCCTGGCGGTCGACTCGCGGGTCCGGTTCGACAAGCCGGAGGCCGCGACCCAGGCCGCGGAGATGGCCAACGCGCAGACCAAGCAGTTCACGCCGCAGTACGTGGACAAGGCCGAGGCCACCGCCGAGGGCGACGAGCTCCACGTGTCGGTCGCCGTCTCGGGGCAGAAGCTCCCGGGGCTGATCCCGATCCTCATGATGGCCGCGGCCGCGATGCGCGGCATGGGCGGGAACTAGCCCACCGGGAGCGAATGGAGCCGCAAGGTCCCGGAGCCACGGAGTCACGGAGTCCAGCGATGGCGGTCCAGCGCAGCGCGCTCCACCTGATCCTCGCGGCGCTTGTCGCGCTGGGCGCGGCGGGTCCGGGCTGCGGCAAGAAGCAGGCGTCGAGCGGGCCGGCCCCCGAGCTCACCGGCCTGGCGGTGATCCCCTCGTCGGTCGAGGTCGTGGTCGGCGCCGACATCGCGAAGCTGACCGATTCGCCGGTGATCGATCGCGCGATCGAGCAGGTGCTGATGCGCGACGCCGTGCTGTCCGAGCGCTGGCAGCGGCTCAAGGACGAATGCAAGATCGATCTCGGCAAGCAGATCAAGCGCGTGATGCTCGCGCTCGGGCCCAGCCCCCCCGGCCCCGCGCCCGGGACGGGCCCGGTCCTCATGGTCGCGGTCGGCTCGCTGCCGGAGACCGAGCTCCAGCAATGCGTGACCAAGCTGGTCGGCGCCGGCGGCGGTAGCTTGACCGGCAAGCCCGTGGCCGGCCGGACGCTGTACCTCGCCAAGGACGGCAACCGCGCGATGTACTTCGCGTATACCCGGCCCGACACCGTCGTGCTGAGCGCCGACGAGGCGTATCTCACCGAGGCGCTCGGCGCCGGCAAGAAGGCGCCGGACAACCCCGATCTCACCGCCTGGCGCAAGCTGGTGAACCAGAGCGCCCCGCTGTGGGCGGTCGGCCGCACCGACCCGCGGGTCCGCGACGGGCTGGTCAAGGTCAGCGGCGGCCAGATCAGCGCGGGGCCGGTCGCATTCGCGCTCAGCGCCGATCTTGCCGACGGCGCCAAGCTTCAGCTCAGCGCCGTGATGAACCAGCCGGACCAGGCCAAGGCACTGGAATCCTACGTGAAGAGCGAGCTCGCCCTGCTGACCGCCGCGGCGCAGCTCAAGTCGCTCGGCTCGGTGGTCGGCAAGGTCGTGGTGACCGCCGATGCCAACATCGTGCAGTTCCGTGCCGCGCTCACGGTCGACGACCTGAATCACGTGCTGGCGGCGCTTGACGACTCGAGTACGTCCCCCCAAGATCGCGCCCCCCCGCAGCCGAGTCCCGGCTCCGGCGCGCAGTAGCGAAGCGAGACGCCCATGCCCAGCAACAAGACCTCGTCCGTGAAGAGAGCCGCCGCCAAGCCGAAGCCGGCTGCCAAGAAGGCCGCGCCCAAGGCCAAGGCCAAGGCGCCCGCCGTGCCGCCCAAGATCCTCCCGCGCCACCCCAAGGCCCGCGTCGCCGATGCGCACGGCTCCAAGGCCGCTCTCGCCAAGGCGATCGCCGCGCTGCTGGCGCGCACCGACGAGGACACCGGCGCGCTCGAGGACCGGCTCAAGAAGGCCTCGAACGCCCAGCTGCTCCGCCTGCAGCGCGCCACGCAGACCCTCAAGAACAAGTACGGCAACCGCGAGAAGCTGATCGCAGCGATCGGCGAGGTCCAGCGCAAGGCCAAGGACAAGGACTACCTCGCCAAGCTCGACACCTACTCGCTGCCGCAGCTGCTGGATCTCGCCGCCGCTCGCGCCTGATCCCGGCACGCCGGTCCGCGGCGCCCGCCTGCCGTCCGCCCCGGGCGGCTGAGCCGTCAGTCGTGCTTGAACACGACCCGCAGGGTCACCGGGAAGCACGCGGGTGAGGCCTCGCCGGCCGCGTTGATGTACGGCTTGTAGCGCCAGCTGGACAGGCTGCGCTGCAGGTCGTCGGCGATCTGGGGCAGCGCCCTGACGATCCTCACCGACGCCACGCGGCCGTGATCGTCGATGCACATCTTGGCGACCACGTCCGTGGATGGCTCGTTCACGCCGGTGACGCTCATCGCCGGGATCTCGCCTGCGAGCTTGGTGATCGCGTTCGTTGCCACCAGCGGGGGCGCCTTCGGCGGCGCCGGCGGCGCGACCGGCTTGGGCAGGGCCGCCGGCGGCGGCGGGGGCGGGGGCGGCGCGACGGGCTCGGGCTTGACGGGCGGCGGCTCGGTCACCGGCTCGGGCAGGCGTAGATCGGACTCGGCGGGCTCCCGGCTT
This sequence comes from Kofleriaceae bacterium, assembly GCA_036265355.1. GTDB lineage: Bacteria > Myxococcota_A > Polyangia > Haliangiales > Haliangiaceae > JABFXX01. The sequence continues at coordinate 18,432 of DATAPF010000122.1, read as the reverse complement.
GCGACGCGCGTGGGCGCCGCGGTGGGCCGTCTGCCGGCGCTGCGATCGGTCCGCTCCGGGCGCTCCGTGCGGTCGACGTGCTCGGTGCGATCGCTGCGGTCCGCTCGCTCCGGCGCGGCGGGCGGGGCAGGGCGTGGGGCGGCTGCGACCGCCGCCGCGGCGGGTCCGGTGCGCTTGGTCGCGGTCAGCGGCGCGACGTAGCTGTACTTGCCGTCGACCTCGGCGGTGAAGTTCTGGGTCCAGGTGATCCCGGCGGCGTTGGTGACGACCAGCGCGTGCGGGCCGGCGCCGACCTGGACCTCGAGCGGCGTGACCTGCGTGAGCGGCTTGCCATCGAGCTGGACGCCGAGGCCCGGCGGCTGCGAGCTCAGGCTGAGCACCGCGGTCCCGGCGTCGAGCGCGACCTGGATCGTCGGGTGGTCCCCCTCGCGCAGCGTGAACTCCTTGGCCCACGGCTTGTACCCGTCCTTGCGCACGCGGATCGAGTACACGCCGGGCCCGAGCTGGGCCTCGAACGGCGACTGGTGGCCGATCTCCTTGCCGCCGACCTCGACCACCGCGTCGGTGGGCTGCACGACGAACCGCATCGCGGTCACGACGGGCGTGGGCGGCGGCGCGGCCGGCTTGCGGGGCCGCAGCACGAACTGGTACACGGCGAGCACGACGGCGACCGAGCCGAGCAGGACCAGCGAGATCCGGGCGAACGGCATGCCGCGGGGCGCCGCGGCGGCCGCGATCGATGCGCCGATCGGCGCGCCGAGCTCCGGCGGGGGCGGCGGCGGGGCGGCGAGTTGCACATCGTGATCGGCGATCGGGTGCATCGGCCCCGCGGTCCCCACGTCGGAGCCCCACGTCAGGTCGGCGACCGCGCGCTCGTCGTCGCTACCGACGAGGGCCGGCGCGGCCGGCGCGGGCGGGGTCGTCGAGGCCGTCGACTCGACCGCGCTGAGCATGCGGCTTCCGCGCGGCTCGGCGGCCGGCCGCATGCCGGTGAACTCGGATCCCCCGCGCGGGTTGAGGTTGGGCAGCGAGCTCGAGTTGCGCGACTCGGGGAACGAGAACGAGCGCGACCCGGGCGCGGGCAGCGAGCCGCGCGGACCCCACGGATCGTCGGCGGTGGCGATCCGGGCCCGCCACTCGGTGACGTCGCGCGCCGAGAACCGGACGCCGGCCTGCTCGGCGACGTAGTCGAGGCCCTGGCGGAACGCCGCGGCGGATTGCAAGCGGCGCTCGGGATCGCGGTGGAGCGCTGCGAGCACGACCTCGTCGAGCGCGGGCGGCACGCCCGGGTTGCGCCGCGACCGCGGCTGGATCTCGGCCTCGTGGATCCGGATCAGCGTGTCGTAATCGGTCTTGGCCGAGAACAGCGGGTGCGCGGTCAACAGCTCGTGGGCGACCACGCCGGCGGAGAACACGTCGGACACCGGGCCGAACGTGCGGCCGCTGACCGCCTCCGGCGACATGTAGCCGAGCTTGCCCTTGACCCGCCCGCTCTCGGTGTGGAGCTGGCGGGCGCTGGCCTTGGCGATCCCGAAGTCGATCACCTTGAGGTGGCCGCTGTGCGCGACGATCAGGTTGGACGGCGAGACGTCGCGGTGGACGATGCCCTGCGGCATGCCGTGCTCGTCGACGAACGTGTGGGCGTAGTCCAGCGCATCGCACAGCTCGCTCAGGATCGACAGCACCACCGCCAGCGGCAGCGGATCCTTGTGGCGGTTGCTGTAGCGCAGCATCTTGCGCACGTCGAACCCGTCGACGTGCTCCATCGCGATGTAGTAGACCGAGCCGACCCGGCCGAAGTCGTAGATCTGCGCGATGTTGGGGTGAATGAGCAGCGAGGCGAGCTTGGCCTCGCGCACGAACGAGTGGATGAACTCGGCGTCGTCGGCCAGGTGCGGCAGCATCCGCTTGAGCGCGACGCCGCGCTCGAACCCGGCGATCCCGCGCTTCTTGGCGCGGTGGACCGTCGCCATGCCGCCGACCCCGAGCCGTTCGTACACGAGGTACGGGCCGAATTCTTCGGGCGCGGTGGATTCAGCGGTTTTCACAGTACAGCCTTGCCTCCCCCCCGAACAGACGATCGCGGACGGATCACGTGGCACTCTAGAAGAACGTCAGCTCGAGCTTGCCGTAGTAGAACCCGCCGTTGAGCCCGAACTGGTTCACGTTCCGGTTGTAGATCAGCCGGTTGTTGAACAGGTTGTTGGCCTTGGTGTTCAAGTCCGGGAACGTGTTGAAGATGTTGTCGCCACCGACGGTGAGCTGCATGTTCCGGGTGATCTGGTAGCCGAGCTCGGCGTCGAACAGCGTCTTGGCGCCGAACGTCTGGCCGTCGCTCGCGATGTCGGGCCGGTAGCGGACCTGGCCGTAGTAGTCGGCACGGACCAGGGCCATCAGCTGCCGGAAGGTGTAGCGCAGCGACGCATAGCCCTTGACGTGCGGTACGGAGTCCTCGAGCCGGTTCTGCGCCAGCCGATCGAAGAACAGATTGGCGAACGCCGTCGGATCGACGCCTGCGAACGCCTGCGACAGCTGGCCCGGGGCATGGACGGCCTTGACCTCGGTCTTGGTCAGGTTCAGCGCACTGCTGAACAGCAGCGTGCCGGCGCCGGTGTTGACCGCGTAGTCCCCGACGATGTCGGCGCCCATCGTGTCGGTGTCGACCGCGTTGGCGAAGAACTGGGCGCTGCCCACGCCGGGAAACGGAGCAAGGATGCTCTTGATCACCATCCCCGCTGCGCCGGGCGTGCTGGTCTGGAACGGGTTGGTCAGCGTGATCCGGTTCTTGAGCCGGATGAAGTACCCGTCGGCCGTGACCGACAGGTTGTCCATCGGACGGAACGTGAGGCCTGCGCTGGCGTTCTGCGAGGTCTCCTGCTTGAGCGCCGGGATCCCGAACGCGTTGCGGACGATCGGGCTGGCGTTGTTGATGGTCAGGGTCTGGTTGGGCACCAGCACGCCGGTCGTCGGGTCGGGGACGAACAGGGTCGAGGTGTTGTTGAACCACAGCTGCTGCAGCGATGGCGCGCGGAAGCCCGTGCTCACCGCGCCGCGGAGCGCGAGCGCGCTGCCCAGCGGGACGCGCACCGCGGCCTTGCCGGTGAACGAGTTGCCGAAGTCGCTGTAGTTCTCGTAGCGGCCGCCGAGGTCCGCGTTGAGGCCCTTGATGATCTCGGACTCGAGGCCGGCGTACACGCCGACGTTGTTGCGGGTGCGGTCGACCGCGTTGGCCGGCTGGAAGCCGGGGAACACCTGGGCGCCGGGAATCGTGGCCCCTCCGGTCGGCGTCTTCGCCGCCTTGGACGGATCGTTGCCCGGGCCGAACTCCCAGGACGCATCGTCGCCGGGTGTGATCTTGTAGCTCTCGGTGCGCACCTCGCTGCCGGCCACGAACGCCAGCGACTTGAGGAAGCCGGTGTCGATCTTGCGCAGCAGGTCGAGGTCGGCGAGGGTCTCCGAGCTGCTCAGCGTGCCCGCGTCGAACGACGTCGGGCTGAGCGCGCCGAGCGAGGCGTTGTTCGAGTTCTCGACGTTGAACTGGAACGAGTTCTGGCCGTGGGTGACGCTGGCATCGATGGTCCAGTCGCCCTTGCGCTTGACGCCGGCCGTGATCTCGAGGTCGTTGATCGTGCTGTGGATCTCCGGCAGGAAGCCCTTGGGGTAGAGCGCCGCGACGACCTGGCTGGGCGAGTTCGGGAACCGGTTGAACCCGGCCGCGTTGCCGTTGCGGTGGCCGAGGTCGCCGAAGCTGTAGAACGTCGACACGTCGTCGATCGGCATCTCCAGGTTGTAGGAGCCCATCGCCGACTCCTCGCCGGCCTCGCCTTCCCGCATCCGGAAGTCGTCGCGGGTCAGGCCGCGCATCTGGAGCGCGTTCGCGTCGGCCTGCTGCGCGGCCATCACGGTGGCGGCGTCGGCGCCGGCGGCCGGCGCCGGCACGAAGATGTAGCCGTTGTACTGCCCGGCGCGGTTGGTCGGGTTCTTCTTGAGGAAGTCGCCGGTGATGTTGAGGAAGCCCTTGCGGCCGATCTTGAACCCGTAGTTCGCGCCGGTCTTCATCTGGAAGCCGTCGCTCGAGCCGGTCTCGCCGGTCATCGTCGTGACGTCGAGTAGGTCGGTGTAGTCCTTGGTCACGATGTTGATCACGCCGGCGATCGCGTCCGAGCCGTACTGCGAGGCGGCGCCGTCGCGCAGGACCTCGATCCGCTTGATCGAGTCGACGGGGATCGCGTTGAGGTCGGTGCCGACCGTGCCGCGGCCGTAGGTGCCGTTGACGTTGAGCAGCGAGCTCTTGTGGCGGCGCTTGCCGTTGATCAGCACGAGCACCTGATCCGGCCCCAGGCCGCGCAGCGCGGCGGGATCGACGTGATCGGTGCCATCGGAGATGGTCTGCGGCGTCGAGATGTACGACGGCGCGAGGGTCGACAGGATGCGACCGGTCTCGCCCTTGCCGACGTGCGAGATCTCCTCGGCGGTCACGACGTCGACCGGGGCGGTGGTCTCGACGTTGGTGCGCGGCGTTCGCGATCCGACGACGACCACGACCTCGGTGAGCAGCTGGTCGAGCGCCATCGGCACGTCGACATCCGAGGTCTTGCCGGCGGTCACCGTCACCGGCCGCTCGATCGAGCGGAACCCGGCGACGTCGGCGCGCAGCACGATGCGTCCCGGCGGCGCGGACAGCTGGAACCGGCCGGCCTCGTCGGTCGTGGCGGTGATCCCGGTGCCGACGATGGTCACCGTCGCGCCCGACAGCGGCGCGTCCATGTCGACGGACCGGATCGTGCCCGAGACCGTCCCGGTGTCGGCGGAGGGCGAAGCCTTGATCTCCGACGCCGGTGGCTCACCCTGCGCTGGCTGCGCCGGATTGCCGTTATCAGGTTGCGCGTCCGCGGGGGGCGGGTCGCTCGATGCGGGCTGTGCCGATGCAACCGTGGGACCAGCACCAATACCGAGGATAACCGCCGAGAGATGCGGCAGTAAGGATTGCAATCTCGAATGCACAGGACCTCCCGTGGACGACGACAGTATCAATCTGGACTCGCAATGCAAGCATCGAGTTCCAGATACGAACCTGTATTTTATTCACATTCAATTTCGGTTTGATAGCTCACGTCGGAAAAAGGCCGATTAGATGGCACCGCTCCCTACCCCCAGCCGCCCCGGCCTGTAGTCGAGCCTAAGCCCTTGTAAGACAGGACCGGACCAAACCGGCAATAACCAGTGCTCGCAGACTGATGACCGGAGAGGCTCACGACCCGGAGACGCATGACCGCCGCTGACAGACGACCGTCAAACGCCTGGTTCTGCAGCCAGTTAGACCAGCGAACGTCAGCGCGGTTCGCTCGTGCAAGAACTTAAACGTAAGCTAACTTACGTTAATTTCATTCTTGGAGAGTGCCGTAAAATGCATCGCAGAACGCATCGCAGAACGAGGTTCTGATAAGTATTCTATGATATGAGATCGAGAATCCATAAATGACAGCGTGTGATGACGGAAGTGGGCACTGATGTATCGCTGGTGTCCCGGATGTATCGTCGGTGTCCCGATCGACGCGGCGATGTCGCCGCGGTGGCGAGGCGGTTTTACCATCGACCGCCGGCGGCTGGACCCACCGGGCGGCGGACATCCGGGACTGCGGTTCAGGTGAGTGCGCGCGCTGGATCGCCGGGGAACAGTGCCGACGCCGCGACGTAGGTCGCCAGCATCGTGATCGTCAGCGTCGGATTGAACCCCGAGGACGTCGGGAACAGCGACGCCCCGGTGCCGTACAGGTTACCGATGTCGTGGAACCGGCCGTCGGGCCGGCACACGCTGGTCGCCGGATCGCTGCCGAACCGCAGCGTGCCCATGAGGTGGCCGGCGCCGGGCGGATCGCCGTTGGGGGCCTGCGCGCCGAACCGGGCGCCGGCGGCGCCGACGATGTCGATCATCTTCGGGACGTAGAACTGCTCGGCCGCCAGCTCGTAGCGGTGCGGCTGGTAGGTCAGCCGTGCCACCGGGATGCCATCGACGTCGCGGATCGCGGGGTCGAGATCGGCGGTGTTGGCCGGATGGGGCGCGTCCTCGCCGTACATGTTCAGGCTGAGCAGGCGATCGCGCGGCCGGGCCTGGCGCAGGAACTTCTTGAACAGCGCGCCCTTGAGGCCGAGCGGGCCGAACTGCCCCAGGTAGGTCTGGGCCTGCTGGATCAGGTACGGCACGGTCGTGACCACGACGATGCCGCCGACCGGCTGGCTGCGATTGCTCGGCACCCGGAACTCGGTGAACGCATGGGTCGAGCCCCGGCCGCGGTGGCCGTGCAGCTGATCCTCGAACACCCCCAGCACGTTGACTCCGTGGTGCAGCATCAGGTGGCGCCCGATCAGCCCGCTGGAGTTGCCGAGCGGCTGGCCGCCGCCGGACAGCGCCAGCAGGCGGACGTCCTCGATCGGGTTCGCGGCGAGGAAGTAGCGATCCGCGGTGAACGTCGCGCGGCTGCCGTCGGGCAGGATCGCCTCGACGCCGGTGATCGTGGTCCCGGCGCCGTCGACCCGCAGCCGCACCGCCCGGGTCTCGGGCCGCAGCTGGCAGTTGCCCGTGAGCAGCGCCTTGCGCAGCGTGGTCACGCCGGGGGTGCCCTTGGCGTTGATCGCGCACGGGCTGCCCTGGCAGAACCCGCAGTCGTTGCACGCCGGACGGTCGTCGTACGGCACCGAGTTGATCGCGGTCGGGCACGGGAACAGCGTGTAGCCGAGCTTGGCGAGCCCGACCTGGGCGCGCGGCGCGACGTACATCGCGGCGCCGGGCGGCATCGGGTACGGGCCGCTGCGCGGACCGGCGTTCGGGTCGACGCCCGCGGCGCCCTGCACGCCCATCAGGCGCTCGGTGTAGAGGTAGAACGGCTCCAGCGCGTCGTACTGCACCGGCCAGTCGGCGAAGTTGCTACCGTCGCCCAGCGGGTCCGCGCCCAGCACGGTGGCGAGCCGGAAGTCGTCGGGGATGAACCGCGGCGTCTTGAGGTCGGCGTGGGTCGCGCCGCCGCCCACGGTCTTGGCGAAGTTGGCGACGTCGCCGACCACGAGCCGGTCGCCGTCGGCGATCGTGTGGCGCAGGGTGCGCGGCTCGGCCAGCGGATCGGGTGCGATCTGGTAGCGGTGCGAGAGCTTGAGCTCGTCGTTGCCGAACAGCGGCAGCGCCTGGCCGACCGAACCCGGCGCGGTGGCCGCCGCCGGCTGGTCGATGTCCGGGAAGTAGTTCGGGCCGGCCTCCAGTACGAGCACCTTCTGGCCGTGGCGGGTCAGCAGGTCGGCGACCGCGCCGCCGCTCGCACCGCTGCCGATCACCAGCGCATCGAACGCGTCGAGCGAGGTTTTGCCCAGGATCCTGGGCGATACCGCGCTCAATAGAATGCCTTTCCGCCGAGCACCGCCGTGGCGGCCCGGAACAGCCCGATGGTCTCGTCGTCCATCGGATCGGGGTCGGGCTGGGTCTCGGGCCCGATCACCGGCGCGTCCGGCCGGTCGCGGATCGCCCCGGTCGCCGGATCGATGTACGTGTAGCCGAGCGGCATGCTGTCGCCGGCGAAGTGGATCAGCCGCCAGCCGCCGCTGTTGCGGTTGCCACCGTACTCGGGGAGCGAGAACAGCGACTGCAGCACGAGCAGCTCGACCTGGGCGCGGGCGTCGTCGGGGAGGAAGTCGTAGATCGCTCGCAGCGCCTCGTCGCTGATCTGGTCGATCGGCATCGTCAACGTCTCGATCGCCTGCGCGATGCCGTCGCGCAGCAGGTCGCGCAGGCCGATCACCGGGCCGAGCACCGCGTCGTTGGGTCCGCCGCCCGGCGTGCCGCGCGAGCCGTACAGCCGGAGCTGCCAGCCCGCGCGCTGGACCCGGCTGAGCGGGAGGTACTCGAGGAACTGGTCGGGCGGGAACCGGCTCGACGGGCTGCCGTCGGCCGCGGCATAGGGGTTGCGATCCGAGAACGGGCCGGCGGCGTGGATCCGCGGCGGGTCGTGCTCGAACGCGGTGAGCAGGGCGTCGATGAAGTCGACCGCGCCGAGCTCGGCCGCGCCGGGGCCGGTGTCGTCCGGCGGGTAGATCGCGTCGGCGCACGCGGTGAGCACCCGGCGCTCGGTGTCAGTCAGGTAACGCGGCCCACTCGAGCTGCACCCGGCGGACAGCCACGCGGTCGCCGGCAGCGCACCGAGCACCTGGAGGAACAACCGCCGGCTCGGCCGGACGCCGCCTGCGCCGGATGCCTCGCTCACGATACGCGCCCCGTCACGGCGCTACGTCTTAGCGCAGCGCGGCGCCGCGATCAATCGCCCGCGCCTACTTCACGACGAACGTTGCCGAGGTCGCGCCGATGTTGCCGGCCGCGTCCGCGACGCGGACAGCGAGCGTGTGCGTCCCGCGCGCGAGGCCCTGCGGCAGATCGACCCGCAGCTCCTCCGTGAGGTCGTCGAACAGCCCGTCGGCCGACGCCCCGAGCTGCCATGGCCCGTCGTCGACCGAGTACGCCATCTCGGCGATCGTGCTGAGCGCGTCGGTGGCGCGCGCCTGGGCGCGCGGATAGGTCACCGTGAGGCCCTCGATCACCGGCCGGGTGTTGTCGATCGCAAACATCGTGGTCGTCTGGCTCGACGTCAGCGCGCGGTCGGGCGAGTTCGCTGCGGCGTCGGAGGCGGTGACCCGCAACCGGTACCAGCCGTCGGGGTAGGTCTCGGTGTTCCACTCCCACGACGTCGCCGTGAGCGGGGCCTTGCCGGTCTGGATCGGCCGCCAGTTGGCCTCGCCCTCGCGCCGGGCCTCCAGCGTGTAGCTGGTCTCGTCGCCGTCGGGGTTCTCGATCTTCCACTTGACCCGCAGCGTCGGGCTGCGCGGCTTGGCCGCCGAGTCCTTGAGCGTGGGCAGCGACTCCTTGTTCGCGATCTCGACCGAGACGTCCTGCACCGTCGTGGGCTGGTTCTGCGGCACGTAGTAGCTGGTGACCCGGCGGACCCGCGCGGTCCCGTCCTCGAGCGCGATCCGGAACTGCAGGTAGCGGCCGGCCGGGCTGGCGATCTTGCCGCCCTCGGTGCCGCCGCCGAGCTTGCCGGGCGCGGTCGGCGCCTGCCACTTGCTCCAGCCGACGCCGGGCTTGGCGGTGTTGCCGCTGCGGGTCTCGAGCTTGACCTTGCCGGACGCCGCCCACGTCAGCTTGCCGAACCGCGACACCGCCTTGGCGTCGAACGCGTCGCTGACGTAGCGCGCCTGCGAGGCCCGGCCGGTCGCGCGGTACGCCGCCGCCGCGTCGTCGGTCGTGAACGACAGCAGGCCGTGATCGAACCACAGCTGCGACACGGCGCGCTCGTCGACGTCGAACGCGGTCGCGATCGAGTCGTCGGTGTCGACCATGTAGATCCGCCCCTTGTCGGCGGCCCCGGCGTAGATCGCGCCGTCGGGGCCGATCGCGAGCGCGGTGAAGTAGGTCTGGGTCAGCGCGTGGAGCTGGTCGAGCCGGCCGTCCTTGCCGATCCGGAACAGCGCGCCCTTGCCCTTCTTGGCGCCCTTGCGGCCGAGGTCGGTCACCGGGACCGGATCCTTGTCGGCGCCCGGCTTCGACCCGACCTCGGGCGGCTTGGCGACCTGGCCCTTGGCGGCGCCGGGCTTCTCGGCGGCCTCGACCTGCGCCGGGCTCTTGGCGGTCGGCGGCGGCTGCTCGACCAGGTCGTTGGCCGCGGCGATCACGCCGCCCGGGTACGCGGCGAGCGACGACACCTCGTTGCCGGCGAAGTCGGCCATCGCGCGCGCCTCGCCGAGCTTGGGATCGAACCGGAACACCAGCGCGCGATCGCTGGTGCCGAGCCACACCGCGCCATCGCTCGCCACGGTCAGCGCCGTGATCCGCTTGTCGTCGGTGGCGAACACCTCCTTGGCGGCGCCGCCGGTGACCGCGAACAGCTTGCCCGACGGGCCGGTGCCGGCGTAGACCGTGTTGCCGAGCGCGACCAGCGACCACACGGTCTCGACGTCCTTGTCCTTGCCGAGCGGCCCGGTCGGCGTCGCCTTGCCGGCGGCGACGTCGATCTTCCACAGCTTGTTGCCCGGCATCGCGCCGGCCCACACCGCGCCGTCGCTGGTCTGGGTGAGCGCGACGACGGCGATCGCGCCGGGCAGCGCGACCAGCCGGGTCGCGGCATCGCCCGACAGCTTGTAGATCGCGCCGCCGGCGTCCGAGCCGAGCAGCACGCTGCCATCGGCGAGCCGCAGCGAGCTCCACACCGCGTCGCCCTCGAGCGCGGTCCGCTTGATGTCCCAGCCGGGACGGAGCTCGCCGGCCGAGGTGATGAACGCGCTGGTCGCGTCACCGGCGTCCCATTGCGGATAGGTCTCGACGCCCCAGGTCGCGGTGACGACGGCGCCGGCGGGGAGCGCGAGCAGCAGGGCGCCGCACGCGATGGACAGACGAATGGCTTTCACGGGACGAGATCTCCTGCAACCGCTCGGATCAACGAGCGCGGACGTGGACCAGCGTCGACGACGAACCGTTGACGACGCGCTTGGAGGGAGACTTGGTGCGCGCGATCGGCTTGTACAGCTGGGCGCGCTGGGTGTGGCTCTGCGGGTGGAGCTTGTCGAGCGCGCTCTGCGGCAGGTCGCGCACCAGCTTGCCGTCGAGCGCGACGCCCTCGTCGGCCGGGTACAGCGTCACCGCCCAGATGTTGCCGGGCAGCAGCGAGCGGAACGCGTGGAGCAGCGACGGCAGGTCGACCGGCGGCGGCGCGTCGAGCTTGGCGGCGTCGCCGGCGCAGACCTCGACCTGGACGATGCCGCCGGCGAGGTTCGCCGGGACGTCGACCGGGACCTCCTCGGTGATGTCCTTGCCGTCCCAGGTGCTCATCAGCACCTGGAGCATGTTGTGGCCGACCGACAGCTCGGAGCCCGGGATCTTGATCTCCTTGATCTCGCCGTAGTTGGCCTCGAACCGGAGATCGACCTTGAGCTCGACCCGCTCGACCGTCACCGGCGCGTAGGGGTTGAGCAGCAGCGGGACCAGCACGCGCAGCCCGCGCACCGCGCCCATCACGCTGGCCGCGCCGTCGCTCGCGTAGATGTAGTCGACGAAGTTGATCGGCTCGTGGCCGGCGATCTGGACCCGCGACTCGACCCGCGCGGTGACGTTGTCCTTGTCCGGCAGGTAGTAGTTGATCGCGTTCATCACCGCGGCGCCGGCGAGCGACGGGGTCAGGAACTTGTTGTTGAGCAGCTCGACGTGGAAGTTGCCCTTCTCGACGTGCTTGTCGGTGCCGCTCGTGATCGCGATGTCGACCGGGATCGTCGGCGAGCGCAGCCCGGTGTCGGCGACGATCGCGGCCTGGCGGTCCTCGACCAGCGAGCCGATCTCGTTGATCGACGTCCCCATCAGGAACGCGCTCTGCGCCGACGGCACCACCGCCTGGATGCTCGCGGTCGACACCGGCGCGTAGAACTCGCCGGACTGGAAGATCGGGTGGCCGCACGACAGCACCTTGTCGCCCTCGACGTACGACACCGTGCAGATCCCGACCGCGCTCATGTCGCCGCGGATCAGGTCGACCGAGAGCGGCGCGCCGGGCACGAACTGGGTCGGCCCGGCCTCGAGCTTGCCGCCGGTGCCGCCCGCCGTCCCGCCGGCGCGCATCGGCACGATGTTCGAATCGCCGAACACCTTCTGCAGCTGGCCGAACGCGGGCGCCGAGAACCCGGCGATCGACAGCGGCACCGACGCGGTCATCACCTCGTCGTCGACCGCCGGCGGGCGGCTCACCGGCGCCGGCAGCGGCGCCGACAAGAGCCAGCTCTTGCGCACCGGCCCGAGCGCCGCCATCGCCTCCGCGGCGTCGACGTTCGGGGTCAGCCGCCGCCAGTCCTCGAGCGAGGCCGCCATCGGCAGCACGGTCTTGTAGGCGACGCCCGCCGGCTGGACCACCTTGCCGCGGCGCACGGCGTCGGCCTCGTGCTTCATGTACTCGATCGGCGTGCAGCCGCCGAGCGCGACCTTGTTGAACCGGAAGCCGTACGAGAACGCGCACACCAGCTTGTCGTCGATGTACAGCGGGCTCCCCGACATGCCTTGCCAGAACCCGGACACCGCCATCTTGGGGTCGTCCGACTTGACGAGGATGATGTCCTGCTTTGGCAGGAAGTTCTTCACCACCGAGACGACCTCGAAGGTGAACCGCTCCGGCTGGGTCCCGGCGAACGTCGTCAAGCCGTACCCGGTCTGTCCTCGCTGTACCTTGGACACCGGAAAGATCTCGGTCGGCTGCGCGTACGCAATGGTGGCGTACGCGAGCACCCCGGCAGCGGCGCAGTGCCGCACAAATCCGCGCATGTGCAACGAGCATAGCGGCCCTGTGCAGGAGCCGCCACAACCATCCCTCTGCCGGGGGCGAATGTCGGGGCCTGGAACGCGCCGTCTGTCGCGGCCCCGTCGCGCCTCGGCGATTGCCCGGAGCCGCCTGACATTCCGGAGATTTGCCAGGAAGCGTCGCCCGCCCACGCAGCATCGACGAGCGGTCCGGGTGGTGGGGCAAGTTCGCGACAACTGTGTCAGGTTTTGCGTCGGTCGCTGGTGGGCTTCCATCTCCGGCCATGTGTGGCTCCGACGTTCACCGACCAGTCTCTCCGAGAGCTTAGAAGACCGGTCGGACCTCGGCACAGCCTCTGCACACCGAACCGGCCACGGAGGTAATGGCATGTCCAATTTCGTCGAAACGTGGAAGGGAATCGCTACGGCCCTGGGTCGTTCCGAGCGTTGGTGCAGGTACATGGCACGCCGCACCGGTGATCCGTTGCCGGTGTTCAAGGTTGGCGGGATTGTTCGCCTCAATACCAACGACCTCGAGGATTGGCTGGTCCGCCAGCGCGATCGCTCGATGCGCATGCCGGCTCACGCGCCGGCGCTCCCCGCGACACCGGGTGATGACGTCACGCTGCGCTTGATCGCTTAGCCTCCAGCGGGGTGGACATGACGCGCGGTTCGCATTAAGAACCGGCCCTCATGAGTCGTCCGCTGTCCGACCTCCGCGGCCCTGTGCGCGCGCTGTTCTCCGACATCGATGGCACGATGACAACAGGCGAGCGGATCGAGGCCTCGACCTACGAGGCCCTCGAGCAGCTCAGCGCGTCCGGGACGCCGGTGATCATGGTGACGGGGCGGCCGGCGGGGTGGGGGCAAGCCTTCATGAAGATGCTGCCGGTCGTCGCGGTGGTGACCGAGAACGGGGGCGTGACCTTCGTCCGCGAAGGCAGGCGGCATCACAAGCTGTACGGCGTGCCCCAGGCGAGCTTGCCCGAGTGGCGGCGGCGGATGAACGACGCCGCGGTCGAGGCGATGTCCAAGGTGCCGGGAGCGCGGTTGTCGAGCGATTCGAAGTACCGCGAAGTCGATCTCGCGATCGACTGGAACGAGGAGGTTGCGCTGTCGCCGGACGACGCCGAGCTGGTGGTCGCCCTGTTGCGCAAGGCCGGGTTCACCGCGGTGCGATCGAGCGTCCACGTCAACTTCGGCCCGCCGCACTTCGACAAGCTGTCGGCGTGCACCGTCGTGATCCGCCAGGTGCTCGGCGGCGATCCGGCCGACCTGACCCCGTACGTCTACGTCGGCGACGCGCTCAACGACGCGCCGATGTTCGCCGGCTTCCCATCCTCCGTCGGGGTCGCCAACATCCGGCAGTGGTGGGACGAGCTCAGCCACAAGCCGGCCTACCTCACCGAGCGCGCCGAGGGCGCGGGGCTGCGCGAGCTGATCGCGCACCTGATGAGCCTGCCGCGGGCGTAGCCGGTAGGGCGTAGCGCCGAGGAGAGCGCGTGCACGCGAGGCTCGCCGTGGGCTGCTGCGCGGATGGGCGTCGGGACCGCGCCCGCCGAAGAACCGCCGGCGCCTGCGCGGGCGGCGCTAGGTATGTGCGGAGCAAGGCCCGCCAATCGTAATCACGGGCGCGGCGCCCGACCCCATCCTGCTCGCGGTCGCCCACGGCGAGTCTCGCGTTGGCGTCGCGCGGTGGCATCTCGAATGTTCCCCATCGGACCCCCTCGCCTTCACGGTGCCCCAGGCCTCGGCTTCACGAGCGGGGCGCCTGATCGCGCACCTGATGAGCGTGTCGCGGGTGTATGCCCTGGCGCAGCTGCCATAGCTTCGACGATCCGCGTTAGGCTCCGGGTGGAGTGGCCAGCGAAGAAAGGAGCGACGAGGTCGCGCGGGTTTTTCTCAGCTACCGGCGGGAGGACACCGGCCCGACCGCTGCACGACTGGCGGAGAAGCTCGAGGCCGAGCTTGGCCAGGGCCAGGTGTTCTACGACCGGGAGAGCCTGCGGGGTGGCGAGGTCTGGCCGGAGCGGCTCGAGGCGGCGGTCCGGGGCAGCGAGGTCGTGGTCGCGCTGATCGGCAAGGGCTGGCTGAAGGCGCACGACGCCGCGTCGGGCAAGCGGCGGCTCGACGATCTGGGCGACTGGGTGCGGCTCGAGCTCGAGACTGCGCTCAGCGTAGCGCGATCGCGCCTGATCGTGCCCGTGCTCGTCGACGGCGCGGAGATGCCCGGCGAGCGCAGCTGCCTGCCCGAGTCGATCAAGGCCATCGACCAGCTCCAAGCGCTCCCGCTGCGTTCCGAGCCAAATGCGCAGTGGGCGGCGGACGTGAAGGCGATCCTCGCCGCGATCGGTGCCACGGGTCTGGGCCGGACCCGCGATGATGCGCACATGGCCGCGTGGGTCGCCGAGCACCTGCAGCGCCTCACCATGCGCGTGGCCCGGCGGCTGACCGCATCCGCGCCGGTCCGGTTCGGCGATCCGGCGCCGCGCCACATCAACCTCAGCCTCGTCGAGCGGTCCTCTGAGGCACGGCGCGAGGCTTCGTCCGAACCGCAGCCCCAGCAGGTGTACGATCTGGAACAGCTCGCCAGCCGGGAGCAGGTACGCATCCTAGTCCTCGGCGAGGGCGGCGCTGGCAAGACTTCGTCCTTGCTTCACGTCGCGGCGACCGCTGCGGAGCGCGCGCGGGTCGACCCAGCGGCGCCGGTCCCGGTCCATGTCGACCTGGCGCAGCTGATGCGCATCGATGACGTCGGCGATCTCGAGCGGCTGGTCGCCGATGCGACGCCGCCGGCGAATGAGGACACCTCCCTGCAGCGCATCGCCGCGCGCCGGCCGTGCCTGTTTCTGTTCGACGCATTCAACGAGGTCTCGGAGCAGCTGCACCGGAACTGCGCGGTCGCGCTGCGACGGTTCGTCGACACGTGGGGCGATCGCCACCGCTACGTCGTCGGATCCCGCGCGGTCGCCGGCGTCGAGTTGCTCGCCCATCCGCCCGCTTCGTTCACGGCGTACAACCTGCTTCGCCTGTCCGCGGAGCAGGTCGAGGAATATCTCACCGCGCTCGGGCTCGCGGCGCTGCACGAACGGATGCCGGAGGAGCTGCGCGATCTCGCGCGCAACCCGTTCATGCTCGTCGCGATTGCCCGCACGCTGGTGGGCACTGCGGAGCGCGACCTACCGCGCAACCGCGGCAAGCTGTACCAGCGCGTGCTCGAGACCTGGATGGCGAACGAGGCGGCCAAGCGCGACCTCAGGTACCACTACGAGCGCGTCAAGCTGCCCGTGCTGTCCCACCTCGCGCTGCGGATGACCGCGGCGGGACAGACGGCGCTGTCGTGGCGCGAGGTGGAGCCCGAGGTCGAGCAGTTGCTCGTGGAGACACACCGGAGGATCCAGCGGCGTGGCGGAATGCCAGATGGCTGGACGGTGGATGACTTTCACGACGAAATCGTAGCCGACGACGTTCTGCAGCAGACCGGCGACCGTGTGGCGTTCCGGCATCAGTCGTTTCAGGAGTACTTCGCCGCCTGCTGGTTTGCGGCGGGGCGGGCAGACGCGCTGGTCGAGCTCATGCCCAGGCTCGGCTGGTCGCCGGTGAGCACGACGGTACCCGGAGATGCGTCGGCCCATCGCCTGGTTCCGGTGTTGACGATGATGGTCGGTCTGGTCGCGGACAGCACGGCGCTGGTCGAGGCGCTCGCCGAGCGCAACCCGGTGATCGCCGCCGCGGCGATCGCGTCCGCCTCGCGGATCGATCCCGCGGTCCGTGCCGCGCGGGAGCAGGGCTGGATCGAGATGCTGCGCGACGGCGCTCGGGTCCTAGGCGCGGTCGGGTGCTCCTGCCTGTGTCAGGTCGCGAGGAGCCCGGAGGCCGTGCGGAGGCTCGTCGAGTTCGCCCTCGACGACCAGTTCGACAACGCTCGGGTGGGCGCCGCGGCGCTGTCGAGGGTGAGTGCCATGGACGAGCTGGCGACCCAGCTCGTCGAGGCGATCCTGGGACTTGACGAGGAGAGCTATCAGAAGACGGAGCGGCGCATCGGAGGCGTGCTCCGCGCGCTGCCGAATTCGCGCATCGTGGTCGTCGCGTTCGAGCACTGGCGAGCAGCCCGCGGCGACGAAGCTCGCCGCCGCAGGCTCGAGACCGTGCTGGCCACGGCCGATCGTGCGATGGTCACCACGCGGCTGAGTCAGATCGCCGCCGAGGCCGCCGACACCTCGCGCGCGGCCGACGCCGCCCACGCATGCACAAGCATCGATGGTTGGGAGCGCATCGAATCCATCATAACTCCCGGTCGGGTTCGTCGACGTTGGGAGTCCTACCGTGCGAGCTACGCCACGCAGCGGGACCAGGAAGCTGCCCGGTTGAAGGACGCCGATGTCGCGACGCTCGAGGCGGCACTGGCCACCGGTAGCGATGCGACGCGTGGCGCGGCGGGTCGCGTGATCGCGGCGCGACGCATCCCGATCGGCGATATGGTCGTCGATGCATTGCTGCGCGTCGGAGCCGGCTGGTGCTGGCCGGATCTGATCGCGGCCGCTGTCGAGTCGCTGGGTGCCGCGGACGCGGTCGCGAAGCTGGTCGAGGTCTCGCAGCGAGATCGCGTGTTGCTGCGGCGCCTCGACGCGAGCGCATTTGCATCTCTGCCGGTTGGGTGGGAGACCGAGGACGACAGCCTCGCCGCGAGCATCCGGTACCAGGTGGCGACCGTCGTGGCCAGCGCGCTCGGCGAGTTCAAGGAACCTGGGGATTTCGAGGTGACGCCGAGCGGAGCGGACGGTCGCTCGTGGCGGGTGACGACTCACCACGGCGAGCATCGGCAGTACGAGATCTGTCTCTCGGCAGACGGGCTCAATCTCTATGATCGCTCGATGCACGTCATCGCGATCCGGGCGCTCGCGGAGATCGGTCCGTCGGCGCTCACGGCCTTGCGCACGGCGTCCGAGCGCGCGGATCCCGAGATCAGCAGCGCAGCGATCGCAGGGCTGGCGCGACTAGGGGACCCGCAGCTCGCGGATCGGCTGGTCGAGTTGCTCCGCCGGACATCGGACCCGGTGTTGGTCGATGCTGCGCTCAAGGCGCTCGTGCGGATCCAGGCGCCGCAGGCGATCGTGCTCGTCGAGGATCTACTCGGCATGACCGAGGACTGGACCGACGTGCATCCGGTATGGGGAGCGTGCCGTTCACGACCAGGCTGGGGCGATGACATCCACCGGATCCTGGTGGCAATCCGCGCCGATCGCGAGGTCGCGGCGGCGATCGACGCAGCGTTCGCGACCGGCAATGCCGACCGCAAGCGTGCGGCGCTGCGCGAGTTGTCGCGATGGATGTCCGACGATGATCTTCAGGCCGAGCGAGCCTCGGCCTGGGAGCAAGCGTCGCGCAGCGAGCAGCTCATCGCGCTAGCGCTGCATGATCCGGCAGACCCGGTTCGCCGTGAGGCAGCAAGTGCGCTGCGGTATGTAAGCTCGCCCGCGGTCGTCGAGTCCGTCGCGGGCGCGCTCGACGACGGCGATTCCGCGGTGCGCTTCGAGGCGGCGCGTACGCTGCTCGCGCTCGACGCGACCCCTCTGCAGGCTCATGCGCGCCAGGTGTTGGTGGCGATTGCCACTAACCCGGGATCGTCGGCGCTGCGACTGGCGGCCGGCAGCGTGCTGTCCGAGCTTTCGGGTGGCCTCGAGCCGATTTATCACCCGATCCAGGCCGCCCTCGGGTGCAACGAGCCGCAGGCCGCGCTGGACCTGATCAATGGCGCGCTGGAGATCGTTCCAGACGATGTCAACCTGCTGTGGTGGCGAGGCCACGCACAGAACGCACTCGGCCTGCGAGCGCAAGCTGCCGCGAGCTGGCGACGGGCGTTGGAGCTGCAAGAGCATGCGGCCGAGATTCCACCCGTGCTTGCCGACACCTTGATCGACCTTGGGGACTTCGCGAGAGCGGTTGAGGTCGCGCGGCATGGTGCCGAGCTATCCACGTACAGCGCCGATGCTCATGTGCTGCTCGCCTGGAGCTGCTACCGGGCGAGCTCGATCGAGGAGGCCGTCGCCGCCGCGCGCCTAGCCTGCGATCTGGACCCGGTGCACCCCCGCGCGATCTGGATCCTGGCCCTCGCGCTG
>DATAPF010000121.1:0-13694 GCA_036265355.1 Kofleriaceae bacterium | reverse complement strand
ACCGCTGCCCAATCGCGCGCGTTCTCCAGCGACAATCGCGCGGTTGTCCGCAGCCACGCCAGCGTCCACAGGCCTGGTCGTGCGAGCAGAGCGTGGACGTTCTTGGGGCCGAGCGGTCAGCGCAATGTTCGTGGCGAGACGACGGCCGAGCCCCCCGTCGCGATCGGCGGCATGATCCACTCGCTTCCCCTATTCTGCGTCCGTAACCTTCAACCAGCGCCGTCGCATTCACGCCGAACCAGTACAGAGCGTTCAGCGGTGCAGGATGTAGTCGAGGCCGAGCAAGATCTCCCAGAGCCCGACGTCGGCAATGGTCAGGCCCACCAGTCCGGGTGCGACAGGGCCCCGGCAGCGAAGCAGCTTTCCAAGGCCGCCGCGTCACCGTCCCTGGGATCGTTGAGATAGGTCACACGCGGCTTGCCGCCGATCCGAAGAGGATGGCTCGGATCATCACGGCTCGTGGTCCGAGGACCCCGGTGCCGTGCCGCGACCGTCATGACGCACGCAGCGCTTGACCTGGCCGAGGCCGACGTCGTCAATCACGGGATTGCGCGGTAGCGGGCGGGTTTCGTAGCCGCGTTAGTGCTCGTCCAGAGCGCTCTGCGGCACGTCATAGAGGGCCAGTTCATCGTCCGTCGGACGCTGGAACCGGTCCGACCATCTAAGAAGCGCCTCCCGCGGGATCTCGAACGTGCCGACCGGAAGATTGGCGTTGCGCTGGGAAAGTCGGTTCCAGAGTTCATCGATCGGAAGGTCAAGGAAGCACAAGACAACCCGCGCACCGACCTCGCGAGCGCCCGTGCGGCAGAGGTCCCGTTCCTCCTTCGCCCAGACCCCCCAGTCGATAACCACGTTGCAGCCAAGCTCCAGGGCACGGAGGGCGATCGCCCATTGTCGGCCCTCGACTCTGCTTCGGCATGGGCCCGTCTCCGCTTCCGGTGTGGAAATGCCCGGGTAGAATTCGTGCATCCACTCGTCGCCCGTGAGGCGAAGCGCGGGTGCCTCCTGTTCAAGCCTCTTGGCTAACGTCGTCTTACCCGAACCGGGAAGCCCGCACGTAAGGTAAAGCGTGGGCATGGGAACCTCTTGGCAGGGGTGCGCCATCCTCGAACGACCCCAGCGCGCGGCGGGGCGATCTATCTCGCGTCGAGATGGCTCTGATCGAATCGAGTTGTTGTTTCAACGGCCCGTGCGCTGAAGGGCGCCGATCTTCTTCTCGGTAGCGCCGCAAGAAGGCGGCTTGATCACGCAGTCGTTGACATGGTTCGACCATAGGGCTTTGCGCGCTCGACCGTCAACTCGGGATGTCCGCTGGGCTTTGACGGCGGGATCCGAAGAGCCGGCCCGACCGTCCGCGTTCGCAGCGACCCTGTAGTCGAGCTCGGGTCGCCGGCGCGCGCTCGGCGCGGCTCTTGGCGACGTGCTGCCGATAGCTCGGGCCGGCGATGTCGATGCGGATGGCGTGCATCGCGAGGCGGTCGGCCGCCGATCGAGGAGCTGGCTCGCAGGTACTTCGAGGCGTACGCGTCGGAGGTCAAGGCGTAGCGGCAGTCAGGGCAGCGCGCGCTTGGCGCAGGAGATGATCTCTTCGCGCCACCCCGTCCGCGCTGTGCTCACGAGCTCCCAGCCTTCTGCGCCAAGCCGGTTCACGGTGGACGTCACCACAGCCTTGTCCACGACCGGGCACTGGTACTCCCACCGCGTCGGCGCGGTGCCGGCGCGGACCGGCGGGACAACCAGCTGCGCGGCGACGCCGCCCGTGGCGCAGCCGACGATGAACATGATGGCGATGATTCCGTTGTGCTACACGGCGCGGATGGTAGATGGACCGCCTACCCGCTGCGCACCCGGCGCCGAGCTATACTCGCGCCCATGGTGTGGCTCCTCTTGCCGGTGGTCTTGGCAGGGCTTGTTGTCATGGCCACCGGTGGCCGGTGGCCGGAGAATCGCAACCGCGTGCCTGCGGCTCGCGTGGTGACGGCACGGCGGGGACGCTAGCCCCGCCGCCTACCTCGGATACGTCATGGCCGCGATGGCGTCGTCTTCGCGCGCGTTGCGGGCAGGCGCGGGCGGGGTTAGCGTCGTGGGATTGAGAACGATTCTGGTTGTGGCGGTGATTGCCGGCGTGGCCTGTCGCGAGCCAGCCCCACAGACTCCGGTCAGCACCGGGACCCCGGTCAGCACCGGGACCCCGATCAGCACCGGGACCGTCGAGCACAGGACGTCGGCGCCGCGCGGCCACCTTGGAGCCGTCGCGGCGCAAGGGACCCATCCACTCCGCGACCTGGAGCAGACATTCGGTCCGGTGATCGCCTCCGGCACCGAGGCAGGCCACCCCTGGTCCCTGCGCGGACGCATCAGCGCGCGCCGCGTGTCGACCTTCTGGCAGACCAGCACCGGAGGCGGAGGCGGAGGCGGGGGCGGGGGGGCGCTCCCTTTCGCGGACCTGGGCTGGAAGAAACTGGGCCACTTCGGCAGCGTCCGCTGGGGCGAGCACCAGGGGCAAGGGACCCCGCTCATGCTCAGGATCGACGGAGTGGTCTCGAAGCAGACCGCCACCATCGAGGTGCGGCTCGGCGACGGCACCGGCCTGCCCGTCCAGATCATCGATACCGGAGATCCGCGAGCGAGCTTCTTCGTCGCCGTCTGGTCGGCGCCCGTCCCCTGGGAGGTGATGATCGCCCGCGACGCCGCCGGCGCCGAGCTGGAGACCTACCGCCAGCCCCCGACCCCAGCTCCCCCGACCCAAGCTACCGCGACCCAGGCTACCCCGACCCAAGCTACCGCGACCCAAGTTACCGCGACCCGAGCCAGCGCGACGTCGACACCATGAGCGCCGGGAGGTCCCGCTCCGCCCGCCCTGCCGCGGGCGTGTCATCGCCGCGATCACGTCCTCGTCGCTCCGACCTGCGCGCTCAGCCGTCTACTTGCGGCGCACCTGGGCGTCGACCTCGAACCAGCGTGTCCAGCGCTCGACGTCGCTGTCGGTCGTGTCCACCAAGCCCGCCGCCGCGTTGCCGGGGGCGAGCACGAACTCGCCGTGCACCTGCAGATGTGCAGCGATGGCCATCTGCGCAGCGAGCCGGGCCGGGTGAGGGCGGCGTATGGCTCCAGCTCGGCACCGCCACGCCCAGCGCCGCCATGTGGACCGGCGCTTCCGCCACGCGGCGCATCGATCTGACCTGACGCAGATCGCAGCCATGTGGGTTGTTGCGGCTGTCGAGCTCATCGAGGGCGACCGGCACCGAAGTGCGCGTCCGCGTCCATCCTCTCCGGCCGGGCGACCTGGTCGACGCCGCCTGCGCGCGCCTGCCGAGCTGCGCCGACCTACCGCGACGATGCTCTGGTCATGGCCGGAATGAGCACAGCGTGGCATCACGGTGAGCGCCAGCGCGCGCGACGTCGCCGCCCAATGCGAATTGCACCGATGAAAGGTAGCATCCTGCAGAGGATTCTTGCGTAGCCTGTGACCGGGCCCTGGCTCGGGATATGCACGAGATAGGGACCATGACGCTGGAAATCGTAATCATCTGGCTTCTCGTCGGACTGATCGCCGGCTGGCTCGCTTCCCAGGTGGTCCGCGGTGGCGGCTCAGGCATGGTGACCGACATCGTCGTTGGGATCGTGGGCGCCTTCATCGGCGGCATGATCTTTCGCGCCGAGCATTGGCGTGTGCCGTTCGGAGGCTACACGGGCCTGATCTTCGTCGCATTCTGCGGCGCAGCGCTTCTGCTTCTCGTCATGAAGCTCATCGCGCGGCCAGCGTTTCGACGCCGGCGATGATCGCACCGGTCACTGCGTGCCCGAACGGGATCGCCTGGCCCCGGCGGTCGGCCCGGGCCTGAGGCGATGACTGAGGCGATGACTGCGGCGGTGACTGCGGCGGGGCGTTGATGTCCGCGATCAGCTGGCGCAGGATGTCGTCGATCGCCTGCTTGGTCGACTCCTGGACCGCGTTCTTCATCGCGAACACGCCGCCCCAGAACACCTTGCCGCGCTGCGTGCTACCGCCGGAGACGTAGACCTTGGTGAACACGTCTGCGCCGCCGCGCCGGTGAGTGACCCGCAGCGCGACGTGCGCGCCCATATCCGAGAACTCGTAGCTCTGCAGGTCGAACACCAGGAGACCGCCGCGCGGATCCTCGGCACCGGCGGTCAGCCGGCCGAACGCGGCCTGCACGTCGCGCGACTGCAGCGACGAATCGAGCATCTGGCCGAACTGCACGATCCACAGGTTGGCGTAGCCGGCGGTGCCGGAGCGGAACTCGTAGGAGTGCGAGCGCGTGCCCGGCGCGATCGCATAGCTCGACGGCGCCGCGGTGGGCAGGTGCGATTCACCCTGGTTGTTGATCAAGTATTGTGGATAATCCTCTGCCACGTAGTGCCTGATCGTGCACCCGGACACCAGCGCGAGCGCAATAGTCGCATGGACGAGCTGCTTCATCGATCCCCCCTGTGTCGCTGATGGTGAGGCGCCGGTTCGATCGACTGCTCCGCTTCCCCGGACGCCGCCGCGAGTATGCCGCAATTCGCGCCCTGCCGGGAGAACGACCGAGCGGGTGCGCACCAAGTCCTCGACCCGCCCGATCGCCACCGTCGGCAGAGAAGCGATCCACGGTGGTGACCACCAACTTGTCGTTCAAGCAGTGGGGCCGATCGCGCCATCGTCAGCGCGGCCACTGTGGGACAACGCGGCTGCCGGCTACGGCTCGCCGAGCTCGCGATCATCGCGGTCGAGCAGCGGTCTGCCGTCGGGGCGCACGCGGAACAGGCCGAGGTCGACCGCCTCGGCGAGCACCTGGTAGCCAGCGGGGGTCAGGTGCAGGTGGTCGCCGGAATCGAACGCCGGCGCGATGATCGTGGGCATCTGAGGGTCGCGCGCCGCGCGGTCGAAGTCGATGACCGCGTCGAACCGGCCGCTCGTCCGGATCCAGTGGTTGATGGCCTGGCGCGTCGCCTCGCGCAGGCCCCCGGCGTCGGTGTAGATCGATCCCTGCATCGGCGTCAGCGTCGCGCCGTACACCGCGATGCCGCGGTCGTGCGCCCGGACGATGATCTGCTCGTAGGCGCGGATCAGCTCGTCGCCGACGGCGCGCTGGGCGTCCTCGGTCGCGTCTGCGGTGCCGATGTCGTTGATGCCCTCGAACACGATCGTCCAGCGAACGCCGCTGTGTGCGAGCAGGTCGCGGTCGAGCCGCGCCAGCAGGTTGGGGCCGAGACCATCGTTGAGGATCCGGTTGCCGCCCGCGGCCTGGTTCAGCACCGCGACGCTGTGGGTGCTGCGACGTGCGCGCAGGCGGGCCGCCAGCTGATCGGGCCAGCGGTCGTTCTGGTTGGTCGTCGAGCCGCGGCCGTCGGTGAGCGAGTCGCCCAGCATGACCGCGCCGAACGTGGCCGGGTCGGTCGTCACCTCGACGCCGCTGAGAAAGTACCAGTGGGCGACCTGGGTGGCATTGGCCAGATCGAGATCGGTGACGTGGTTTCCAGCCACGATATACGTGGTGGTCCGCGACCCGGGGTGCGACGTGATGTTGAGCGACGGCTGGCCCTGCGCCAGGAAGATCGTCACGGCGAGGTTCTCCGCCGGAGCGACCGCCAGCCCGATCGGATCGGAGACCGCCTGCGCGCCCGCGGGGATGGTCACCGCGGTCCGACCCTGAAACGTCAGCGTCTGGTCGCTGCCCACGCGGATCGCACTGCCGCCGACGGCTCCGTCGGCCGGGAGCGCGAGGTGCGCGGCGGTGATGACGAGCGCGGTGTCGCCGAACGCGTTCGAGAATCGCACCCGGACGGCGCTGCCGCCCACCGTGACGTGCAGCGTTTGCCGGAGCGTGCTGTCGAGGAACACGCCGGTGCTGGTGATGAACGGCGGAGGTGGCAGATTCCCGGGCTCGGTCAGCTGCGGCATCGCGACCCAGGTATCGGCCCAGCGGCCGGCGGGCTCCGCCGCCGCGATTCGCGCCTGTCCACCCGGACCGGCAACCAGCAATGCACCGGCGATCACGTATGTGATCACGGACCAGTATCGCCTCATCGTGTGTCTCCTTGTGTGCGGGCGCTGTGAAGATAACCCAGCTCCGTCGGACGGCCGCGAGAAATCGCGAATCGTTCGTGAAACTACAGTCTCAAGGCCGTGCGTTCCAGCGCACGGATCGATCCCTGTAAGTCGGGTGACGTCAGATGATCGAGAGTACTCGGGCAGGTCAGAAACGAGTAACAGTGAATACCAAGTCCTGGTTCGAGTAACAGCACTCGACAGGAGGCTTGCCTCGCACCGCGCGACGGTGCCAGAGTGTCGTCGCGCGCGCGACCGTCCAGCCCGCAACCACGCGTCGGACGACCGCCAGGCCAGTGACGTACCGCCGGCATCCGGTTGACGAGGAGATGTGACATTGCGACGTCGTGGCCGACAGACCATGTCGTTTCACTCACTGTTCTCACGAACAATGAAGGTCGCGCCGGCGCGCGACAGGAGAATGAGAATGATGTCCATACCGCCCGGTAAATCGTTGGCAATCATGACGATGGCGCTCGGGAGCGCCGCGATGTTCGGCTGCGGACAGACCAGCCACACCCCGGGCCTGGGCCTCGACTCGGGACAACCGGATGCGCCGGGGATGCCCACCCCGCCGGTGATCGATCCGTGGCATCACCACCCGGGCGCGGGCGACGTGATCGAGCCCGGTCCGCTGATCGCCACCAGCCCGACCGACGGAGCGTTCACGCTCACCGAGAGCGGCGCCGCGCCACCGCTGGTCGTGAGCGCGGCGGACTTCGCCGGCGTCGTCCGCGTGGTCGGCGATCTCCGGGACGACATCGCGCGCGTCACGCAGGTCACACCGCTGGTCGTCGACGACGCGCCCCCGGCGAGCGCGCCCCAGGCCGTGCTGATCGGCACGCTGGGCAAGAGCCCGCTGATCGATCAGCTGGTCAGCGCTGGAAAGCTCGACGTGCACGACGTCGCGGGGCGATGGGAGACGTTCGTGATCCAGGTGGTCGACGCGCCGATGGCCGGGCTGTCCCGTGCGCTGGTGATCGCCGGGAGTGATCAGCGAGGCACCATCTATGGTGTATACGAGATCTCCCGCCAGATCGGGGTGTCGCCCTGGTACTTCTGGGATGATGTCCCGCCCCAGCGCCACGACGCGCTGTACGTGACCGCTGCGCGTTACACGCTGGGAACTCCCGCGGTGAAGTATCGCGGTGTCTTCATCAATGACGAGAATCCCCAGCTGGGCGGCTGGGGACCGGCGCACTTCGGACCGGGCAAGGCGCCCGGGTTCCCGGGCGGCTTCAACAGCGCACTCTATGCGCGGGTGTTCGAGACCCTGCTCCGGCTGCGCGCCAACTACCTGTGGCCCGCCGTGTGGGGGCGCGCGTTTGCCGAGGACGATCCGCAGAGCCACGCAGTCGCGACGCAGTACGGCATCGTGATGGGGACGTCGCACGAGGCGCCGATGATGCGGGGGATCGAGGAGTGGAACCGCCATCCGATGGCGTACGGCGGAACCGGAGACTGGCGGTTCAGCACCAACCGCGCGGCGGTGACCGCCTACATGCGGGACGGTGCGCAGCGGATGAGGGATCAGAACATCGAGGGCGTGGTCACCATGGGCATGCGCGGCCCGGGAGACGTCTCGCTCCCTCCCGAGGATGGGGTTCCGCTGATCCAGGACCTGATCGCGACCCAGCAGCAGATGCTCGCCGACATCTTCGGCGGCGACACGCGCAGCATCCCCAAGGTGTGGACACTGTACAAGGAGGTCCAGGACTGGTACCTGCGCCCGGACGGCATCAAGGTCCCCGATGACATCACCCTCGTGTGGGCGGACGACAACTGGGGCAACATGCGCAAGCTGCCGGATCAGACCAAGGATCCGGAGCGGTTCGCCGGGTACGGCATCTACTACCATTTCGACTACGTCGGAACTCCACGCAATTACAAGTGGGTGGACACCACCCTGCCGGCCAACACCTGGGAGCAGCTCGACCTGGCGTACAGCTATGGCGTCGACCGCCTGTGGGTCGTCAACGTCGGCGATCTCAAGGACGCAGAGCTCCCGACCGAGTTCTTCCTCGACTACGCCTGGTCTCCGGGCCGCTGGCCGGTGACCCGGCTCGGCGAGTGGACGCAGCGCTGGGTCGCCGAGCAGTTCGGTCCCGAGCACGCGGCGGCGATCGCCGACGTGCTCCACCGCTACCAGCTCCTGCAGTCCGACCGCAAGCCGGAGCTGCTGAACCGGCTGACCACCTGGAACCGCGCCGCGGACCTCGCGACGGATCCGGACACGGCGCTGGTGTACAGCGACGCCGACCCGTTCAGCGTCGTCGACTACGCCGAGCATCAGCGGATCGCGGCCGACTGGCAGCAGCTCGCGGCCGATGCCGACCAGGTCGGCAGCACACTCCCGAGTCTCTACCGCGATCCGTATCACGAGCTGGTGCTCTACAAGGTGAAGGCGACCGCCAACCTCCATGCGCTGCGCCTCGCGCAGTTCACCGGATCGCTCTACGCCGACCAGGGCCGTGCCGCGACCAACGATCTGGCGGCGACCGCGATCGCGCGGTTCCAGGATGATCAGGCGATGAACGACTTCTACAACCAGACCATCGCGGGGGGCCGCTGGGCGTGCACGCCGGACCAGGCGCCGTGCACCGGCTGGGCCAGCCAGCCGCATCTCGGATACGGCAAGGACTCGCCGTGGCAGGAACCCGAGATCGGGTTCTGGGCGGCGCCCGACTTCATCTGGCCCGAGCTGCGCCAGATCACCGTGCCCGATGCAGCGAGCATGGGCGTGGCGATCGACGGGTCGACTCGGTGGTGGCCCGGCGGCGCCACGACCCCGGCGGTGCTGCCCGTGTTCAGCCCGTACCAGAGCCAGAGCGCACAGTACATCGACGTGTTCGATCGCGGCGCTGCGCCGTTCGACGTCGCGGTCTCGGTGCCCGATTCGTTCGCCGGCGTGCTGACCGTGACCCCGAAGACTGCGACCGTCGCCAAGGAGCTGCGGCTCGCGCTCCAGGTCGACTGGGCGATGGCGCCCGGCGGCCGGACGACGGTCCCGATCACGATCACCGGCAGCGAGGGCAGCCAGGTCGTGGTCCAGGCCGTGCTCGACAACCGGCCCGTGCTGGCCCAGGACACGACCCCGGGCTGGGAGGCGCTGAATGGCTTCGTCGAGGCGAACGGCCACGTCGCGATGGAGGCCGAGCATTACACGAGCGCGATCACGGGCAACGGCGTGTCGTGGCTCCGGATTCCGGACATCGGCAGGACCGGCAGTGGCATGACTGTGGAGCCGCGCAACGCGGCGCTGCAGACGCCCGGCCGCAACGCGCCTCACCTCGAGTACCAGATGTACCTGCTCGACGAGGGCGATCGGTCCGTCGAGGTCTGGACCTACCTGTCGCCGCGCAACAGCGTGCGAATCGCGAGCGGCGATCAGGACGGGCTGCTGTTCGCGGTGTCGATCGACGGCGAGGCGCCGCAGGTGATCAACGCGACGCAGCGGCTCGCGATCGACCCGCAGGCGAACAGCGGGAATGGCAACAAGCCGTGGGAGTGGAAGTCCGCCGACAACATCATTCGCATCCCGACGACTCACCAGGTCTCGGGCCCCAACCCCCACGTGCTGAAGTACTGGGTCGTCGATCCCACGGCCATCGTGCAGAAGTTCGTGGTCGATACCGGCGGACTCCAGGACAGCTACCTCGGCCCGCCGGAGAGCTGTCGCGCGCCCGCGCCGTGCAGCATCGTGGATGCGCCAGCCCGACCTGCCGCTGCCCTGAAAGCGCAGCGCCCGCGCGCGGCGGGCGTTCAGTCGAGATAGCGGCCCAACTCGTCCAGCAGCGGACGGTCGGGCAGGACCCCGGCCGCGAGCTGGAGCAGCGCGACGAAGAACGCGTGATGCCTCGGCGCTGCCGCACGCGTCGGGCTCGACGCGCGAAATCGATGCCGGCCGACCTGTCCGACCAGGACGATTCCGTCGCGCGCCGCGTGCATCGAGCTGTCGAGCGTCGCCGGATCGATCTGCTTCATGGTGTGTTCGAATTTCCCGAACAGCGCGTCGGGGATGGTCGCTCGCGCCTCGACCCGATCGTCGCCATCCACACGACCGGTCACGCCGCGCACGCCGATCAACGCCATGATCTGGGCGCGCACGCCCGGCCGCAGCTGCGCGACGATCAAGTCTCGTCCGCGAATGGTGATGCTGGCGTCTTCGTGAAAGGTCGGCTGGAACACACCGCGCCAGTCCGGCGGCGACTCGTCCGCGGCGATGCCGAGCGCGGTCGAGAGCAGCGGCTCGTACAGGTCCCAGTCGGGGTTCACCGCGCCAGCATGGCATGGCGAGCGTGGCTTGCTGGTATGCGTCTCACGCGATCCGAAGCGTTGCGCGCTGGCCACACGCCCGCTCCCGGTGCAGCTTGACTGCAACGCGACGTCGTTGCCCACCGAGAATCCTCGGACCATCAGGAACACCAGGAGGTTCCGGTGTCTCACCGTGCCGCATCGATCCGGCAGATACCCGTTTCCGACCTCGCGTCGGGCCCCTATGCGATCGCGACCGGCCCGGACAACGCGTTGTGGCTCACCCTCATCCATTCGGGTGAGATCGCCCGCCTCGCGGCCGACGGCCGACTCGACCGCTATCCGCTCGATTCCGTATCCTGCGGGCCGGCGGTCATCACGGCGGGTCCTGATGGAGCCCTGTGGTTCACCCGCAGCCAGGACCACCGGATCGGACGGATCACGGTGACCGGGCAGGCGTCCTCGTTCCCGATCCCGACGCCGGGCAGCGGTCCGTTCGGGATAGCGCTCGCTTCCGATGGCGCGCTGTGGTTCACGCAGATGCATACCGACCAGATCGGCCGCATCACCACCGATGCACGGGTGACCGAGTTCCGGCTGCCGATCAGCGGCGCCTTCCCATCGGCCATCACCCCGGGCCCCGATGACGCGCTGTGGTTCACCCTGAACCAGGCGAACGCCGTCGGCCGCATCGGCTTCGGTGGAGAACTCGCGATCCACCCCCTCCCCACGGAGCATGCGGCGCCGGTCGGCATCACGCGCGGCACGGACGACGCGTTGTGGTTCGTGGAGATCGGTGCCGGACAGATCGGCCGGATCAGCACGGACGGCCGGATCGAGGAGTTCCCTCTCCCCGACCGTGCCTGCCGACCTCACGCGATCATGGCCGACGTGGCGACCGGTATGTGCTGGTTTACCGAATGGGGCACGGGCCGTGTCGGGTCCATCACCCTCGATGGGCACATCGAGGAGTACGACTTGCCGAACGCCTCCTCGGAACCGCACGGCCTCACGCTGGGACCGGACGGCGCCCTCTATATCGCGCTGGAGATCGGAGAGGTCGCCCGGCTGGAGCCGCCGTGATGCCGTCTTCACGCTAGACTCGGGGTGTGGTTGCGCTCGAGCTACGCCGCTCCGACATCGGGTTCGGGCGGCTGGTCGTCGATGACACCGGCGTGACCCGGCGCTTCGCGCGGTCGGCCGCGTCGATCGCGTGGGACGAGGTTCGCGACTACCGCCTGAAGATCGAGATCCGCGGCGCGCGGCTCGAGGTGCTGTACCTGGTCCGCTGGGTCGATGTGCTGCTGATGGCCAGCGACGCCCGCCGCGGCTATCGCGGTGATCATCGGTTCCGGTTCGGCATGGTGCTGCTCGGCGAGCACAAGCGGGTCGCGTTCAACTGGCGGTTCCGCGGCGTCGAGGTCGCGATCGCGCTGATCCTCGAGCGCATCCATCCGCGGCTGACGCTGCCGGTGCAGACCGGGTTCGCCCGCCATGGCATCGCGCAGTTCGGCCCACTCACCATCGGCGAACACGCGATCCGCTGGGGCGACAAGCCCGCACTGGCGCGCGCCGCGGTGGAGAGCGTCGAGCTGTTCAACAGCTCCCCCGTCCGGCTGCGGGTCATGGCCAGGCACAAGGTGTGGCCGTACGGGCAGGCCGAGCTCGCCGACATCCCCAACGTCGCCGCAGCGCTCGAGCTCGCCGAGCAGCAAGGGTATCCCGTGCATGGACACGAGCTGCTGGCCCGCCTGGGCGCTCGGCGCCGGCAGCGGTAGCAACGGACCCGATCAAAAGCGCGGCTGCGGAGGGGCCTCGATCTCGGCCAGGACGTCGTGGGGGCCGAGATGCGCGCAGCCAACGGGCGCCTGCGCGAAGTGCGCGTACAGGCGCCGGCTCGTGTCCTTGTCGAGGGGATCCCCGATCCAGCTGATCGCGCAGACCGTGAGCTCGCCCGGATCGACGTGCGGGAACTGCGCCAGGAGATCGCCGCTGCGGAGGCGGTCGAGCACGGCGCGCGGCGCGTGATTGCCGATGACCGGCATCGCCATCAGGTGGTACATCGACCACGCCGGTTGCAGTCGCCCGAGGTCGCTGGCGATCCGGATCGTCCGCTTGCCAGGGAACATGATCACCGTTGCGCCCTGCAGCGGCGTCGTGATCGGGCTGCGGATGAGGACATCGACGGTCCGGTCCGAGGCCACTGCGTCGAACCGGACCCCGGTGACCGGGGCGTCGCCCGGCGGGATCGTGCGGTGCTCGACGCGGGTGGTGAGCACGTTTTCCATCGGGATCCTGAGCCCGAGCTGGAGCGCATGGGGCGGAGCGCCGGTGATCACGAACGAGCCGTCCGGCGCGATCGGCGCGCTCAGCACGAACGCGTAGCTCCCGGCCCGAGCGCACCCGAGGACAGCGCGCGTGTACGGGGCCTGCCCGAGGTCGATGTGGCCCGTGATGCTCCGCGTCGGCTCGAGCGTGAGCGTGACACGATCGGCGATCATCGCGGGCATCGAGCGTCGATCGGCGAGCTCGGCCGCGAGCGCTCCGGCCGGTGGAGCGTCCTCGATCACGAACCGTCCGTCGGCATCGGTGGTGACGATGCGCAGCGCTGGGTCCACGAACCGTTCGTCGGTGGACATGTCGTCGGTGAACAGCGCCGGTACGGCGATGCCCGCCGAGCTGGCTTGCAGCAGCGTCGACGCCGCCACGGTGGCGCCGGCGACGCGGCGGCCCTGCGTGTCCACCACCACGCCGGTGATCCGGCGCGCCCCGGCGGGCGGCGCGGTGCGGGGCTGGGCGCGCCACAGCCGCAGCAGCTCGCCGCGGGCGTCGACCTCGCCGAGACGGAGCCGCGCCACCGCGGTCAGCACGTCGAGCTGGCGCACCAGCTCGACCTGGTGAGCGGCAGCGGCGAGCGGCCGCCAGATCGGGACGTCGCGGCCGACCGCGGCCAGGTCGGCCGGCTCGGCGCGCAGGATCCGCATCGAGTCGCGCAAGATCGCGGCGCGCAGCTGCCGGATCTGCAGGCCGCGCCCGCGGTAGCCCGCGACCGCGGCGTCGGCCATCCGCAGCGCCTCGTCCCAGCGGCCGAGCTGACGGTCGATCCGCACCCGCTGCTCCGCGAGCGCCGCCGCGACATCCGGCTGCATCACGTGGGCCGCCGCGCTCTGCGCCCGCTCGATCGCGCTGTCACCGGGGTGGTTCAGGGTGGGCACGTACCAGTGATACGGGCTGTCCTGGATCAGCAGGTCGGCGCGGACGCGCTCGTCGCCGCATTGCTCGGCCAGCCCGATCGCGCTGGTCATCAACGCGCGCGTCTTCGCCAGGTCTTCGGACGCAGCGGCGAACGCGAGCGTCGCGACGATCCGCGCGCACGGCGGCGCCG
>DATAPF010000120.1:0-10087 GCA_036265355.1 Kofleriaceae bacterium | reverse complement strand
CCTGCCGGTGCTGATCGCGCGCGAGACCGGGATCGGCGGTCTGACCCAGACGATCGGCCTGCTGCTGGCGATCGCGGTCGGCGCCGGGGCGATCGCCAGCCTGCGGCTGCGCCACGCCAGCGGGCAGCACCGCGCGCGCTGGCTGATCACCGCGGTCGCCGGTGGGCTCGCGGTCTACCAGCCGCTCGCCGCGCTCGGCGTGCTGCCGCTGACCGGGATCAGCTGGCCGGGGCTGGGCATCAACAGTCCGGCCGACCTGTGGCTGTTCGTGATCGGGGCGGTGTGGTGCCTGCTGTGCGGCGACGACGCCACCGACGACGAGCGGGTGCGGCGGACCGCGCGGCTGGTCCGCGCCCGCGCGATCGTGCTCGCCGCGCTCGGGGTCGCCGCGGCCGCCGCGGTGATCGTCGTGGCGCGCGCCGGGGCCGCCGCGCTCGGCCGGGCCGCGGCCGAGGACGACCGGATCGACACCGCGCTGCACTACGCGGCGACGATCGCGTGCCCGTGGGCGAGCCGGGATGCGGCGGCGCTCGACGACGTCGTGCCGCTCGCCGTGCCCGGGACGCCGCGCGACGACGCCACCGCGCGGTTCGAGCGCGAGCTCGCCGCCGGCTGGCT
Source organism: Kofleriaceae bacterium (assembly GCA_036265355.1). Taxonomy (GTDB): domain Bacteria; phylum Myxococcota_A; class Polyangia; order Haliangiales; family Haliangiaceae; genus JABFXX01. The sequence goes on along the minus strand of DATAPF010000120.1, from coordinate 9,469 downwards.
GCGCGATCGGCCGCTGCTGGTCGCGGGGCTCGGCCAGCTCGGCGCGTGCCGCGGGCGCGCCGGGCGCTGGGCCCTGGCGGCGGACGGCGAGGCGTGCGCCGCCACGCTGCGCGCCGGCATCCCGGCGATCCGGCTGCGCGCCGAGCGCGCCGGCGCGGGGTTCCGCGGCACGTGCAGCGTCGCGCTATCGCAGGACCTGATCGCCGCGATGCGCGCCCCGGTGCGCGCCGTGCGCGCCGCGCGGATCCGCGTGGTCGGCGAGGCGATGGGCGCCGCCGCCGGCGACGTCGGCGAGCTGGTCGCCGGGACCCGCGTCGTGCGGCTGCGGCCGGGCGCGCCCGCGGTCGAGCTCGCGCGCCTGTCGGCGGGCCCGACCCCCGCGAGCCGGGTCGCGATCGCCGGCGACGTCGCGCTCGACATCCGGCCCGCGCCGCGCGGCGCGATGCTGCACGGCAGCGCCGAGCTGTTCGTCGCCGAGCCCGGCCAGCCGCCGGTGTGGCGCCGCATGGCGCACGGCGCCGACGTGCTGCTCGACCGGGTGACGCTGATCGCGGCGGGCCCCGCCGAGCACCGCCGGGTCGCGCTGTTCCGCCCGCCGCGCGAGTGGTCCGGCTCGCCGCCCGCGGTCGACACCCTGCTCGCCGACGACACCGCCTCGATCGGCGATCGCGCGCGCCGGGTCTATCCCCACGGCGCCGCGCTGCCCGAGCTCGGCTGGGTCAACCCGTTCGACGTCGAGCACTCGCTCGGCCTCGACGGCTGGATCCACGCCGCGCTCGCCCGCCAGGGCCGCGAATCGAGCCATGACCAGGGGCACGCCCCGGCGGCGTCGACCGCGCCCGTGTGCGGCACGCTGGCGCCGCCGGCGATCGCGCGCGACCGCGTGTGCTCGCCGAGCCCGCTCGACGGCGTGATCGAGTGCCGCGTCGCGCTCCAGCCCGAGCTCGCCGCGCAGCTCCGCGCGATCGCCGAGCGCGTGATCGCCGATCCGAAGCCGCACACCGGCAAGGCCATCACGCCGACCCGGGTCGCCTACGTCGTGCTGCGCGGCGACACCGGCGAGCTGCTCGCGCAGGGCAACGCCGTGCCCGGCCGCGGCCCCCTGGCCTACGCGCCGGCCGACGCCGCCGCCGAGGCCGCGCTGATCCGGCTGCGCGAGGCGCGCGGCGAGTCCGACGCCGAGCGCGTCGAGTGGAACCTGCCGATCGCGGTCGGCTCGACGTTCAAGCCGATCGTCGCGCGCGCCGCCGAGCAGGCGTTCCCGCAGCAGCTGGCGACGCTATCGCTCACCGCCGAGGGCCACGCCACCGGCTGCAAGCAGCACCGCGGCACCCCGGTCGATCCGCTGCTCGGCCACTGCCCGCCGGCCTCGCTCGCCGAGCCGCCGAGCACGGCCGACCTCCACGACTACCTCGCGCGGTCGCCCAACTGGTACCAGGCCGCGCTCGGCGTGATCGGCCTCGGCCTGCCGGCGGGCAGCTTCACGGTCAAGGGCGAGGCGGTGACGCTCGCCGACATCGCCGCCACCGACCTCGCGACCTGGCCGACCAGCTCGCCGCTGCAGATCGCCGACGACCGGGGCGCGATCGTCGACGGTCACCACGTCGCGCTCGACGGCCTGCGCCGCACGCCGCTGTGGTCGCACGTCGAGGCGCTGCTCGGCCGGCCGCTGTGCACGCTGGGCGATCGCGCGCACTGCGAGGCCGCCGCCGACCGTGCCGACGTGTGCGCGGCCCGCGCGCTGCCGATCGCCGGCGCCGGCCGCGACCTGCGCTACCTGGTCGCGCTCGGCCCCGACCGGCTCGACGTCTACGCCGACGACCGGCCGGCGCAGACCCGGATCCCGATCCGCGAGTACTTCCAGCTGTTGCGCGGCGCGGGCGTTCACCCGGTCGGCTCGCTCGCCCAGCTCACCGACGCGTTCGGCCGCGTGATCTACGATTCGGCGCCGGGCTCGGGCGCGACGCCGGGCGCGCCGCGGCTCGCCGCCTCGTGGTTCCCGGCGCCGGCGGTCGGCGTCACTCCGGCGTGGTCGTGCGCCAAGGCCGACGGCCGTGCCAACACCGTGCTCGGCGCCGACGGCGGCCTGTGCGCGGTGGTCCAGGCCGCCGGCACCGCCCACGCCGAGCTCGCCGCGCTGCTCGCCGATCCCAAGATCGCCATCTACGGGGCCAAGACCGGCACCACCGACTCGCTCGCCGACATCGCGCACAAGGACGCGGCGTGCCAGATATGGAACGAACGCCACCCGCCGGCCACCCAGCTCACGTGCGGCAAGACCCCGCCCGACGACAGCCTGTTCGTGATCGCGTTCGGCGTCGTCACCTCGCACGGCACCGTGCCGATCACGCTCGGCGTCCAGCTCCAGCGCGGCGGCAAGACCAGCGCCGCGCACGTCACGCCCGAGCTGGTCCACGCGATCGCCAGCTACCTGCAGTGACGCGCCGGACGCGGCGTCACCGGCCGACCGAGATCCCGGCCACCGCGTGCGGCCGGTACGGCTCCTCGAGCCGGCGGATCTCGGCGTCGGTCAGCTTGAGCTCGAGCGCCGCCACCGCGTCGGTCAGGTGGTGCGGCTTCACCGCGCCGACGATCGGCGAGGTCACGCCCGGCTTCTGCACCAGCCACGCCATCGCGACCTGGGCGCGCGGCACCCCGCGCTCGCGGGCGATCGCGCCGACGGCGTCGACGATCGCGCGGTCGGCGTCGGCGGTCGGATCGTACAGCCGGCCCGCGAACGCATCGCCGGCGGTGCGCGGCGTCGCCGCCCCGGGGTCGCGCGCCAGCCGGCCGCGCGCCAGCGGGCTCCACGGCAGCACCGCGACCCGCTGGTCGAGGCACACCGGCAGCATCTCGCGCTCCTCCTCGCGGTACATCAGATTCAGGTGATTCTGCATGCTGACGAACTCGCTCGCGCCGCGCAGCCGCGACGTGTACAGCGCCTTGGTGAACTGCCACGCCGCCATCGACGACGCCCCGAGGTAGCGCGCCTTGCCCGCCTTGACCACGTCGTGCAGCGCGTCGAGCGTCTCCTCGATCGGCGTGATCGCGTCCCAGCGGTGGATCTGGTACAGGTCGACGTACTCGGTGCCGAGCCGGCGCAGGCTGTGATCGATCTCCGACAGGATCGCCTTGCGCGACAGCCCCGCGCCGTTGGGACCCTTGCGCATCCGGCTGTAGACCTTGGTCGCGAGCACGACGTCGTCGCGCCTGACGAAGTCCTTGAGCGCGCGGCCGACGATCTCCTCGGAGTGACCGTCGGAGTACACGTTCGCGGTGTCGAGGAAGTTGATCCCGAGGTCGAGCGCCTGCTTGATCAGCGGCCGGCTGTGCTCCTCGGGCAGCGTCCACGTGTGGTTGCCGCGATCGGGAGCGCCGAACGACATGCAGCCCAGGCAGATCCGCGAGACCTCCAGACCGGTGGCGCCGAGCTTGGTGTATTCCATGCCCGTGTTTTACCGCCGCCGGCGAGCCGCGGCGCGGCGAGGCTGCCACTTCCGCGAGCGGTTCTTCTACGACTCGCCCGCGGCGGCGTGGCGCGCGCCCGGCTGACCGCGCCGTCCGGTCACGCGGGCCACGCGGCGTCGCTCCGGCCGTGCGGCGGCACGTCGACCGCGGTGACCCGATCGGCGTCGAGCTCGAACACCGTCGGCGCGCGCTCGCACTCCCAGGTCGTGACGTTGGCGAACAGCGTGGCGCCGTGCCGCCACACCCCGCCGTCCTGGTGGATGTGGCCGAACAGGTGGAGCCGCGGCGCGACCTCGACGACCCGGGCGAGCAGATCGGCGCACCCCGCGCGACCCACGACCGACGTGCGATCGCCGATGCCATCGGGAGGCCCGTGGGTGATCAGGACATCCACGCCGCGCGGGATCCGGGCCCACACCGCGGCGATCACCGGGCCGCGCGGCAGGTTGAACGCCCAGTCGTTGAACGCCGGCTGCCACGGCGACCCGTAGAACCGCACGCCGTCGATCGTGACCTCGCTGTCCTCGAGGTAGTGCGCCCCTGCGAACATCGCGCGCGCCGCCGCGGGCTCGCGGACGAACGCCCAGTCGTGGTTGCCCGCGACGATCACCTTGTGGCGGTGCGGCAGCCCGGCGATCCAGCGCGCCGCCAGCGCGAGCTCCGACCGGTGGCCGCCGCGGCACATGTCGCCGGCGTGGACGAACACGTCACCGTCCGGGACCACGAGGTCATGGTGGAACAGGTGAGTATCGGCCACCGCCACGATCCGCATGTCCCGAGGCTAGCGCAGTCTTCGGCGCCGGGTGCCGGCCGCGCGCCGATCGACCGCGCGCCGCGCCGGGGTGGTTTTCCTAGCCATACCCGCGGCGCGCCGCGTCGAGCTCGCGGATCACCTCGGCGACCAGCTCGGGCGGCTCGATCGCGCGCGCGTGCGGCCCCCACTCGAGCACCCAAGACACTACCGGGATCAGGCTGGCGCAGGTGAAGGTCAGCCGCACCCGCTGATCGGCCAGCTCCTCGAAGCTCTGCGTCGGGTGCCACACCCGGGCGCGCACGAACGCCGCCTTCTCGGCGGAGAACTCGATCACCACGCGGTGCGGCGCGGCGTCGCCGGTGACGTGGATGCCGAACGCGCCGTTGAGCAGCTCGCCGATCCGGAACCCGGGCGGCGCGGTGAACGGCGCCTTGCGCAGCGCATCGGCGTCGGTGAACCGCTCGACCGCGTACACCGCGATCGGCGTCCCCGGCGCGATCGCGCGGCCGTCGCCGGGCTCGCGCAGCCGGCAGCCGACGACGTACAGCCCGTGCTTGTAGAGCAGCATCGTGTACGGCGCCAGGTGGCCGCCGCGCGCGCGGCCGCGGGCATCGCGGTACGCGAACCGCACCACCCGGCGCGACAGCACGCCGGTCAGCAGCGCGTCCAGCACGTCCTCCTTGCCCTCGTACGCCTTGGTCCCGCCGTCGGGCACGTACGCGAACCGATCGCCGAGCGACGCGTGCTCGGCGCGCTCCTCGGGCGTCATCCGCTGCTCGAGCTTGCGCTGCAGGCTCGACACGTCCTCCCACAGCGGGGTGCCGCGCAGCACGTCGAACAGGCTCGCGATCGCCAGCAGCGTGTAGCGCTCGCGCCGGGTGATCGCGATGCTCGAGTACGTGCGCTCGACCAGCCGCGCCGCCGCCCGCCCGTCGATCGCCAGGCTCTCGATCTCGAACCCGGCGCTGCGCAGGTCTCCCAGGTCGCGGCGGACCGTCCGCTCGCTCGCGCCGAGCGCCGCCGCGATCTCGCTCAGCCGGCGGCCGCGCCGGAACCCGCGCAGCTCGTCGAGCACGCGCATCGTCCGCGCCACGTGGCTGAGATCACCCCGATGATACAAGCGATTTCGAGCATATCCGGACCTATCTGCCGTGACAAGGGTTGTCCGGCCTGGTGCGTATCTTGTTGGTATGAATCACACGCAAGCCACCTCGGGTCGGTCGTCGACGAGCTCCTGCCATCCCAGCCCCTGCACCCGCCCGCGCGCGATCACGCGCCCGATCCCGGTGCCGGCGACCCGGGCCGAGGCGCTCGAGCTGCGCGACCTGCTGGAGGCCAACCTGCAGGCCCTGCGGGCGCTCCACGACGAGCATCGCCGCATGCTGGAGCTCCAGCTGCGGACGATCGACAGCCCGTCCGAGCTCCGCCGCGAGCTGCACGCGATCAGCAGCCCGCGCGCACCGTGGGTCAAGGCGCTGTCCGAGACCCGCGCGCTCCTGTTCGTCGCGCTGCGCGAGCTCATCATCGGCGGCAACCAGGCCGAGCTGTCGATGCACCTGCCGGCGCAGGCGCCGGTCGAGCCGCCGCCTGCCGGGCGCTGAACGCGATGCTCGCGCGGCGCTCCACCGGACCGCGCGACCGGCGCAGCGCCTCGACCCGCGCAGCGCCACCGGGTCGGTCTGTAGCGCACTCGCACGCCGTGCTCGCGTGCCGCGCCGCGATCGGCGAGCGCGCTCGTCGGCCGCTCACTTGCCGCACCGGCGAGCGCGAGCTACCGTCGCAGCATGCTCGTGCGGTCGGTGCGCCTGCTGCTCCTGCTGGGGCTGCTGGTGCTGGGCTGCAGCGACTCGCGCCCGTCCGTCATCGACGGCGGCGCCGCCGCGCCACCGCTCGACGCGGTCGTGGGTGACAACTGCCGGGACAACACCGATCCCAGGACGGTCGACTTCTTCGGCGAGACGTGCCAGCCCGCTCCGTTTCCGGCCAACACGACCTGCCACGACGGCCGCGGGTGGTGCATCGACGGCGTATGCCGCCCGATGTGCGTCGCCGTGTGTCCGCGCTGCCCGGGCGGCGAGTTCCAGTTCGCGCCGGCCGGCGCGTGCTATTGCGTGCCGCGGATCTAGCCGGTCGCGGTCACCGCGCGTAGTCCGAGGCCCGCGTCTCGCGCACCACCACGACCCGCACCTGCCCCGGGTACGTCGCCTCGTTCTCGATCGCCCGCGCGATCTCCTTCGACATCACGATCGCCTGCGCGTCGTCGACCTGGTCGTTCATCACCATCACCCGGATCTCGCGGCCCGCCTGCAGCGCATACGCGCGCTCGACCCCGCCGAACCGCTTGCAGATCGCCTCCAGGTCGTCGAGCCGCTTGATGTACGACGCCAGCTGCTCGCGCCGCGCGCCCGGCCGCGCCGCCGACAGCGAGTTCGCCGCCGCGACGATGTGGTCGAGCAGCGCCTGCGGCTGCGTGCCGCCCTCGTCGCCGTGGTGCGCCGCGATCGCCTGGCACACCCGCGGCGACTCCTGGTGCTTGCGCGCCAGCTGCGCCCCGACGTCGGCGTGCGGCCCCTCGTGCTCGTGGTCGACCGCCTTGCCGATGTCGTGCAACAGCCCCGCGCGCCGCGCGAGCTTCACGTTCGCCCCGAGCTCGGCCGCGATCAGCCCCGACAGGTAGCCGACCTCCACCGAGTGCATCAGCACGTTCTGCGCGTACGACTGCCGGAACTTCAGCCGGCCCAGGTACTTGACCAGCTCCGGATGCACCCGGTGCAGCCCGAGGTCGAACACCGCCTGCTCGCCGGCCTCCTTGCAGACCTTCTCGACGTCCTTCTCCGCCTTGCGCACCACCTCCTCGATCCGCGTCGGATGGATCCGCCCGTCGGCGACCAGCGCCGAGATCGCCAGCCGCGCGATCTCCCGCCGCACCGGGTTGAAGCACGAGATCGTGATCGACTCCGCCGTGTCGTCGATGATCATGTCGATCCCGGTCGCCGCCTCCAGCGCACGGATGTTGCGCCCCTCGCGGCCGATCAGCCGGCCCTTCAGATCGTCGCTCGGCAGCGGCACCACCGCCACCGTCCGCTCGTGCACGAACTCGCTCGCGAACCGCTGGATCGCCGTCGCGACGATCGTCTTGGCCCGCGCCGTCGCTTCCTTGTGCGCGTCGTCCTCGATCCGCTTGATCTCCGCCGCCGCGCTGGTCAGCGCCTGGCTGCGGACCTCGTCCTCGAGCTTCTTGCGCGCCTGCTCCTCGGACAGCCCTGCGATCTCCTCGAGCTTCTTGCGCGCCTCGACCTGCGACGCCTCGGCCTTCTCGATCGACGAGTCCGCCTGCTTGATCTTGCCGTCGATGCTCCGCTCTTTCTTGTCGAGATCGGCGGTGCGCCGCTCCGTCTCGCGCCGGGTCTTCTCGGCCTCGCGCTCGCGCTGCGTCAGCCCGTCCTCGCGCCGCGCCAGCTCGGTGCGCCGCGCCCGCAGCTCCTCGTCGAGCTCGGCCTTGCGCCGGCGCGCCGCCTCCTTGCCCTCGACCTCCGCCGCCTGCTTGATCGCCTCGATCTCCCCCCGCGCCGCCGCCCGGATCTTGTCGGCGTCCTCGGCCGCCGCGCGCTGCACCCCGGCGCCATCGCCGCGCGCCCGGCCGAGCCGGGTCCCGAGCCACGCGCCCCCCGCAAGCCCGAGCGCCACCGCGATCAGCAAGTAGACCGTGTCCATGGCTCACGCGACCACGTGGGTCGCGACCTCGGTGATGATGATGTGCAGCGCCACGTCGTGCGCCTCGCGCGCCACCTGCTCCACCACCTGCCGCTCGTACGCCAGCCCGATCCGCAGCGCCCGCGGCGCCGCCGCCAGCGTCGCATCATAGTGTCCGCGACCCCACCCCAGCCGCCACCCCGCGCGATCGAACGCCAGCCCCGGCACCACGAACGCCGCGATATCCTCGACCGCCACGCGCGGCGCATCCGTGCTCGGCTCGCGCAGCTCGAACCGCGCCGGCGCCAGCGCCTCGGGCGGCACCGCATGAAACGCCAGCAACCGCGCTCGCCCGTTCACCCGCGGATATGCCACCTCCAGCCCCCGCGCCCGCGCGAACGCGTCGATCCGCGACGTGTCCACCTCGCTGCCCTTCGCCGCATACAGCGCCACGATCTGTCCCGGCGACAATCGCGCCCCGAGCATCGCGTTTGCCGCGTCACAGATCGCCGCGCTCGCCATCGCGCGCTCCGCCGCCGTCATCGCATCGCGCAGCGCGAGCGACGCCTGCCGGGTGGCCATTTTGCCACGCGGGCCTCGAGGGTCTGGGGGCGGCACGGGCGGGAGCAAGTGACTAGGCGGCCATCATAGCCACAATGCGCGGCAGCCTATCAAGCCACCAAGCCATCGATTCGGCTAGGAAAACCATTACGACTCAGCGCAGCGTTGCATGCTGGCGCATGATGAAATTCGCCAGCGGCCGGCAGTCCTGCGCGTCGTGCACGATCCGCAGCCCCATCCCCGCACGCTCCTCCGTGTGCTCCACCCGCACGACCTCGGCGCTCAGCTGCAGCGGGGCCTCCCCCGGCAGGTTCAGGTGGATCTCCGCCGACGACCCCTCCGCCATCACCTCCGAAGCCCGCAGAAACAGGCCGGTTCGCGACAGGTCCTCGACCGTTCCGTCGATCACGACCCCCTCCTGCGACCTGCAATGCGCCGGAACTCGGACGGGGACTCGAACTGCTTCCCGCTTGTCCATGTGCCAAAAGGTACGGTACCGACTCACGTCGCTGAAATCAAACTTTCTCCGGTCGACCTCACGACTTCATCTAGCTGAAATTGCTTACTATAATCGCAAAATCCCCCGTAAGCTGCGTTCCGCGCTCCCGACGCCTCGTCGGGCACGGGCCGCGGCGCCCGGTCGGCTTGCTTTCTCGCCTCAGATCATCCAGATTGCGCGGCACGCCAGAGGGCCCATAGCTCAGTGGTAGAGCACCGGCCTTTTAAGCCGAGGGTCGAAGGTTCGAGACCTTCTGGGCTCACCTACAACTCCGCAAGACCCCATCGTCCAGAGGCCTAGGACACCCGCCTTTCACGCAGGTAACACGGGTTCGAATCCCGTTGGGGTCGCGACGCATTCGAAACCGCGGTCAGACCACTTGCTCCCCAGGAGCGTAGCGAAGTCCGCGTCACCCCTGATCCTCCCAATTTGACGCATGCCGTCAGGTGTCCGGCTGGCTCGAACGTCAGCCCGGGTCAGGCGAAGCGCGTCGG
>DATAPF010000119.1:0-14855 GCA_036265355.1 Kofleriaceae bacterium | reverse complement strand
CGATCTTCGCGAGCTCGACCTCGGCGGCTTTCTTCTCGCGCAGCGCCGTCTTCGCGGCGTCGTCGTCGCCGGCCTTGACCGCGAGCATCGCCCGCCGCTCCCACTCGGTCGCCTTCGTCTTGTACTTCGTGACGTCGTTCTCGAGGTTCTTCGCGGTCGCTTTATAGGACACGAGCTCGGCGAGCGCTTTCTTGCGGCCGTCTTCGAGCTCCAAGATCGCCATCTCGAGCTCTTTCGCCGGATCGATCGCTTTATCGATCACGGCGTTCGCCTTGCTCGAGATGCCGTTCTTGATCTTCGAGAAGATGCCCATCGACTTAAAACTATACCTACTCTTTGCCGAGCGCGTATTTGCGGTAGCGCTGGCGGAATTGATCGTAGGTGATGCCGAGGCGCTCGGCGGCTTCTTTCTGCTTGTAACGCGTGCGCTCGAGCGCGTCCTTGCACAGCCACGCCTCGAACGCATCGACGCGCTCGGGCAGCGGCAGCTTCGAATCGTCGGCGAACACGAGGCTCTGCGCCGGCGTCTGGCCGGCTTCGGGCGGCAGCGCACCGTCGACGTTCTCGCCGGTCAGCACCTCGCCTTGCGCCATATAAACGGCGCGCTCGACGACGTTCTTGAGCTCGCGGACGTTGCCCGGATAGTCGTACGCGGCGAGCCGATCGAGTGCGTCGGCGCTGATCTCCTTGACCGTGATGCCGGCGACCTCTTGGCGGAACCGCGCGATGAAGTACGCCGCGAGCACCGGGACGTCTTCCATCCGTTGCGCCAACGGCGGCAGATGAATCTCTTCGAACGCGAGCCGATCGTAGAGATCGGGCCGGAACTTGCCGGCCGCCATCGCGTCCTTGAGGTTCGCGTTCGTCGCCGCGATCACGCGGACGTTGACCTGTATCGACTCGCTGCCGGCGACGCGCTCGAACCGCTGGTACTCGAGCACGCGCAGGATCTTGGCCTGGAACTCGAGCGACATGTTGCCGATCTCGTCGAGGAACAGCGTGCCGCCGTCGGCGAGCTCGAACTTGCCCTCCTTCTGCTTGGTCGCGCCGGTGAACGCGCCCTCCTCGTGGCCGAACAGCTCGCTCTCGAGCAGGCTCTCGGCGACCGCGGCGCAGTTGATCGTGATGTACGGCTCGGACGCGCGCGGCGACAGGGTGTGGACCGCGCGCGCGACCAGCTCCTTGCCGGTGCCGCGCGGGCCGAGCACGAGCACCGGCCGCGGCACCGGGGCGACCTTCTCGATCTTGGTCATCACCTGGCGCATCGCCGCCGAGTCGCCGACGATCTGCCAGCGCCGGCCGGCGGCCTTGCGCAGCCGCTCGTTGGTCGCGCGCAGCTCGCGGTTCTCCTCCTCGAGGCGCTTGCGGTCGAGCGCGTGCTGCAGGATGCGCTCGACCTTCTCGACCGAGATCTCGAGCTTGTCCTCGAGGTAGGGGTCCTTGGTGATGAAGTCGACCGCGCCGGCCTTGACCGCGGCGACCGCGTCGTCGATCGTGCCGTGGCCGGTCAGGATGATGATCGGCAGATCGGGCAGCCGGGCGCGCAGCGCGCGGCAGATCTCGATGCCGCTGCGCCGGTTGGGGCCGAGGTCGAGATCGAGCACCGCGAGGTCGGCGTCGTTGCTGCCGAGCCAGGTGATCGCGTCCTCGCCGTCGTCGAACCCGACCACGCTGCCGCCGCGGGCGCGGAACACGTCGCCGAGCAGGCGGCGGACCTCGGCCTGGTCGTCGACGCAGACGATCGTCCCGATCGTCACGGCGGGCCTCGCTCGGCGGAGGTCCACAGCGGCAGCTGCTGGAGGCCGGCCTTGTCGGTCGGCAGCGTGATCGTGATCGTCGTGCCGCGGCCCTCCTCGGAGTCGACCGTGATCCGGCCGTGGTGCGCCGCGACCACGCGCTCGGCGATCGCCAGGCCGACGCCCGAGCCGGTCTCCTTGGTCGTGAACCCGGGGACGAACAGCCGGCTGAGGTGGGCGCGCGGGATGCCCGGGCCGGTATCGCTGATCACGATCTCGACCAGCGGCGCGGTGCCCCCGCCCGGCGCGGCGATCGCGCGGACCCGCACGGCGACCTCGCCGTGGCCGGCGGCCGCCCCGCATGCCTCGGCGGCGTTGGACACCACGTTGAGCAGCGCCTCGCGCAGCAGCATGCGATCGCCGCGCACGTCGGGCAGCCCGGCGGCGGTCTCGAGCGCGATCGGCACCTGCTGGGTCCGGGCCTGGGCGGCGACCACGACCTCGTGGACCAGCGGCGACAGCGGCACCAGCTCGATCGTCGGGGTCGGCGCCTGCATCGAGCGCAGGTACTGCGCCCACTCCTCGTAGAGCGCGGTGACGTCGGTCTCGAGATCGCGCAGCCGGTCGAACAGATCGCCGGTCCCGGTGCGCTCGCCGACCAGCTTGCGCGCCGAGCGCGCGCGGGCGCCGATGATGCCGAGCAGGTTCTTGACCCGGTGGCCATGGGCGTAGACCCCGGCGAGCACGTCGTGCCGCGCGACCTCGGCGGTCGCGGTGACCAGCCGGGGCGCCACGCTGCCGGCGGCGCTGCCGGCGCCCGGGTTGGCGGCGTCGAGCAGGCGGCCGACCACGACGCCCAGGCTGGGCGACTGCGCGTCGAGCATCCGCGCGGCGTTGCGCCAGGCCAGGCCGTGGCTGGCGTCGATCCGCAGCGCGCGCTCGATCTCGGCCAGCGCGCCGGCCTGATCGCCGCGGTCGAGCATGAGCAGCGCGAGCCGGCACGCGGCGGCGGTGTGGCCGGGCTGGAACGCCAGGCCCTTGCGGTAGGCGTCCTCGGCCTCCGCCCGCAGCGCAGGATCCTCGGCGCATAGCGAGCCGTACAGGAACTGCAGCCGCGCGCGGTCGACCGCGGCGAGGTCCTCGCCGAGCGCGGCCTGGATCAGCGTCTCGAGCTCGGCGAGCAGCGCGGCGCGATCGGAGCTGCCCGGCTTGCGCGCCCGGCGCTCCAGCCGGCGCAGCCGGATCGCCGCACCGTCGCCCAGGCCCGCGAGCTCCTGGTCGATCGCGCCGTCGGTCACGCTGGCGTCTCCGGCGGCCTGGCGGGCCGCGAGCAGCGCCGCCGCGCAGATCGCCGCGCCGCTCTGATCGCGCGAGCTGTCGACGATCGCCTGGGCATCGGCCGCGCGGCCGTGCGCGACGACGGCGGCCGCGACCTCCTCGATCAGGTTGAGATCGGGCGGCAGCTGCGACGCCGCGCGCAGCATCGCCTCGAACGCCGCGGCGGCGTGCGCCGCGACTCCCGGCGCGTCGCCGTGCGCATCGGCGGCCCGCGCCAGCTCGAGATGCGCGCGCACGCGGTCCCACGGGGTCAGCCTGGGCGAGTCGAGCGCCGCGAGCAGCGACATCCGCGCCGCGGCGAGCTCGCCGGCCGCGAGCTGGGCCCGGCCGAGCAGGATCCGGGTCGCCGGCCCCGGCGCGCGCTTGACCGCCTCGGCGGCGAACTTGCGCGCCGCCTGGATGTCGCCCTGGGCGAGCGCGACGTCGGTCAGCCGCAGGGCGGGCGCGACATCGTCGGTCCGGGCCAGCGCACGGAGCAGCGCGCTCTTGGCCGCGGCCGGCAGGCCGAGCGCCCAGTACCGGTCACCCAGCTCGAGCAACGTGCTCTGGGAACCCACCACAGCATCTTACGCGACCGCGCGCGGCGATGGTCCTCGGACGGACCGGCAAAAACGGCGCCGGAGCGCTTGCGCTACGCGAGCTGCTTCTTGCGGCCGGCGATGTGCTGGTCGAGCGCGGTCAGCGCGTCGTCGAGCTTGCCGCGCCCCGCGGCGTCGGCCTCGCCGCGCGCGTCGCGCAGCGCGGTCAGCGCCCGCTCCAGCGCCGTGACGTCGGCCTGGGCGCGCGCGCGCAGCGACTCGTGCATCGCCTTGAACTCGCCGAAGAAGTCCTGGAGCATGTCGCCGCGGCGCAGCGGCGTCACCACGCCGAGCCGGCCCTCGGCCATCTGGTCGAAGTAGGTCGACACCTTGAACAGCGGCCCCGCGACCTTGTGGGTCATGATCACCAGGTAGGCCGACAGGATGACGACCAGCCCCAGGCCGAGCGTGACCATCTCGTAGATCAGCGCCTGGTCCTTGCCGGCGAGGATGCTGGTGAACTCCAGGCGGCTGGTGTCGCCGACGGTCAGGACCTGCAGATCGCGCTCGATCGACTCGGAGGCCAGCCGGCTCTGGTCGTAGATCATGTAGCCGAGCGCACCCGAGATCAGCGCGGACAGCAGCGTGACCAGCAGGATGTAGCGAAGCTGCAGGTTCTTGTCGAGCAGGTAGTTCGACAGCTTGCGCTGGTGCCGGGAGCGCGGCACCGGCGACGGGAGCCCCGTGGCGGCGGTCGGATCACTCAATGGACTTCTCCTTCCGCGCCGACAGCTCGCGGAGCTCGGCGATCACCGGATGCTGGCCGAGCCCGGCGGCATCGGCGGCCGCGATCACCTGCGCGATCCGCGCGATGTCGTCCTGCTGCATCGCGACGACCCCGCCGTGCGCGGCCTTGAACTGATCGTAGAAGTCGACCAGCTGATCGCCCTTGCGGAGGTTGTAGACCTTGTCGAACCGGCCGTCGCGCATCTTGTGCAGGTAGAGGCCGACCTTGAACAGCGGGCCGGCGACCCGGTGGGTCATCTTGATGCCGTACAGCGCCAGCCCGATCACCAGCGCGGTGCCAAACGCGATCATCGCCCACAGGATGCGCATCCGGCCGCGCTCCAGCCGCTGGTACGTCGCGGCCTGGCGCAGCTCGCACGCCCAGTGCGCGGTGGCGCGATCGGCGAAGTCGGGCGGCAAGGTCGGGGTCAGCGTCATCGAGCTCTCGTCGATCTGGACCTTGACGTGGCGCGGCTCATTGTCGATCGAAAGGGGACTTTCCCGTCCCCTCTCGCCCGGCAAAGCCGGGCGATTCACCCCTCCGCGCGTCGCGTCGCGCGGCCCATTGTCCCCGGCCGGCACCGGCGCCCCGGCCGAGCCCGCCGCGCTGTCCACCGGAGCCGCGCTGCCGGGATCCGGCGCGGTCGCCGATCCGTCGGGCTCGTCGAGCTTCATCGACGGCTCCGGCAGCGCCGGCTCGTCGTCCGCGCCCGCGCGGGTCGCACCGACCGCCGGCAGCCTGGGGCAGGCATCGCCGCGCAGGCTGGTGATCGACACGGCGGTGGTCTCGTCGGCAACCCACATCACCCATGCGCCAAGACCGACCATGAGCAACGCGCTGAGCCCGACCATGAACAACGTGAAGCGCAGCTGGTACCGCTTGTTGATCAAGAGGTTCTTCCAGCTCCGCTTGTAGCCGCGGTCGCCTGGTCTGGTCACGGGCACGGCACTACTCCCACCTTGCTGCAGATCGTCGGAACAATCTTCTTCGCGATCAAGTCTTCCACGACCGCGGACACACAATCCTCGCTCGCCAGATCGGTCGTCGAGCCGCTGGCTTGCACCGAGGCGCCGCCATTGAGCAGCCCGAAGATGCTCTTGTTCGGGAAGTCTGCGAGCAACATGTTGATCTTACAAGAAACCGTCACCGATGACCCGGCTGGTGTCACCTTGACATTGTTGACGGTGCCATCGATATAGAATCCGACCGTTGACTTGGCCTGCAGCGTGGCCTGCGTCGGCACCCCGCCCCCCGGCCACGTAGTCACCATCTTGCTTGCGACCCGAGTCATCGTCTGGTTCGCGACCTTCATCATCAACGCCTTGAGCTTGGGATTGGCCGCGGCCATCGGTCCGATATTCACGTAGATCGCGCTCCCCGGCTGCGAGGTCTGGACCTGCGACCCGCCCGACGTGACGCCGATCGCCTTGAGCGCCTGGCCGGCCGCGCCGCGCACGAGGTCGCTGGGATCGGACTGGCTGGCCTGGGTGAGGGCCGAGACCGCCACCTTGCGGATCCGCGGGTCGGTCTTGCTGGTGATCAGCTTGCCGAGCCCGACCGCCGATGCGCCGCGCACGCCCTCGTCGGTGTCGTTGCCCAGCGCCTTGGTCAGCGGCAGGATCGCGCGCGGGTCACCGAGCTTGGCCAGGTTGAGCGCGGCCGATTGCCGGACCTTGTCGGAGTCGTCATCGCCGAGCTGGCGGATCAGGTCGCCGACGTTGTCGGCGCGCGCCGGGGTGGCGCGACCGGCCACCACCAGCGCCACCGCGATCGCGACGATGCGGACCGCGGCGCGCGCGATCCCGAACCCACGTGACGGAGTCATCCCCCGGGGTCGCCTCCGGCCCGCCTGGCCCGTCCAGTCAGACATCGAATCGCGGACGTGCTTCACCGATGATCTACGGTACCGAGGAACCGGCGTCGCCCGCAAGATACCTGAGAGCCAGCTCGACATAGTGCGCAGCGCCGTACTCGATCTGCTCCTGCTCCCTGGGATTGATCGGCCTCACGACCCGCGCGGGAGCTCCCAGCACCAGGCTGCTCGGTGGGATGTCGGATCCCGGGGTGACCAGCGCACCTGCACCCACGAGGCTGCCGCGGCCGATGCGCGCTCCGTCGAGGATCGTCGCCCCCATCCCGATCAGGCAGTGATCTTCGATCGTGCAGCCGTGCACGATCGCGCCGTGTCCGATCGTGCAGTCGTCGCCGATCGCGGTCGCGAACTGGCCGCCGGTGATGTGGACGATGGTGCCGTCCTGCAGGTTCGTGCGCGCGCCGACGCGGATCGGATACATGTCGCCGCGCAGCACCACGCCGTACCAGATCGACGACTGGTCGCCGATCACCACGTCGCCGATCAGCGCACAGGTCTCCGCGAGAAACACCTGGTGTCCGATCTGCGGACGCTTGCCGCCGAAGCTGCGGATGACCGCGGACATGACGCGCTACTTCGAGCGCCGCCAGGCGAGCTCGGCCGCCGCGAACACCTCATCCAGCACCGCCTCGGTGTCGTCGCTGTTGGGCGCGACCGGCCCGAGGTACTGCACGATGCCGCGGCCATCGATCACGAACACGCCGAGCCGATCGCGATCCGAGATCAGCATGTCGTGCGCGAACGGCGAGCCGCCGAGGCCGCGCCCCGAGAACTCACCGACCGCGAGCGGGACGTCGAGCGACTTCTGCAGCGCGCGCAGGTCGTGGTTCGGCTCGGCCGCCGGAACCACCGCGAGCACCAGCGGTGGCGGCCCGTCGCGCCGCGACCGGTCGCGCGCCCAGTCGAGGAACTTGCCGAACAGCGAGGCGCAGTCGACGCATCCCGGGTTGTACAGCCCGACGATCGCCATCTGGCCGTGCAGCGCCGACAGATCGTAGGTCTCACCGTCCTCGACGCCGACCAGATCGGTCGCGATCATCGGCTTGCCGATCATGTGGTGGAGCAGCGCATCACGCGTGGTCAGCTGGGCCTTGACCGCGAGCGCGCGGCCGAGCCGCTCGACCTTGACCTCGACGGTGTCCCCCGGCGCGTGGGCCGTGATCTCGTCGAGCAGCGCGCTGCAGTTGGCGATCGGCTTGCCGTCGACCGCGAGCACGCGATCGGTGCTGCGCAGCCCGGCCGCCTCGGCGGGACCGTCGC
This sequence comes from Kofleriaceae bacterium, assembly GCA_036265355.1. Lineage (GTDB taxonomy): Bacteria > Myxococcota_A > Polyangia > Haliangiales > Haliangiaceae > JABFXX01. The sequence goes on along the minus strand of DATAPF010000119.1, from coordinate 7,343 downwards.
GGGTCGCGCCCTCGATCACGCACGGCCCGCGGCCCCCGGTGGCGTCGACCATCTGGATCCCGAGGAACGCCGGATTGCTCGCACGCGGTGACGCCACCGCGGTCGACGCGACCACGCACAGCAAGAGCGCGACCCTTCGCACGCCGAGAATCTGCCTGATCACCGAGCGGGGAGCCAGATCCTTCGTGCGGGTATGTAGGATAAAGTAAGTTCTTTGACTCCATCGGCGGCGCCTTCCATGATGAGGCGGTGAAGCGTCGTGAGCCCCTGAACCTCGCCCATGTCCTGGAGGAACGCCCCGCCTCCGCGATCCCCGTCCCGATCATCGAGAAGCGCATCCATATCCGCTTCGATAAGGCCTTCCTCGTCGTGATCGGCAGCGAGCTCTACGGCGATACCGTCGCGGTGGCGCGCAACATCTCGGCCGGCGGCATCCTGGTCGAGATGACCTATGCCCCGCCGCTGGGCACGGTCGTCACCGTGCACTTCCAGTATGTGCGCGACGAGGAGCAGCTCGAGCGAAGCGAGACGGACCGAGCCCCCGGTGCGATCGACGAGCTCGTGGTCCGCGCCGAGGTCAAGCACCACCACTACCTCAACTTCACCGGCGGCAACGACGCCGCGAGCGCCCGGGCGATCGGCCTGCGCTTCCTGGAGTTCGTCGACCCCGACGAGCGGATCCCGCCCGAGCGCTGGCACTAGGGCGGAGACGTACGACGCGCCCGGGCCGCCCCGGGAATCTTGACCCGCCGAACGACGTTGCATCGCTATCTTGCGTGCCGTGGCCCGATTGGTTACTCCCTCCGCGATGCGCGGCGCTCTGGTCCTCCTCCTGCTTGCCACGGCGAGCGTCGCCGCGGCGCCCCGCGCGGCCCGTCACAAGCGCGCGGCCGGCGCGCCGCCTGCGACGGCCGCGGCCCCGGCGACCGCTGCCCCGGCCGCCCCACCACCGACGACGCCCGCGGTCGCACCCGCCGCGCCCGCCACCGGCAGCGCCGACGCCGAGGCGCCCGCCGCGCCGGGGCCCGACGACGCCAGGGCGACCGCGATCCTCGATCGGATCGCGGCGGGCCCCGACGCCGCCGCCCGCAAGGCCGCGATCGGCGAGCTCGGTCCGTTCGCCCAGACCGCGCCGCACGCGGTCGACGCCCTCGGCCGCTGGCTGGCCCGCACGCACCAGGCCGACGTCGCCGACCGCCGCGCCGTGCTCACCGCGATCCAGGCGTCGGTGCCCGACAAGACCGGCAAGTTCAGCCAGCCGGCGCGGCAGACCGGCAAGGAGCAGAAGGCCGACGACGATCTCGACTGGCAGGCCGCCCTGCTCGGCCTCGATCCCGCAGCGCTCGGCCTCGCGCTGCCCGCCGTCGGCGAGGTGATCGCCGACGACGCCGCGATCCGCGCGCTCGCCGGCACCCACGACGTCCACGCCGCCCAGCTGATCTTCGACGCCGCGTTCAGCCCCGACACCATGATCTACCGCGACGAGTGCGGTCGCTACCTGCGCAAGATGGAGCCCGCCTCGATCCCGGCCCTGACCGCCGAGTCGATGGCCAAGGACTACGACCGCAAGCGCTACGCGACCTGGCAGCTCGAGCGGCTTGACCGCCAGGAGCCGGGCAACGCGCTCGACGCCGCGGCCGGCGACGAGGCGCTGACCATCGCGATCCTCGACGTGTTCCGCAAGACCCACCACCGCGAGGCGGTCCACGCGGTGTGGCGCCGGGTCAACGACGACTCGCCGCGGATCCGGGCCGCGGCGCGCGCCGCGTGGATGGCCTACGTCACCGGCCCACCGCCGCCGCCCGCGCCGGTCGCCAAGCTCAACCTGCCGGGCGGCAAGAAGACCAAGAAGCCCAAGCCGCTGTGGCTGACCTACCGCGAGCTCGCCGACAACGAGCTGCGCAAGGCCGCCAACGAGCTGTTGCACGAGGACTACCCGCTCGAGGACCCGACCCTCGAGGACGATGACGACGATCACCCGCGGCGGTCCAAGACGGTCAAGGTCGACGTCGAGGACCTGACCCGCCGGCTGTTCCAGTTCTACGATCAGCTGCGCGCCGAACGCGACCGCGCGGAGTGGCTCACCGCCAAGGTGAAGTCCGACGCCGGCGACCTGGCGGCCGCGGTCCAGCTGTTCGACCGCATGCTCGCCGCCGACCCGCAGCGCGGCAAGCCCGCCGAGCGCGCCGAGATGGCCCGGCTATACTTCCGCTGGGGCAAGCAGCTCGAGGCCAAGCAGCGCTGGGCCGACGCCGCGGCCGCCTACTCCAAGGCCCAGGGGCTCGATCCGGGCGGCGCGTCCGCCAACGATGCGCTCGCCGCCCACCACTACACGCTGGGCAAGGCGCTCGAGGCCCAGGGCAAGGACGGTGGCCCCGACTTCCGGCGCGCCATCGCGCTCAAGCCCGACTACGCGCCGGCGCGCAGCGCGGCCCGCGAGGTCGCGGCCGGCGACCGGCCGTCGTGGATGCTGTACGCCGCCGCTGGCGCCGCGCTCGCGGCGATGCTGTTATTCGTCGCAGCCATGTTGCGGCGGCACGCATGACCCGGCTGATCGTCCTCGAAGGCCTCGACGGGGCCGGCACCACCACCCAGTCCCGCCGGCTGGTCGAGCACCTGCGGGCCCGCGGCCAGCTCGCGCATGGGACCCGCGAGCCGAGCGATGGGCCGATCGGCCGGCTGATCCGCGAGCTGCTGACCGGGCAGCACCCGCTGCCCGACGGCCGGATCAGCCAGTCGACGTTCGGCCTGCTGTTCGCCGCCGACCGCCTCGACCACCTGCAGCGTGAGGTCGAGCCCCGGCTCGCCGCCGGCGCCCTCGTGGTGTCGGATCGCTGGTACCACTCGTCGCTCGCCTACCAGGGCACCGGCGCCGATCGCGACTGGATCGCCACCCTCAACGCGCGGGCGCGTCGGCCCGATCTCACGATCTTTCTTCAGGTCCGCCCCGAGATCGCGGCGCAGCGCCGGGTCGCGGCCGGCCGGGTGCAGGAGCTGTTCGAGGACCTCCAGATGCAGCAGGAGGTCGACGCCGGCTACCGTGCGACAGTCACCGAGCTCACCGCGCTGGGTGAGCGGATCGAGGTGATCGATGGCGAGCTCCCGCCCGACGCGGTGTTCCAGCAGATCGTGGCGCTGACCGACTCCGTCGATCGTTGACTCGATCCGCGGTGTTGTCCTGCCGTGTCGTGCGGCAGTGTCGGCTGCGGTGACCGCGTGTGGCAATCGTCCTCACGGGCTGCGTCACACGCCGCAAAAAACGACCTTTACACGATCACGCAATCGGTCGAATTTTGAATTGATGTTGTTACGAGCTGCGAGCCTGCCGATCGTCGCGCTCATCGCCACGGCGCTCGCCGCTCCGGCCGCGCAGGCCGAGCCCGCGCTGGTGATGCCACCGGCCCCGGACGACGACCTGCCGCTGGGCCAGTTCCGGACCCGCACGTTCGGCGCCGCCGACGGCCTGCGCAACCTGATCGTGCTGGGCATCGCGCAGGACGGCGACGGCATGCTGTGGGTCGCCACCGACGACGGCGTCTACCGCTACGACGGCCAGCAGTTCACCCACTACTCGATGCAGGACGGCCTGCCCGCGATGGGCGTCCGCGTGCTCGGCACCGCCCCCGACGGTGCGCTGTGCGCGGGGACGCGCGACGGCATGGCGTGCTGGAACGGCGCCCGGTTCTCGCCCCGGGGTGCCGAGGGCGTGCCGCGCACGTCGGTCCAGGTGCTGGCCGCCGGGCCCGGCGCGCTGTGGGCCGGCACCACCGAGGGCCTGCTGGTCCGCCGCGGCGGCGGCGCGTTCGAGCCGGCGCCGGGCTGGCCGATCCGGCCGTTGCACCCGGTCCGCGCGATCTGGGCCGACGCCGAGGGCGTGGTGGTCGGCGACGACGCAGCGCTCGCGCTCGGCGCGGGCGACGGCGTGTGGCGCCGGTTCGGCCCCGAGATCGGGCTCGGCGGCGAGCGGATCGAGAGCGTGCTGCGCGATCGCGACGGCACGCTGTGGATCCGCTCGTTGCATCACCTGTGGACGCTGCCGCGCGGCGCCGCGCGCGTCGTCGACCTGAGCGACGGGCTGCCCGCCGGCGCCGATTCCAGCGGCGTCGCGTGCGGCATGGCGATCAGCCCGTGGGGCGACGTCCTGGTCGGCACCGAGCGCGGGATCGCGCGCCGCCGTCCCGGCCGCTGGGAGCTGCTCGACGCCTCCGCCGGGCTCCCGGCGCGCGAGGCCCGCACGCTGCTCGTCGATCGCGAGGGCACGGTGTGGATCGGTTCGATGGGGCTGTTCCAGTGGATGGGGCGCGGCCTGATCGACCGCCACAACATGGCCACCGGGCTGCCCGACGACACGGTGTGGACGATCGGCCGCGATCGCCGCGACGGGCTGTGGCTCGGCACCGGCAAGTGCCTGACCCACGCCGTCGACGGCCGCTGGAGCTGCCTGCCCGCCAGCGCCGGCTGGACCGTGCGGACGTTCGTGTTCCCGCCGCAGGGCGGCGTGTTCGTCGGCGGCGGTCCGCCCGACCTGCTGTACGTCGATCCCGCCGGCCAGCCGACCACCCTCGAGCTCCAGGGCGAGCGGGTCGCCGATCGCCACATCATGGCGGCAACGCTCGGGCCCGAGGGCGACCTGTGGCTGGCGACGACATCCGGCCTGTACCGGCTGCCCGGCGCGCGGCCCGGCCAGCCCGAGCGCGTCGCGATCCCGGGAGCCAAGCTCGATGGCCGCTTCATCTCGGTGATCTCGGTCGACGACCGGCTGTGGGCCGCGAGCGAGTCCGGGCTGGCGGTGCTCGACCACGGCGCATGGCGGCTGCTCGATCACAGCTCGGGGTTCCGCGCCTCGGCGATGCGCCACGTGATCCGGCGACACGACGGCCGGATGTGCGTGTCGTTCACCGACGTCGACGGCCTGACCTGCTTCCAGTGGGACGGCGACCACGCCTCCGAGCTGATCGACATCAGCCTGGCCGACGGCCTGACCTCGGGTCGGATCTACTTCCTCGGCGAGGATCGCCAGCGCCGGCTGTGGATCGGCACCGGCGACGGCGTCGATGTGGTCACCGCGGGCGGCGTCGATCACTTCGACGAGACCGACGGCCTGGCCGGCAACGACGCGACCGCCCGCGCGTTCTTCGAGGACGGCGACGGCTCGATCTGGCTCGGCTCGAGCACCGGCGTGTCCCACGTCCAGGCCCAGCACTACCGCGGCCCGCCGATCGCACCGCGCACCACCATCCTGGGCAGCGCGCTCGGCGGCGCACCGGTCCCGGCCGGCCTGGTCGCACCGCTGCAGGTCCCGCACGAGCGCAACTCGGTCGCCGCGAGCTTCGCCGCCGACAGCTTCATCGACTCCCGGCGGCTCGAGTTTCAGGTCCGGCTGTCGCCGCTGGAGAGCGAGTGGAGCACCACGCGGCTGCGCGAGGCGCGCTACCCGGCGCTGCCCCCCGGCAGCTATCAGCTCGAGATGCGCGCGCGGACCGGAGCCGGCGCGTGGGGCCCGCCCGCCGAGCTGCGGTTCACCGTGCTGCCCGCGTGGTGGCAGACCCGGTGGTTCATCGTGCTCGCCGGCAGCCTCGCGCTCGCCGCCCTCGGCGGGGTCGTGACCTGGCGGCAGCGCGTGGTGTGGCGCCGCCGCACCGTCCAGCTGACCCAGCAATCCGACGCCCGGTTCCGCGAGCTGATCGAGGCGATGCCCGACCTGGTGTCGGTCCACCGCGACGACAAGCTGATCTACCTCAACCAGGCGGCGCGCCAGATGCTCGGCGCCGACGCGACCCGCTCGCCGGGCCAGGTCGACCTGGTCGAGCGGATCCACCCCGACGATCGCCCGCGCGCCGAGACCCTGTTCTCCGACGCCCACACCGCGGAGGGTCAGGCCCACGGCCACGCGGTCGAGCTCCGGCTGGCCGCCGGCAACGGCATCTGGCGCCGCTGCGAGCTGTCCGGCCGCCGGATCGACCTCGGGGACGGCCCGGTCGTCGTGGTCACCGGCCGCGACGTCACCGAGCGCGACCGGCTGCGCGCCAAGCTGCTGCTGTCCGACCGCATGGCGAGCCTGGGCACGCTGGCCGCCGGCATCGCCCACGAGATCAACAACCCGCTCGCCTACGTGTCCGCGAACCTCGAGGTCGTCGCCGAGTCGCTCGCCGCCGCGCCGCCGCCGCCGTCACCCGAACAGTGCGCCGAGCACGCCGAGATGCAGGCCGCGATCGGCGACGCCCGCGAGGGCGCCGAGCGGGTCCGCAAGATCGTGCGCGGCCTGCGCAGCTTCAGTCGTTCCGAGGAGGAGAAGCGGGTCCCGATCGCCCTGTCCGACGTGCTCGCCGGCGCGATCCGGCTGACCAGCAACGAGGTCAAGCACCGCGCGGTCCTCGTCCTCGACCTCGCGCCGACCCCCGCGGTGCTCGCCGACGACGGCCGGCTCACCCAGGTGTTCATCAACCTGCTGATCAACGCCGCCCACGCGATCCCCGAGGGCAACACCGACGCCAACCGGATCACCGCGCGGACCCGGACCGCCCCCGACGGCCGGGCGATCGCCGAGATCGAGGACACCGGCGCCGGGATGCCGCCCGACGTCCTGGCCCGCGCGTTCGATCCGTTCTTCACCACCAAGGAGGTCGGCGAGGGCACCGGCCTCGGCCTGTCGATCTGCCACGGCATCATCAGCGGTCTCGGCGGCCAGATCACGATCGACAGCGCGCCGGGCCGCGGCTGCCTGGTCCGCGTCGTGCTGCCGCCGGCCGACGCCGAGGCCCGGCCCGCGCCGCCGCCCACCCCGGCGATCGCCGAGGTCGCGCCGCGCCGCCGCCGCGTGCTGATCGTCGACGACGAGCCGCGGGTCGCCCAGGCGCTCGAGCGCCTGCTGCACACCGACTACGACCTGACCCTGGTGTCGTGCGGCGCCAGCGCGATCGAGCACGTCACCGCCGGCATCCGCTACGACGCGATCATCACCGACGTGATGATGCCCAACATGACCGGCGTCGAGCTGTTCGACCGGCTCGAGATCCTCGCGCCCGATCAGGCCAGCCGCGTGATCTTCATGACCGGCGGCGTGTTCACCCCGCAGACCCAGGCTCGCCTCGAGGTGGCCGGCAACCCGCAGCTGCAGAAGCCGGTCAGCGCCCAGGAGCTCCGGGCGTGCATCGCCAAGCTGCTCGCCGCCCCGCGGCGCGCCGAACGCGTCAGCTCGCCGCCGCTGCGCGACCGCGAGGCCAGCGCGGGCTGATCGCAGCTCGAGCCGGCGGCCGTACCGGCGGGCCCTCGATGTTACAGCGCTCGGGGCCGGCCGGCGCAGCCGCGATCAACACGCGGGCGCGAGAGGAACTAAGATCGAG
>DATAPF010000118.1:0-15730 GCA_036265355.1 Kofleriaceae bacterium | reverse complement strand
GCGACGATCGAGATCGGCGCGGCGATCTCGGCGGTGTGAACCGCCTCGCCGAGGTCCTCGACATGCCCCGCTCGGCGGCAGACTCGGTGGCGAGCGGTGACAGCTTGGCGCAGATGCGCTCGAGGTCCGTGATATCGCGGTCGTTCAGCCGGGCGCTCAGCAGCCTGGCGATGTCCGAGTAGGTCGCTTCGACGCGGGTCACGAATCGCCGGCCGCGCGCAGTCAGCTCGTTGTACGATTCGCGGCGGTCGAGCTCTCCGCGCCGCCGCTGGATCCAGCCGCGGTTCGATAGCACGCTGAGGCTGCGCGCCGCCGCGGATGGATCGAGCATCGTCGCGTGTGCAAGCGCGGACAGCGTCGCCGGCCCAGAACGCCCCAGCTCGCGAAGCAGCGCGACCTGCGCCCGCCCGAGGCCCAGCGGTGCCATCATGCGGGCCGCGACCAGCGACACGACGCGCTTGGTCTCCGCGAAGATCTCGAGGAACCGCTTGCCAATGATGGACACGTCCATTAAATATCGGACGCATCCATGAAACGCCATCGCAGATTTTGCGAGGTCGCGCTGGCGGGTGGTGTGGGGCTGATGCGATGGCTGCCGGTGCATGCCCAGCCCGCCGATGCGCCGGCGGTGGCGCAGCCGGCGGTGTCCGATCCGATGCTGGCCCCACCCGAGGCCGCACCCGCGGAGCTCCGGTCGTGGGACGAGGCGATCGCGAGGATGCGGCGCTCGCCGAGCTATCTCACGAGCGTGGCGGAGGTCGAGCGCGCCCTGGCCCAGCGCCGGATCGCGCTCGCGGCGGTCTTGCCCACGCTCACCGGATCCGCGGGCTATCTGCACAACTTCGACACGGTCGCCATCCCGTCCGGCGGCAGCACGATCGTCGCGCCGCCGCCGACGATCTGGTCGGCGAGCGCGACGGCATCGTGGAACATCGTCAACCCGCGCGGGATCTACGGGATCGGGACGGCCGATCGCGCAACCGGCGTCGCCAACCTCACCCTCGCCGATCGCCGCCGCGTGCTGGCGGGCTCGGTGGTCTCGGCGATGCTCGCCACGCTGGCGGCGGCCCGGGTGGCCGAGCTGGATCGCGTCGGGCTGCACGCCGCCCTCGAGCGCCTGGCGTTGACCCAGACCCGGTTCAGGCTCAGCCGTGGCACCGAGCTGGATATCGACCGCGCGCAGCAGGACGTGGCCGCGGCCCGGGCGCTGCTGATCAACGGCGACGAAGCGCTGCGCCAGGCGCGGGAGGCGCTCGGCCAGGCGCTCGGCTCGGCGACGCCGCTCGCGGTGCCGGCCGAGCTCGACCTGGAGGGCCTCGAGCGCTCGGTGGCGTTGACCTGCCGCGTCGCGGCGGACATCGAGCGGCGCGCCGATGTCGCGGCCGCCAGCCAGCGCGTCGTGATCGCCGAGCGCCAGATCCAGGACGTCGAGCTGCAGTTCGCGCCGTCGCTGGCCGTCGGCTCGACCGCCGCCTACGCGAGCGCGGTGACGCTCGGCCCCAAGGCGACCTGGGCACTCGGCGCCACGCTCACCGTGCCGCTGTACGACGGCGGTGCCCGCTACGGCGCGCTGCGCGACGCGCGCGCGGCCGCCGAGCAGGCGCGCGACGCGCTGGCCTCGGTGCGGGTCGAGGCGATGATCGAGGTGGCGCGCGCGACGCGTGCGATCGCGGTCGACACCGCCGCGCGCGCGGTCGCCCAGCAGCAGCGCGATCTCGCCGCGCGCATCGACGCGCGCACGCGCGAAGGCTACGCCAAGGGAGTCGGGACCAGCCTCGACCTGGTCACGTCCGCCCAGGCGCTGCGCCAGGCGGAGATCAACCTCGTGCTGGTCGACTTCGAGCTCGCGCAGGCGCGAACCGGCGCCGTGCTTGCCAACGCGGAGTGTGTGTACTGATGCCGATATCCGGTGTTGCGGTCGTGCTCGGCGCCGTCGGCGTGATCGCCACGGCCAGCTCGCTCGGAGCGTGCGATGGCGCGAGACCGCCCCCGCCCCCGCCGCCGCCGGCCCAGGTCGGGTTCGCCGTCGTCGAGAAGCGCGACGTCGCGCTGTACATCGAGGCGGTCGGCACGCTCGATGGCTACGTCAACGCGGACATCCGCGCCCGCGTGCGCGGTTACCTCGAACGGCAGAACTACCAGGACGGCGCCCCGGTGGCCGCCGGTCAGGTGCTGTTCGCGATCGAGCCCGCCGAGTACCAGGCGGCCGCGAGGTCGGCCGGCGCCAACCTGTCGCGGGCCAAGGTCGCCCTCGCGAAGAACAAGCTCGATCGCGATCGCGATCAGGACCTGGTCAAGGCCGGGATGGCCTCGCAGCAGGACCTGGACAACGCCAGCGCGGCGGTCGCCGATGCCGCGGCGCAGGTCAGCGCAGCCGAAGCCCAGCTGCAGCAGGCCGAGCTCAGCCTCGGCTACACGACGATCCGCTCGCCGATCGCGGGCGTCGCCGGGCTGGCGCTGATCCGCGTCGGCAACCTCGTCGGCCAGGACGGCCCCACGCTGCTCACCACGGTGTCGCAGCTCGATCCAGTCCGGGTCAACTTCCCGCTCAGCGAGGTCGACTACGTGCGCTATCCCGAGCGGTTCGCGCACCTCGAGGGCCGCGATCTCGCGTGGGCGCGGCAGGAGTTCGCGCGGCTCGACCGGGAGCCGGAGATCCCCGGCGTCGAGATCGTGCTCGCCGACGGTCGGGTGTATCCGCACCGCGGCGTGATCGTTGCGGTCAACCGCCAGATCGATGCGACCACCGGCACGACGCAGCTCCAGGCGCTCGTGGCCAACCCCGACGGCGTCCTGCGCCCCGGCGAGTATGCGCGCGTGCGGATTCGCCGCGAGAATGAAGGCAAGGGCGTCGTCGTGGTGCCCGAGAAGGCGCTGGTCTCGGTCCAGGGCAGCTACTCGGTCGCCGAGATCGGGCCGGACAACAAGATCCAGATCCGCCGGATCGAGCTCGGCGCCGGCACGCCGGGGTTTCGCGTGGTGACCAGCGGGCTGGCGGGCGGCGAGCACATCGTCGTCGACGGCCTGCAGCGGGTGACCGACGGAGCGATCGTCGCGCCACATCCGGCGGCGCCGCCGCCTGCAGCCACCGGGTCGGCCGCGGGCTCTGCCGCCGGCTCTGCCGCCCCCTCGACCCGGACCCACTGACCATGTCCGAGTTCTTCATCCGCCGCCCGATCGTCGCGATGGTCATCGCCATCGTCACCGTGCTCGTCGGCGTCGTGTCGCTGCTCGGCCTGCCGATCGCGCAGTTCCCGCAGATCTTGCCGCCGCAGATCAACCTGACGACGACGTACACCGGCGCCGACGCGCTCACGATCGAGCAGTCGGTCGCCACGCCGATCGAGCAGCAGATGAACGGCGTCGACGGCATGCTCTACATCCAGTCGACCAACGCCAACGACGGCTCGATGAACCAGGTCGTGACGTTCGACGTCGGCACCAACCTCGACACCGACAACGTGCTGGTCAACAACCGCTACTCGCAGGCCCAGCCGTTCCTGCCGGCGGACGTCAAGAACTTCGGCGTGACGATCAAGAAGTCGCTGGCGTTCCCGCTGATCGTGATCTCGCTGTATTCGCCGGACGGCCGCTACAATTCGACGTTCCTGGCCAACTACGGCCTGATCAACGTCAACGACGCGCTGCTGCGCGTCAAGGGCGTCGGCGACATCCGCAACTTCGGGTCGTCGGACTACGCGCTGCGGGTGTGGCTGCAGCCCGAGCGGCTGGCGCGGCTCTCGCTCACCGTCACCGATGTCCAGAACGCCGTCCGCCAGCAGAACGTGGTCAACCCCGCCGGGCAGATCGGCGGCGAGCCCTCGGCGGCCGGCCAGCAGCTGACCTACACCGTGCGCGCGCAGGGCCGGCTGGTCGAGCCCGAGGAGTTCGGCAACATCATCATCCGCGAGAGCCCCGATGGCTCGACGGTGCGCGTCCGCGACGTCGCGCGCGTCGAGCTCGGCGCGCTCAACTACCAGCAGTACGGCACGTTCAACGGCCAGCCGGCCGCGGTCGTCGCCGCGTTCCAGGCGCCGGGCTCGAACTCGCTCGCCGTCGCGAGCGAGATCCGCGCGACCATGGAGCAGCTGGCCCGGCGGTTCCCACCCGGCATCGCCTACAAGATCTCGCTCGACACCACCCGCCCGGTCACCGCCGGCATCCGCGAGATCATCGAGACCCTGGTCGAGGCCGTGCTGCTCGTCGTGCTCGTGGTGTTCATCTTCCTGCAGAGCTGGCGCGCGACCCTGATCCCGCTGCTCACCGTGCCGGTCTCGCTGGTCGGCGCATTCGCGGTGTTCCCGTTGTTCGGGTTCTCGGTCAACACGCTGTCGCTGTTCGGCCTGGTGCTGGCGATCGGCCTGGTCGTCGATGACGCGATCGTCGTCGTCGAGGCGGTCGAGCACCACATCGAACAGGGCATGGCGCCGCGCGACGCCACGCGGGCCGCGATGAAGCTGGTGCAGGGCCCGGTGATCGCGATCGCGCTGATCCTGACCGCGGTGTTCGTCCCGGTCGCGTTCATGGGCGGCATCGTCGGTCGCCTGTACCAGCAGTTCGCGCTCACCGTCGCGATCTCGGTGCTGATCTCGGCGTTCAACGCGTTGACGCTCAGCCCGGCGCTGAGCGCGATGCTGCTCCGGCCGCGCGGCAAGACCCGCGGCGTGTTCGGCCGGCTCGGCGACGGCTTCAACCGCTGGTTCGGCCGTGCCACCGATGGCTACATCGGCGTGAACCGGCAGCTCGTGCGCAAGCTGGTCATCCCGCTCGTGCTGCTCGCCGGCGTGGCCAGCCTGTCGGCGTCGATCGGCACCAAGCTGCCCTCGGGGTTCATCCCGGACGAGGATCAGGGCTACGGGATCATCGGCGTCCAGCTGCCCGACGGCGCCTCGCTGCAGCGCACCCACGTCGTGATCGATCAGATCAACCAGATCCTCGCCCACGAGCCCGGCGTCGCGACCTACAACGGCGTGGCCGGCTTCAGCCTGTTCACCCGCACCGCGGCGCCCTACACCGGGCTGGCGTTCGTCGGCCTGGCGCCGTGGGACGAGCGCGGCCGCGACCTCACGTCGACGGCGATCCTGGCCAGCCTCAACAAGAAGTTCGCCGCGATCGCCGACGCGCGCGTGATCGCGGTCGCACCGCCTGCGATCCCCGGGATCAGCGCCGCCGGCGGGTTCAGCATGATGCTGCAGGACCGCGCCGGCAGCAGCTACGAGTTCCTGACCCAGAACGTGCTCAAGTTCGTGGCCGAGGCGCGCAAGCGCCCCGAGCTCGAGAACGTGCGGCCCAACTTCTCCCCGGCCGTGCCCCAGCTGTTCGCCGAGGTCGACAAGGACAAGGCGCTCAAGCAGGGCGTGCAGATCGCCGAGATCTACAACACGCTGCAGAGCTTCCTGGGCGGCTCCTACGTCAACGACTTCTCGCGGTTCGGCCGGCAGTGGCGCGTGTTCCTGCAGGCCGAGGCGGTCGATCGGATGTCGCCCGACGACGTGGGCCAGTTCTACGTCCGCAACGGGCGCGGCGAGATGGTGCCGCTGTCCTCGTTCGTGAAGATGCGCGCGGTGAGCGGCCCGGAGTACACGGTGCGGTTCAACCTGTACCGCTCCGTCGAGATCCTCGGCGGTCCCGCGCCCGGCTACAGCTCCGGCCAGGCGCTCGATGCGCTCGAGGACGTCGCGCGCAAGACGCTGCCGCCGGAGATGGGCTATGCCTGGAACGCGCTGTCGTATCAGGAGAAGGTGACCGCGGGCAGCACGGTGCGGGTCCTGGGCCTGTCGCTCGTGTTCGTGTTCCTGATCCTCGCAGCGCTCTACGAGAGCTGGTCACTGCCGTTCAGCGTGCTGCTGTCGACCCCGGTCGCCGTGCTCGGAGCCTTCCTCGGCATGGTGTCGCGCCACTTCGACAACAACGTCTACACCCAGATCGGGCTCGTCGTGCTCGTGGGGCTCACGGCGAAGAACGCGATCCTCATCGTCGAGTTCGCCAAGGACGGCTACGAGCACGGCCGGCCGCTGATCGACGCCGCGCTCGAGGGCGCCCGGCTCCGGCTGCGCCCGATCCTCATGACGTCGTTCGCGTTCATCTTCGGCTGCCTGCCGCTGTGGTCGGCATCGGGCGCCGGCGCGGCCGCGCGGCGCGCACTCGGGACCGCGGTGGTCTCCGGGATGCTCGCCGCGACCTTGATCGGCATCTTCTTCATCCCGTCGCTGTTCGTGTTCATCGAGCGCCTGTCGACGCGCGGCAAGCACGGCACACAGTAGACCGCTACGGCGCGTCGCCCAGGCCGCCGGTCTCCAGCACGGCGGCGAGCCCGCGCTTGCCGTCGCGGATCAGGTTGTCGAGCTCGGTGTCGAGCGGCGTGCGCGTGGTGGTGACCGTCTGCGACACCTGGTCGGCGAGCCCGCGGATCTGGCCGAGCGCCTCGGACACCAGGACCGACGGCACCTTCGCGACCGGCGGGTCGACCGGCGCGGCGGGGCCGCTGGTCGCAACCACGATCGCGATCACGGCGGCCGAGCCCACGGCCAGCGGCCCGGCGACCCACCACGGCGACCGCGCGCGACGGGCGGCGGGCGGCGGCGGGGCGGTGTGCGCGGAGCGCGCCAGCCGGTCATCGAGCGCGACGAGCGCGTGACCGAACGCCTGGCAGGCGGCGCAGCGCGCAGCGTGGCCGCGGGCCAGCAGCGGGGTCAGCTCGCCGCGATCCAGCGCATTGGACATCTGCCAGCGGGTGTACCAGCAACGCATCAACGTATCTCCTGAAGCAATCGGCGGCGCGCCCGAAACAGCATGACCTTGACTGCGACCGACGAGCGATCGAGCTCGGCGGCGATCTCGCGAACGGTCAGGCCCTGAGCATAGCGCAACCAGAGCATCCGGTAGGCATCGGGGGACAGGATCTCCCGTGCGCGCGGCCACAGGTCGCTCGCGCCGGCACCGTCCTCGATCGCAGCCTCGGCCGCGGGGTCGGCCGGGCGGCTGTTCCGGTCGCGGGCGTCGCGCCGGCCCCGGGCGATCGCGTGGTTGGCCGCGACGTTCTTGCCGATCGTGAACAGCCAGGTCGCGAACGGGCGGGACGGATCGTACTGGGCCAGGCGGTCGTAGGCGCGCAGGAACGCCTCCTGCGCGACATCCTCGGCGTCGGCCGGGTCGGCCAGCCGCCGGGCGAGGAACGCGACCAGCCGCGGCCGGTAGCGGGTCACCAGCTCGTCGAACGAGACCCGGCTCCCCTCGCGCGCGCGCCCCGCGAGCTCCTCGGCGGAGATCGCGGCGATCGGTGGCTTCGGCTCGGTCATCACGCGGCCGGGCGGCTCACTTCGCGTGGTGATGGTTCTGGATGATCTTGGCGACCAGGCTGACCGGGAGCTTGGCCACGACGTCGACCGCGTTGCCGCCGCCGGTCACGGTCACGCCGTCGATCAGCGTCTGCGCCATCGGATCGTCGGACAGCGACGCCATCGCGCGCAGCCCCTCGAGCATGCTCGTCGCCTTCTGCACCGCGTCGGCCGAGCGCATCTCGGCGTGCGCGGTCGCGGTCAGCTGCCCCGCCGCCTCGCCGACGTCGAGCACCACCGAGCGCAGCCCGAGCTGGAGCATCTTCGAGCTCGCGGTCTTCTGGATCGCCCCCAGCAGGTGGTCGCCGAGCGTGACGAACACGAACACGCCCTGCCGGCTCGACAGCGGCAGCGCCTTCGACCCGGCCAGGCTCGCGGCGTGGCCGGCGAGCACGTGGATCGACTGCTGCAGGCTGTCCTCGCTGTCGGCGACCACCAGCGTGTCGCCGTAGATCCCGGCAAAGTGGGGCTTGCCGTGTGCGTCGATCGTGTAGGTCGGGAAGCCATCGATCGGCTGCCCCGGGGTCGCCGGCAGCTTCGCGATCAGCTGGCCGAGCGACTTCGCGTCGCGGGTCACGAGGTACACCGCGCCGTGGTCGGCGGCGTGCCAGAACGACACGCCGCGCAGCGTGGCGGCCAGCGCGCGGGCGACCGGGCGCATCTGAGGCGGCGCCTGGTCGAGCGCGGCGTCGATCGCGGCCTGCCCGCCGGCGGCCGCGAACAGCTGGGTCCGGCGCAGCGCGTCGACGTCGAGGTGACCGACCGCCTGGACCTGCTCCGGGATCATCTTGGGCTCGAACGGCGTGGCGAGCGCGGCCCGGCCGGCGGCCCCGAGGGTCGCGACGGCGAGCAGCACCGAGAGCGTAACGTGGCGCATGGATTCTCCTTTGCCCGTTGTACAGCGCCCGCGCCGCGCGGGTTACATCGCGGGTTGCGATACACTCGCCCGCCCCCTTTCGGCCGGAGCCCACGATGAAAAAAGCCTTGGTTATCGTCGACATCCAGAACGACTACTTCCCCGGCGGCAAGATGGAGCTGGTCGGCACCGAGGCCGCGGGCGCACGCGCCGGCGCGCTGCTCGCCCACTTCCGCGATCGCGGCCTCCCGATCGTCCACATCCAGCACATCTCGGTGCGCCCGGGTTCCAGCTTCTTCCTGCCCGATACCGAGGGCGTCCGGATCCACGCCAGCGTCGCGCCCGGCGCGGACGAGACCGTGATCCAGAAGCACTTCCCGAACGCGTTCCGCGACACCCGGCTGCTCGATCATCTCCGCCAGCACGCGATCGAGGATCTGGTGATCGCCGGCATGATGACGCACATGTGCGTGGACGCGACCACGCGCGCCGCCGCCGACCTCGGGTTCCGGTGCTCGCTGGCGAGCGACGCCTGCGCGACCCGCGCGCTGTCGTTCGCCGGCACGACCGTCCCCGCCGATCACGTGCACTGCTCGTTCCTCGCCGCGCTGAGCGGCACCTACGCGACCGTGAAGCTGGCCGGCGAGCTCGCGGCCGACTGACGCCATCGCGCCGGTCGAAGCACCGCAACGTACCGGTCACTCGAACCTGTACCGGTACCGTTCCGCGACTCGCCACTCGACGAGTGTGGCAATCGACTGCACTCGATGATTTCTCATTGCCATCGATCCGGCACTGAGATACTCCTCGACACATGGGCAGGCAGTCGAGATTGAATGTCCAATCTCGAATACCTGAGATTCATGGAGGGGAATCACATGAAGAGAAAGCCACTGCAAGTCAACCTGCATGCTCGCGAGCCCAGCGTCGTCGAGCTGACGGTCGGGGACCGCGTCCAGCTCGATCGCCTGACCCCGTCGCCGCACGGCCACGTCGCCGAGCGCTACGGCCGCCTGCTCGACCCGGGAATGACCACCGTTGCCCTCGAGCCCGGCCATTACCTGTTCAGGACGCTGTCGGACGCAAATCTGCGCGTGGTGACCGGTGGGGTCGCGGCCGGCATCGCCCACAGCGACAAGGTCATCGATCCTCAGTCGGTGCCGCCGCTCGATGGGAAGCGGGGCGACGACGCCCCGGGCGAGCCGCCGAGCTTGACGCTCGAACAGGCCTGAGCTGCGTTGCGGCGATCGATGACGACCCGCGCCCTCGCGATCCACGTCTGCGCCGACGCCGAGACCCGCGGTCTGCGCCGGACCTGGCCGCCCGCGTTCGCCGCGAACGACACCGTGCAACGCGCGCAGCGGATCTGCGAGCGCTCCGGGGTGGTCGAGCAGCGAACGCTCGCCGGCGATCAGGCGACCGCCGCGGCGCTGCGCGGCGCGCTCGATCATGCCGCGGCGGTCCTGATCCACGGCGGGCTGCTCGTCGTGACGTTCACCGGGCACACCGAGCGCGGCGACGGCCCGATCGAGACCGCGCGCTGGTGCCTGGTCGGCGGCGGCATGATGCTGTCGCAGATCGCCGACCACCTGGCACGGCTGCCGCCGTCCGCCCGGCTGGTGATCATCGCCGATACCTGCTACGCGGCGGCGATCGCCCGCTGCCTGCGAGGCGCGCAGCTCGCGGTCGTGGTCGCCAGCTGCGGCGAGGATCAGACCATGATCGAGCGCGCGCGCAGCGAGTTCGTGGTCCGGCTCGAGGACCTGGTGTGCGCCGACCCGGCGCGCTCGATCGACGAGCTGCGCGCCGCGCTGGAGGCCGATACCCCGGACTGCGAGCGGCCGGTGGTGTGGACCAACGCCGCGGATCGCTGGCCGTCCGAGGCGTTCGCGTGAGCGGCACCTACGCGACCGTGAAGCTGGCCGGCGAGCTCGCCCTCGCCGAGTAGCTCCGCGCACGGACGCCGGCCCGCGCGCAGCGTGTGGTGACCGGAACCTGCGAGGTGTTCCGGCGCGGCCGGCCATGGGCCGAGGACGTACGGATCGCTCGCGAGTCAGGCGGTCGTGATCGCGGGCTGCGGCGATGATCAGACGATGATCGTGCGCAGGCACAGCGAGTTCGTGGTCCGGCTGGGCTCGCCGCTAGGGTCGATCGACGAGCTGCGCGCCGCGCTCGAGGCCGACACCCCGGACTGCGAGCGCCCGGTGGTCTGGACCAACGCCGCGGATCGCTGGCCCTACGAGATCGCCCTGCCTCATCGGTCCGAGAAGCACTGACGGACTCCGGCGAGCGCGGCGGCGCGCGTCGCTCGGTGAGCTACCGCGGCTCGGGTGGAGCGCGCAAGCCGGTACGTCCGGTGATATCGCCACTGGTACGTGGATTGCTCCATCCTGAGCTGTCTTCTGTGTGAGGAGGACGCTCATGCATGCCAAAGCCAAGCTTTTCGGTCATTCGATCCATCAGATGCTGATCGTGTTTCCCCTCGGACTGCTGGCGACATCGCTGGTGTTCGACATCGTGTACGAGGCCACCGGAAACGGCCGGTGGGCGGATATCTCGTACGTCATGATCGCCAGCGGCATCATCGGCGGCCTGGTCGCGGCCGTGTTCGGCCTGATCGACTGGCTCGCGATTCCCGATGGAACGCGGGCCAAGCGGATCGGCGCGCTGCACGGCATCGGCAACGTCGCCGTGGTCGCGCTGTTCGCGATCAGCTGGGCGCTGCGCTACGGCAACGCCGGGCTGCCCGGCGCCGGCGCGTTCGTCCTGTCGATCGTCGCCGTGGCGCTCGCGCTGGTCACCGGCTGGCTCGGCGGCGAGCTGGTCGACCGGCTGGCGGTCGGCGTCGACGACGGGGCGCACCTCGATGCGCCGAGCTCGCTGTCGGGCCGCCCGGCCCGCGACGTGGCTCCCGGCCCCAGCTACGTGACGCGGTAGCCCGTCCGGACTTCGCCGTGCCATCGCCGCGGCAGGTCGGCTAGGCTCGGGCTGGCTCGACATGCCCGGCAACACCCCTGCCCTCCCCATCCTGATCGCCGGCGGCGGCATCGGCGGCCTCGCGGCGGCACTCGCGCTGGCGCGCCAGGGCTTCGCCGTGAAGGTCCTGGAGCAGGCCAGCGAGATCGGCGAGATCGGCGCCGGCATCCAGCTCGGACCCAACGCGTTCTCGGCGTTCGACGCGCTCGGGGTCGGCGAGCGCGCGCGCAGCCGCGCGGTGTACACCGACCGGCTCGTGCTGATGGATGCGGTCGACGAGGCCGAGCTCGCGTCGCTGCCGGTCGGCGAGGCGTTCCGGGCCCGGTTCGGCAACCCGTACGCGGTCAGCCACCGCGCCGACGTGCACCTCTCGCTGCTCGAGGGCGTGCAGGCGACCGAGCGGATCGAGCTGTGCACCTCGACGCAGGTCGACCGGATCGAGCAGGACGCCGGCGGCGTCACCGCGATCGATCGCGCCGGCCACCGCCACCGCGGCGCGGCGCTGGTCGCGTGCGACGGCGTCAAGTCGACGGTGCGCCACCAGCTGATCGACGACCCGGTCCGCGTCTCGGGCCACGTCGTGTACCGCGCCGTGGTCGACGATCGCGAGTTCCCGGCCGATCTCAAGTGGAACGCGCCGGTCGTGTGGGGCGGACCCGACTGCCACCTGGTGCACTACCCGCTGCGCGGCGGCGAGCAGTGGAACGTCGTGGTCACGTTCCACAGCCGCGACCGCGAGGAGTGGGGCGTCACCAACGGCAGCCGCGAGGAGGTGATGTCGTACTTCGACGGCATCGCCGCGCGGCCGCGCCAGCTGCTCGCGCTGCCCCGGAGCTGGCGGCGGTGGGCGACCGCCGACCGCGATCCGATCACGCGCTGGACGTTCGGCCGGGTCACGCTGCTCGGCGACGCCGCCCACCCGATGCTGCAGTACCTCGCCCAGGGCGCGTGCATGGCGCTCGAGGACGCGGTCACCCTCGGCGAGGCGGTGCGCTCCGCCGGCGGCGATCTCGAGCTCGGCTTTCAGCGCTACGAGCAGGCGCGCGTCGCCCGCGCGGCGCGCGTCGTCGTGATGACCCGCGAGATGGGGCGGATCTATCACGCCAAGGGCGTCGAGCGGCTGGTCCGCAACGACCTGTGGCGCGGCCGCGCCCCGGCGCGCTGGTATGACGCCGTCGAGTGGCTGTACGGCTGGCGCGTCGACGCGATCGCGTCGGCCTCGACCGCGGCTGCGGGTGCATCGCGCGAGCAGTTCTACCGCCGGCTCGAGCCGCACAGCCTGGCGCCGCTGTGGACCCGCCTCAAGGCGCTCGTGCCGCGCGAGCCGACCCCGACCGGCGTCGCCCACCGCTGGCGCTACGCCGAGGTCCGGCCCCACGTGCTGGAGGCGGCCGAGCACATCACCGCCGCCGAGGCCGAGCGCCGCGTCCTGATCCTCGAGAACCCCGGCCTGCGCGGGTCGTCGCAGATCACCGGCAACCTGTACGCGGGCCTCCAGCTGATCATGCCCGGCGAGACCGCCCCGCCCCACCGCCACACCCAGTCCGCGCTGCGCTTCATCCTCGAGGGCGACGGCGCCTACACCACGGTCGACGACGATCAGGTCGTGATGCGCCCCGGCGACCTCGTGATCACGCCGGCGTGGCGCTGGCACCAGCACGGCAACCGGACCGAGCGCCCGATGGTGTGGCTCGACGGCCTCGACATCCCGCTCGCGATGTACCTCGGCGCGACGTTCCGCGAGGACGCCCACGAGCGCGGCGCCGCGGGCGACGACCCGGCGCCGCTGCCGCCGATCCACTTCCCGTACGCGCAGTCGCGCGCCGCGCTCGAGGCGATGCGGCAGGCCGGCCCGCCGGATCCGCACCTCGGCCACCTGCTGCGCTACCTCGACCCGGCGACCGGCGGCTGGGCGATGCCGACGATCGCCACCATGCTGCGCCTGTTGCCGGCCGGCTTCACCTCCGCGCCGTATCGCTCCAGCGACAGCATGGTGTTCGTCGCGGTCGAGGGTCGCGGCGCGATCGACGTCGCCGGGGCGCGCTTCGAGCTCGCCCCGCACGACGTCGCCGTGGTCCCGGGCTGGCTGACCTACACGATCCGCGCCGACGCTGACCTCGTGGTGTTCTCGTACTCGGAGCGCGCCGCGCAGGACCGGCTCGGCCTGTTCCGCGAGCAGCGGCTGTGATCGTCACGACCTGACGTCGCCGAGGCGGCATTCACGACACCGCGGAGCCGCCGACCTGCCCTGCCGGTGTCGCGGCGTCGGCGCGCCGCACGTGCTCGATGATCTGCCCGGTCAGCGCCGGAACCAGCGCGCGCGGCAGGTCGTGGCCCATGCCGGGGAACAGCTCGAGCCGCGAGCCGCGGATCCGGCGGTGCAGGTCGTGCGCGGCGGCGACCGGGATCAGCGGATCGTCGGCGCCGTGCTGGATCAAGGTCGGCGCCGCGATCCGGCCGAGGATCGGCGCGCGGCTGCCGGACGCGAGGATCGCGAGCAGCTGGCGGCCGACGCCGGCCGGGTAGTAGCCGCGATCGAAGTCGGCGGCGATCTGCTCGCGCAGCAGCTGGGGGTCGGGCGGGTAGCCCCGGCCCGCGAGCCGGGTCAGCCGCGCGGCGGTGGCGTCGATGACCTCCGCGCGGCTGGCGCGCGGGCCGGGCCGCCGGATCAGCGCCAGGCGGAGGCCGAGGCTCGGCTGCGGCAGCCCGCGGTGCCCGCTGCTCGACATGATCGAGACCAGCGCGCGGACCCGGCCGGCGTGGTTCGCGGCGAGCATCTGGGCGATCATGCCGCCCATCGACGCGCCGACGACGTGGGCGCTGCGGATCCCGAGCGCGTCGAGCAGCCCGACCGCGTCGGCGGTCAGCGCGCCGAGGTCGTACGGCGCCCGGACCGGCAGCCCGAGCCCCGCGCGCAGCGCCGCGGCCGGCAGCGACGGCACGCCGAGCTGGGTCAACCGGGTCGACCGGCCGACGTCGCGGTTGTCGTAGCGGATCACGCGGAACCCGGCGTCGCTCAGCCCGCGGTGAAACGGCTCGGGCCAGCGGGTGAGCTGTGCGCCGAGCCCCATGATCAGCAGCACGGGCGGTGCGGCCGGATCACCGCTCACCTCGTACTCGAGCTGGATTCCGTTGACGTCGATCTGCGGCATGGACCTCCGCTCGGTAGCAGAGTCGCGTCGCCGCGATCAACGAGAATCAGCGCGGCTAGCGCTTGCCCGCCGGGCGCTCGTCGGTCAGCGTGCCGAGGAACGCGACCACGTCGTCGATGTCCCGCGGGCTCAGCCCGAGGTGGCCGACGTGCTCGCGATCGACAGTGGCCGGGACCTCGGAGGCCGCCCACTTGACCGCCGGATCGGCCGAGCCGACGTCGCGCGTGGCGAGGAAGTCGACCATGTACTGCAGGTTCTCGAAGTAGCCGTTGTGGCCGTACGGCGCGGTGTGCGCGACGTTGCGCAGCGTCGGGATCCGGAACTTGCCGTCCTGCGCCGGATCGCCGACGGTGACCATCAGGCCGTGATCGACGTAGCGGTCGCCCTCGGGGTTGTACGGCGGCGGCTGGACGAAGAACTTGCTGTTGCGGTAGCGCGGGATGCCGAGGTTGGCGTAGCCGAACGTGGTGAACAGCGGCGGCGTGCCGTCGGCGCCGGGCCGGCTCGGATGGCAGCTCGCACAGTTGCCGCGCCGCGGGTCCTCGAAGATCGCCAGCCCGCGCTGCTCGTCGGGCGCCAGCGTCGCCTGCCCGGCCAGGTAGCGATCGTACTTCGACGAGAACGGCGCGAACGGCGCCGTCCGCTCGTAGGCGGCGACCACCTCGGTGACGTGGCCGAACGCCGCGTCGACGTCGTCGAGCGCGTCCGCGCCGAACACGTCGCGAAACTGGCCCGCGTAGCTCGTGCGCCGGATCGCGCGCACCACGCTCGCCTTGTCGGGGCTGTTCATCTCGAGCGGGTGGAGCATCGGCATCGCCGCCTGCTGCTCCAGCGAGCTCGCGCGGCCGTCCCAGAACAGCCCGCCGACCCAGCCGTGCGTCGCGGCGTCGTAGTGCAGCGGCGGCACGAACCGGGCGTACATCGCGCTCGGGGCGTTGCGCGCGCCGAACCGCCCGGCGACCGCCCCCATCGACGTCGTGTGATCGCTCTCCGGATCGCGGAACGCCGTGCTCTCCGCGTGACAGTCCGCGCAGCCCTGCCCGGTGGGCGTCGACAGCGACGGATCGGCGAACACCAGCGCGCCGAGCCTGGCCGGGGTGGGCCGCGACGAGCAGCCGGCGGCCCCGGCAAGCACGGCGAGCCACGGCAGCGCGCGCATCAGGCTCCGGTCTTGTCGGATTGCGCAACCACCGGAACCGAGAACAGCTCGTCCATCGTGTCCACCGCGGCCGCGGCCGAGTCGCACGGCAGCGCGTCGATCCCGAGCACGGCCTCCACGGTCTTGAGGTACGAGCTGGTGTCGTAGTCGGCCTGCGACACGAAGCCGGCCCGGGCGTGGGGCGAGATCGCGATGAACGGCGGATCATCGGCCGCCGGCGTCCCGCCGCCCTCATCCCACAGCAGGAACA
>DATAPF010000117.1:0-14310 GCA_036265355.1 Kofleriaceae bacterium | reverse complement strand
GCCGCCGCCCTCGGCGAGCTGCCGAGCGCATGGGCGACGTCGCCGACGAGCACCGAGCGGCCCCGAGCCGGGCCGGGACCGCCAGCGCCGCCGCCGCCGCGATCGGCGAGCCCCACCGTGCCGGCCAGGCCAAGGTCGCCGACTACTCGTCCAGCAGCTCCTCGATCCGGCGCAGCGCGCGGCGCAGGGCCTTCGCGTCGGCGCCGGCCTTTCGCATCGCCAGCACGGCATTGAGCTCAGCGGCAACCGGGTCCACTGCAGCTGTAGCAGGCTCGCCACGGTCAACCTGCGATCCACTGGGCTCGGATGCGATCATCTCCGCCGATACCGGCCGCAAGGCCCGAGATTCGTCGAGTGGAGCGCCGTGGAGCGGCGTTTCCTGCGTCTTCAAGTCCCGTCCGCTCCGCCAGATTCTCCCCTGATATCGCCTCTTTGCGAGGCTGCACCACGTCTGCACCAAGCCCACCGGAACCACCGCCACCAGCCGCGGCGAGCGGCATCCGGACGAGCTGGCCCTCGAGCTGCTCGATCCGGAGCTTGGCGACCTCGTCGCAGAGCGCCGACCAGGGGAGCGTGGTGTACTGGTCGGTGATATCGCCCGTGGGGCCGTGCGTCGCCCACCGCAGGATGTCCGGCCTGGCGCCGTCCGCCCGGGCGATCGAGATGAACGTGCGCCGCGCGTCGTGCTGGCGCCGGGCCCGGAGGCCGATGCGGTCGAGGTCCTCGTGGAAGCGCCGGAGCGCGTGGTTCGCGTTCCTCGGCCGCCCGCGGCGCGATGGCACGATCAGGTCCTCGGGCCGCGGCGCGCACCCGGTCACGCGCTCGAACCCGCCCAGCTTCCACGCCGCGAGGATCCGCGCGAGCGTCGCGTGCACGGGCATCTCGCGCGGGTTGTCGGTCTTGGTCTCCTTCACCCGGCGCGCCTTGCTCGAGTAGGAGCGCTCGATCACCAGCTTGCCGAGCGGCGAGCTGGCCGGGTCGTAGTCGCGCCAGGTCAGCGCCGCGGCCTCGCCGAACCGCATCGCGCCGAGGAACTCCAGCGCGTAGAGCATGAGCCGGTCCTCGGGGATCGCGTCCGCCGGCGCCGAGATGATCGCCTGCACTTCGTCGCGCGTGAACACCGCGGTGCGGCGCCACGAGCGGTCCTTGTCGACCTTGGCGGGCAGCTCGTCCTTGAGCACGCACGGGTTCGTGGTGATCAGCTCATCGGCGAGCGCGTCGTTCAGCATTGCGCGGAGCGTCGCGTACACGTGGCGCACCGTGCGCGGCGCGATCAGCTCCTCGGTCGCGACGCGCGTGCCGTCCTTGCGGCGGTTGCCGAGCTTGCGCTTCCCCGCCAGCGCCTTGACGAAGTCGCGAATCTGCCGCGGCCGGAGCTCCGCGAGCACCACGTCGCCGAGCGCCGGCAAGATGTGGTTGTAGAGCCGGCCGCGATCGTCGTCGACCGTCTCGACCTTGCGCTCCATGCCGGGTCGGTAGCCCTCGCGCTGGGCAGTGCCGTCGTACTTCTTCGCGATGAGCTCGCGATACCAGCGCAGGATCGTGTCGGGCGTGACCAGCCCGGCGAGCTGTTCCAGGGCGCGTCGGCCGATGGCTCTGCCCTTCGCAGCGAGCCGGCGACGCTGGGCGTCGCTGAAGCGCAGGTGTCGGTCGCCGAGTTGCTCGCGCAGCACGCGGTTCTCCTCCTGGAGGTACTCGAGGATGTCGACCTGGCGCCGATTCACCCAGCCCGCGAACACGAGCAGCAGAAACTGGAGAGGCGCGACCGACATGCTGGGTGATCTATCGTGCGGAGGCCCGGGTTCGGCCGACTTCATGCCGGAGTGCCGAACCGCAAGGCCTGGTCCTTCCAGACGGTTTCGCCCGATCGTATCTTGGCACAGGATGCGATCGAACCGCCGTTGTTCTTCACCCACTCGACGACACCAATCTCTTGCGCGATCGAAGAATCGTTCGCGAGCTGCCTCGAATGAGAGACTCGCGGGCTCAGCTCGGGTCCGGCGAGACGGTGCCGAGCTGCGCATCGTCCGAGACGACGCGGATGAAGCCGACGCTGCCGCCGCCACCGCCGCCGCCGCCATTGGCCGGCGTCGACACCGACTCGCCGGCGACGCCGAGCTTGCTGCCGCCGCGACCGCCGGCCCCACCGTTGAGGGTCGCGCCGATGCCACCTGGCGCGCGATCGACCGACGGTGAGCCGGCCGCCCGTCATTGCCGGGCTGGTCTCCGTCGCCACCCTCACCTCCGCCGCCGCCGTTCACCGCGATCACCGCTTGCGCGCTGGACACGTGCGGCGCTTCCAGCCAGATCATGCCACCCGAACCACCACCACCGCCGCCGCCACCACCGTCGATGAGGCCGCCGTGGCCACCGCCGCCGCCGGCGATCAGGATCGCGCCGCTGCCGAGATCGATGCGGTCGGCCGCGACGATGTAGAGCGCTCCGCCGCCCCAGCCTCCGTCGCCGCCGTCCAGCGCGTTGCCAAGCCCGCCACGAGCGCCGGGGCAGCCACCAGTTGGTCCGGCCGGCATCGCGCGCGAGTTGCCGGCGGAGCCGCCGAGGGTGAGGATGCCGTTGGCATCGCCATCGCCGCGCGACCGCCCGAGGCCCCGTACCCTGCGCCGCCACCACCGGCGCCGCCCCCACCTCCGGGTTCGGAGTCGACGGTGTCGCCGTCGGGTCCAGGTGGGGTCGCGCACGCCGGCAGCGCGCCGGCCCCGCCCACTCCGGCGTCGATCGACGCCAGCGCTCCAAGCACGATGCTGCCGCTGGCGACGATCGCGAGCGGCCGCGCGCCGATCGCGCGGAGCGTGGCGCCGGCCGCGAACCGCAGGTCGTGGGCCAGGATCGCATCGATATCACCGGCCTTGGTTTCGAGCATCATGCGCGCGACGGGCATCGTCTCGCCGCCGGCGCGTAGCTCGTGGGTGGTGGTGTTGTACGCGACCGCTCCCGACAGCTCGAGGTCCCCCGCAAGCGTGAGCTGGCAGGTATCGAACTGCGACGCGAATGTGACGCAGTCCTCACAGATCCCCCGCGCGCCGCAGGTCATCGCTCCCGGACATTCGCCGCCGGGAGCACACCGCGTATCACGGTAGTCTGGATGGAAGCACCCGGCGACGAGCAGGAGGCCTCCGATCGCGGGCCGGATCTCGCTCACGGCCATGCCCCATTGCGCTTGTCGTCCGGCCGCTCCATCCCGATATCGATACCACCCCCGCGATGCGTTTCGGAGCTGAATGTTCGGTCGCGACGATCATCGACTCGTCGTCGATGCCACTTGATGAGCTGGTTCCAGCGATCCACCAGCCCGTCCGCGGTGGTCCTCGGCGCGAGCAGATCGAGATCAGGGAGATCTCGAGATCAGGGAGATCTCGCGCTCGCCCGATCGCCCGCTTGAGCAGGAACAGGTCCTCGATGCGAAGCGTCCGGAGCTCGAGATCGGAGACCCTTCCGAGCAACTCGGCCGATGGCGATCGCCGGTGAACGCGAAGGAGATGCGCGCGGCGAACATGAGGCACGTGCGCCTGCGGGCGAGCCGCGCACAGCGTCGTTGCCGATCCGTTACCGACGATGCGAGCGTCGATGACTTTCTACCGCCACATGCCCAAGATCCCGCGCGAGCCTCGCAAACCTTGCCGACGGCGACGGCGATTTCACACCATCGCCGTCGAACGGGATCTCCCCTGGAGCGCCGCTTTGTTGGGAACCGTGCGCGCTCATGGCACGCTGGCTGTGCCGCATGCGCAATCGCTTCGATCACCTCGCCAAGCAGATCGGGCAGAAAGCCCTCGGCCCCTCCGGCACCACGGTGACGCAGGACGCGATCAACCCGGAGACCCAGTACGCCGACCTGCGCTACGAGCCCGACCCTGCACGGCAAGGAGAACGCGACCGTCTTGGTCTGCTCGGGCGACTTGCCGCCTGCGCATGCATCATCGAGATCTACAGCGAGGCTCCCCAGGCCGAAGACTTTCGCGCGTGCCTCACCAAGCACCTCGCTGCCTGGCAGCAACGCGTGCGTGACGCGAAATCGGAGAGCAAGAAGCGGAGCGAGCCGCCGCCGCGCGAAGACTCCGTGGCCTCGTTCCTCTGGATCATCGCGGCCGGCACGCCGGCCACTCTCGTGACCAAGCTCAAGCTGGAGCGCTCTCCCCACTGGCCGACGGGGATCTACCTGTTCGGCGAGGATGTCCTCCGCGTCGGCATCGTCGTCGCGAGCGAGCTGCCGCGCGATCGCACGACCCTGCTGGTCCGGCTGATGGCGGCGGGGCCGCTCCTGGCGCCTGCG
This sequence comes from Kofleriaceae bacterium, assembly GCA_036265355.1. Classification (GTDB taxonomy): domain Bacteria; phylum Myxococcota_A; class Polyangia; order Haliangiales; family Haliangiaceae; genus JABFXX01. Next base: position 10,019 of record DATAPF010000117.1, on the reverse strand, counting down.
GTCAAGGACGTCGCCACGCTTCCGCCGGATGCGTACGAGCGCGCCATCGCCGAGCCGATCCTGCTACAGTTCCAGCACATGCTCGGGCAGGACTCGAACCAGGACCCCGACGAGCAGGAGTTCATCATGGCCATGCTGAAGAGCTGGGAAGAAGGGAAAGCCGAGGCACGCACCGAAACGCGGGCAGATGCCGTGCTCACCGTTCTCAGCGTTCGTGGCATCGCTGTCCCGGACGGTACGCGCGAGCGGATCCTCGCCGAGAAGGACATGACGCAGCTGAAGCGATGGCTCGAGAAGGCCGCGGTCGCATCCTCGATCGCAGAGGTGATCGACGACGCGAGATAGCCCGATGCCCCGCAGCACCTGCTCGGGCAGGACTCGAGCCAGGACCCCACGAGATCGGCGAGGCGGGTGGTCGAGCGTCAGCAGCCACACCTGCACCGCCGACAGCACCCCCGGGATGCTCCACGCCAGCAGCCACACCAGGGCACGGGGCATGACAGCAAGCATCTCGCCGGCGTCACGCACGAAAGCGTTGCAGCGAGCGGTCGGTCGCGTGCAGCCGGCGGCACGCGCCGAGCCCGACGACCTCCGCGTACAATCGCCGACCATGACGAACAAGCTGACGGCGGTCGCCGGGGTGCTCGCGTCTGCCTGCGCCGGCACGCGCGAGACCGTCGCGATCGTGACTGGTGGCGAACTCCCGGCCGCGCGGCCGGTCTGGGTGATCGGCGTCGCGGGCAACGCCAAGCTCGGCGCGGTCGTCACCGCGGGCGAGCACGTCGTGTACTGCGAGGGGCGCGCGGCATGGCCGCCGGAGCAGGACGGCAAGCCGGTGGTTATCGCCGGCACGCTGACGACGCGCACGCTGCCGCCGCCTCCGGTGGGCCCGCACAGGGAGCGCTCGGCGGGCGCCGAGGGCGCGATGTCGACGCTGTCGCCGTGCGCGTTCCCGCCCGAGCACGACGGCGGCGGGCTGATCGAGGCCGAGCGCGCACTGTTCGCGGCCCTGGCGCGTCGCGACCGCGCAGCGCTCGAGCGGCTGGTCGCTCCCGAACTCGTGCTGCGGATCCCCGGCCAGCCCGACGCCGATCGCGCCGCCCTCCTGCAAGGCATCGCCGCCGCGCCGGGCGACATCCTGGAGGTCACCGGCGAGCAGCTGCGCGCTCACGATGCCGGCGACACCGGGATCGTCGAGGGGATCCAGCTCGCGTGGGTCCGCATCGACGGCAAGGTGCTCGAGGATCGCGGCGCGTTCGTCGACGTGTTCGCGAAGCGCGACGGCGCCTGGCGAGTGACGTTCGCGCTCAATGTACCCGTGTCCGAGCTTCCGGCTCGATAAGCGATCTTCGAGATCGATAGTCTCCGACTCGCAGGTGTTCGAGCGCCTCAGGCGGGACGACTTGCAGGCGGAGTCCTCGTGCCGATGAAGCGCGAGGGTCCTCGGTCAGGGTCGGTCCTCGCGCGCGGGACCTCGGGAGTTCTGTCGACGGTTTCCTGGTCGGCGAGTCCCCACACCTGCATCATCGGCGTCGGCAGCACATGCCGCCAGCGGATGAGCAGCGATCCACCAGGGATGATCTACCTGGCGCTGTTCAACTACCTGCATGATCGAAAGCCATCGACGATGCCACGCTCGCCGCGTTGCTCGACGTCGCGGCCCGCCCTGACGAGGGGCTTTCGCGCAAGCTCGCGGCCTGGGAGCGCTGCACCGCGGCGCAGCTCGCACAGATCGTCCACCACGACGCATCAACGCCGGGCGTTCGCCGACTCGCGGCGCAGCGGTTGCGCGTCCAAGCGCTGGAGGCCGGAGCGGACATTGCGGTGAACTTGGTCGGGTTCAGCGAGGCCATGGCTGCGCCGGTATGCCCAGCGGTGAATCAGCAAGAGCAGCGCGTCGATCGTCACCGGTGGCGGCTGGTGACCGGCACGCGATCAGCCGCCCGAGGCCGCCGAACCGCCGCTCGGGTTGATCACCGACGTGCCGCTGCCGATCGTGATCTGGCACGATCCGCCGGTGCAGCCGTTGGTCTGCACCGGGCACACCATGGTGTGGATCGGGGCCGGGATGAGGACGCCGCCGTGGACCGACTCGAGGTACGGCGAGGTCAGGCTGCGGATGGTGTCGCGGTTCAGCTGCAGTTTCTTCATGCGCTTCATGGGACGTTCTCCTGTGGAGTTGTGTTCGAGGACGAAACGTCCCGCGCGACCGATCTTCCCGGCGAGTCGCACGCTCGCGACCGACGGGCACCGGCGGCGGCATGACTTGCCGCGTGCGCCCGCGATCACCGCGGAACCCAGTTCACACGGCGCGTCGAGCGCCGGCGGTCGCATCGAGGAACCCGACCGGTTTCGAGGGTCCTCGCCTCGCCGGGCGATTCGTCATTCCGGCAACGTCCGGATTCGGGAATTATTCGGCAAACCACCTCTCAACGTTGAGGGTGCGAAACCGGCCTCACGCTGCCTGAAGCGCGCCGTGATCGGCGACGCGCTCGTCCTCACGCTCGCACACCATCGCCTCGTCACATTCTCCGCAGCGGAGGAGAAGTCCCGGCTTGCCCCATGCATTGGCTGCGCACGTCGGGCAGGTGTACTTGAGCTTCGATGCCCGGGGTTGTCCCGGACCTCGGTGAACTGCAGTGATCATCACAGGCCGGCGAGGTGCGCGACCAGCCCGGCGATCGCGATCAGCCAGAGGATCGCGAGGCCGACGGACTCCTCGCGCGGGTTGGTGCGCAGCGGCCGGTACATCGCGACGAACGCGGCGAGCGCGGCGGCCGTGGCGGCACCGAACGCCGCCGTGATCGCGGCCGGGCGTCCGCCGCTGCCCTTCCCGAGTCCGACGACTTGCACGCTGGCGAGGTCATCGCCAGCGCGCTCGTCAGCCCAAGCGCCACGCCCCTTCCGATCATGCCTCTGTGTGCTGTTGCTTCCATGCCTTGGCTCCCGACCATCTTGGCGGCCATTCCCTCGAGTTGTACTCGAAGTGCCAGGGCTCGTTGAACGACAGATGGAAGTGGGGAGTGCCGGTGGCAGCATCGATTCGAGTGTGATGCCGGACGCTCGGGCCGTCCCGGCCCGCCGGCGCGTGCCCTGACGGTTGGCTGGCTCCCAGATTCTTCGTACGATGCTTGCAAAGGCCGGCGCTGCCCGCTGGCGGCGATCGATCGTCGCGACGGGGCCGACTCTCGTGCGCCGGCTCCCTCCCCACGTCCGTTCCGCCATGACCCAGGCTACCGAGTGCGCATCTCTGGCCGCTGACCAGGCAACGCGGGATGAGCTGCGCTCGGCACTGCCGGAAGCTCGCGTGGTCGATCGCGCAGCCCTCGTGGCACGGTCACGCGAAGTCACGGCCGAGGTCACGTCCTTGGACGCCCACGTTGCGCGGAGCTCTCCGGGGCGATGACGGAGCTCACCCGACGCGAAGCCGAATTTCTCCTCTACCAGACCGAGGATGGCGAGACGCGCGTCGAGGTCCGCTTCGATGGCGAGACCACCTGGCTATCGCTCGGGCAGATGGCCGAGCTGTTCCAGCGCGACAAGTCCGTCATCTCCCGGCACATCAAGAACGTCTTCGAGGAGGGCGAGCTCGACCGCACAGCAGTTGTTGCAGGATCTGCAATAACTGCTGCCGACGGAAAGACCCATCAGGTCGAGTACTTCAACCTCGATGTGATCATCTCGGTCGGTTACCGCGTGAAGTCTCACCGCGGCACGCAGTTCCGGATCTGGGCGACCCAGCGGCTGCGCGAGTACATCATCAAGGGCTTCACGCTCGACGACGACCGCCTGAAGCGCGCCGGCGGTGGCAACTACTTCGATGAGCTGCTCGCGCGGATCCGCGACGTCCGGTCATCGGAGAAGGTGTTCTGGCGCAAGGTGCTCGACATCTACGCGACCAGCATCGACTACGATCCGCGCATCGAGGCGTCCCAGCGGTTCTCAAGACGGTCCAGAACAAGATGCACTGGGCGGCGCACGGCCACACCGCCGCCGAGATCATCGCCATTGCGTGCCGATGCGACGAGACCGCATGGGCCTCACCAGCTGGACCGGCGAGGTGCCGCGCAAGGCGGACGTGGTGGTGGCGAAGAACTACCTCGGCGCGCGGACGAGATCGAGGCGCTCAACCGCATCGTCACCGCCTACCTCGAGCTCGCCGAGCTGCAGGCGCTGAACCGGAAGCCGATGTACATGGCGGACTGGATCGCCAAGCTCGACGACTTTCTCCAGCTCAGCGAGCGCGAGATCCTGCGGCACGCGGGCCGCCTCTCTCACGAAGAGGCGGCAGCGCAGGCGGAGCTCGAGTACGACCGGTTCGCCGGCGAGCGTGCCGCACTCCCGGCGCCGGGAGAGAAGCACTTCGAAGCAGCCGTGCGCGACGTCAAGCAGCTCGAGGCGACCCGGCGTGCATCGAAGGCCAGGAAGCCACCGGCGAGCACGCGCAAGAAGCCATGATCCCACCCCATCTGTGCGGCACTTGCGGCGTTGCCGCGGGGGTCCGGTGTTCGTTGGCGCTGTTGCTTCCATGCCCTGGCTCCCGACCATCTTGCCGGCCATCCCCTCGGGGTTGTACTCGAAGTGTCAGGGCTCGTTGAAGTACAGGTGGAAGTGAGGCGGCGCATGGGTGGTGGCGATGGGATCGCGCACCTGGCTGCGCGCTCACAGCACCGGCTGCCAGGCGCCGTGTGACCACTCCATCACCTGGGTCGACATCGACTGCTGCGTCTGCGACGCGAGGTGAACAGCAGCGCCGCGCAGCTCGGCCGCGTCGGCGCGGTCGCCGAGCGTGTACAGCACGACGGTCTCGTCGGGGCACACGGCGAGAAGTGCACCGGTCCGCCGGGGAAACCGGAGGCGGACGGCCCGCTCGAGCGCGGCAGGATCGAGCAGCGAGCTCGGCGCGTAGATGTCGTGGTAAACGACGGCGGCCTCGGTCGCGCCGGAGATCAGCGCCTCCGGCGGCTTCCTCATGTTGTCGATCGCCGTGCGCCAGGCCTGATCGACGGTCATGCCGAGCTCCGCTGGGTTGACGTGGAGCCGGATCGTCGTCGGTAGATCTGCGACGAGCAGCCACTGGACGTCGCCGGAGAACGGCCGCACGGTCAGCTCGCCCTGCGTCCGATACGTTGCGACCTTGGAATTCGCGCGCAGGACCGCCCGCAGCTGCGCGGCGGTGATCGGCGGCGGCTGCAGGGCCTCGGCCACCGCCTGCAGTGTCCAGTCGACGGCTGCCTGACAGCTCGCCCAGTCGCCGCGACAGCTGCCATGCGCCTTGGCGAACTCGACGTCGAGGCTCGGCCCCGGCGGCGCCGCCGCGATCCGGTAGCGGTCCGCGCCCAGCGCCGTGACGACGGCCTGGGAGAAGCGGCTGCGGATCGCTGCCAGGAGCCGCGCGTCGAAGCTGGCCTCCGACCACGCGGCGTTCGCCGCAGGGTCCGGCGCCGCCTGGGCAGCGCTGGCGGAGGGCGCCGCAGCAGCTGGCGCCGTCGGCGCAGCCGGTTGTTGCGGAGTTGTGGCGGGCGCCGTGCGCGGGTCGCCACCGCAAGCGAACAACCAGGCTGCGACGAGGCCAGCGAGCGTGAGGCGCATGTGCCTCGCACGCTAACACACCCCGGCGCTCGGCCTGGCGTCGACCGCGTTCGAGACGGTTCAGAACAAGATGCACGGTCGAGTTCGTGGTCGGTTGCGCTCTCACTGCGCTGACCGCCGCCTCGGCGTGAGCCGGGATCTCATGCGGCGCCATGCGTGCGTGACGCGCGCACCGGTTTCGTGCTTAGTTCTCCTCGTCACTGCACGCGGACGCCACCATGATCACGGTCGAGAAAATCGGCGGCACCTCGATGTCGCGCTTCGACGACGTGCTGCGCAACATCATGCTGCGCGACCCCGACCACGTACACGGCCGCGTGTACGTCGTCTCGGCGTACGCCGGCGTGACCAACCAGCTCCTCGAACACAAGAAGACCGGCGAGCCGGGCATCTACGCCCGGTTCGCGGCCGGCACCGACTACGCGGCGGCGCTCGACGCGCTCACGGCGTGGCTGGTCGCGATCAACCACGAGCTGGCACCGGTCGGCCTGCCGCTCGACGTGGCCAACGGTTTCATCGAGCGCCGGATGGCGACGCTGCGCGGCTACCTCGACTCGATGCGCCACGTGATGGCGAGCGGGTACGTCCACCGCGACAGCCTGCTGCTCGCCGCGCGCGAGATGCTCGCCGCGACCGGCGAGGCGCACAGCGCGTTCAATAGCGTCGAGATCCTCAAGGCCAAGGGCGTGCGCGCTTACCTGATGGACCTGACCGGCTTCGACGACGACGATCCGCTCACGATCGACGAGCGGATCCGCGCGTCGTTCCAGGCCATCGATCCGCGCGAGCAGGTCGTGGTCGCGACCGGCTACACCAAGGGCGTCGAGGGCATCATGCGCGAGTTCGACCGCGGCTACTCCGAGGTCACGTTCAGCAAGATCGCAGTCGAGCTCAAGGTCGCCGAGGCAGTCATCCACAAAGAGTTCCACCTGTCGTCGGCTGACCCCGAGATCGTCGGGGCCGGCAACACCATCGTCGTCGGCAACACCAACTACGACGTCGCCGACCAGCTCGCCGACGTCGGCATGGAAGCGATCCACCCCAAGGCGGCCAAACCGATGGAGCTGTCCGGCATCCCGATCCGGCTCAAGAACACCTTCGAGCCCGAGCATCCCGGCACCTTGATCACCAAGGACTTCGTCGGCAAGGAAGCGCGCATCGAGGTCATCGCCGGCTCGGCCAAGGTCGCCATCGTCGAGATCCACGACCCGCTCATGGTTGGCACCGTCGGCTTCGACCTCGGCGTCATGCAGATCCTGGCCAGTCATCGCATCTCCTACATCGTCAAGGCCACCAACGCGAACTCGATCAGCCACATCCTCTGGGAGAAGGCCGCCACCCCGGCGCTGATCGAGGAGCTGCAGGCGCGCTACGACAAGGTCACCATGGTCCGCGCCGCGGTTGTCTGTGTCATCGGCTCCAACCTCGCCATCCCCGGCGTCCTCGCCCGCGCCGCCCAGGTCCTCGCCGACAACCAGATCAACATCATCTGTGTCTCGCAATCGGTGCGCCAGAGCAACATGCAGTTCGTCATCGACCGCGGCGACTACAAGAAGGCGATCATCGCGCTCAACCAGGCACTCTGCCTCGATAGCTCGCAGCGCAACGGCTCGAACGCCGTGTGATCGGTAACCACGGCTCCCGTCGCGTGCGCCTCGCGAAGCGCGAGCTGCGATGTCCCCGCGCGGGTCTGGCCGCCAGGACCAGGACCGGCGCCGCAAGCCGGCGGCCCGGAATCGCCCCGACGATTGTTAACGCTTCACGCCTCGCGCCGTCCTGCCAGCATGAGACCGCTCGCGCTGGTTCTGATTGATGCGCTGTCGGGATGCCGGCAAATTGCCTCATGCGCCCCGACGGCGTCAGAGCTGCCAAACGTGCTGGCTACGCATGTCATCCAGCCCGATCATCGGGGTATCACGCGGCCCTGTGGTAGTCGACGTGAAGCCCAAGCGTCGAGCTCGCTCGAAGTGACGCCGAGGAAGCCCACGTTCAACCCAGCAGCCTTCAGCTCGCGGGTCGCCCGGCCATTGAGCACCAGCAGCGCGATGAGGTTCACCAGCGGGACGAGGAGCAGTACCACGTAGAGGACCGCAGTTCCGGGGCCGTGGAGCGCGTTCGCCATGCGCACGGCGAACACCAGGCTGGCAATGACGGTGCACAGCGCGACCAGGCCGAAGGCGAGCTGGGACCCCATATTGGCGCCGGGACTGGCCGCCGCCGAGGCCAGCCAGCCCGCGACCAGGTACGCCAGCAGGACGAGGAGGATCCTGCGCTGATTGCGGGCGATGCCCACGATGCGATCGTGATCGGCGGCCTGAGATGGCGGATCCGACAGTCCTGGACGCAAGTTTGGCATGAGCAGCTCCCTCCCTTTGTTCGAAGACCACAGGGCTCCCTCGCGCCACCTCTCCCTCGACCGAGCTCGTTGCGGCGATATTCTACTGGGGAGGCGACAGCAGACGGTGGGATCCGACATCCATCCTGCGGGCGGTCGTCCACGGCTGTCATTTCAGCATCTTGCCGAGCTCCTTGGCGGACCTGGTGACCCATCAGCCCGAACCCGTCGAAACCGTCCCGCCCGCGCGGAGGCTGGAGGATGGGTGGTACCGGCCGCGGCAGCCGGGTCCGCGAGGTCGATGGCGAGTCATCGGCAGTCAGTGCCGTCGTGTCAGCCAGGGCTCCCTGCCCTCGCCATTTCGTCCTGCTGCGATGCCCGGCACCCGTACCGCAGCACGCCGCTCGACCCCGGCGACGCGTGGGCGAAGACTGCCGAGGCGGCTGCCGTGAGGCACGGATCGGCACGAAGATCGAATGAAGGATCGGCCGGCTCGCGGGTAATCACCTGCGAAGGAGGTCCTCATGCCCCGCGTCACGCTACTGCTCACCCTGCTCCTCGCTTGCCGGTCCCCCCAGGAGGCCCCACGCCCGTGCGGCGATTGCCAGTCGGGGCCGGCGCCGCCCGCTGGCTATCCGACGATCGCGCTCAAGACGTACAAGGTGCCGCCGGGGCAGGAGAAGCTGGTCGAGCGCCTGCTCGACGGCACGACGTCGTACCCCGTGTCAGTGGTGAGCGCGCAGGGTAACCAGACCCAGTTCGTCAATCCCCGCCCGCACTTCACCGGCAACGGCTACTTCGTGCTCAGCGCGCCCGAGACCATCCACGAGGGCGTGCGCCAGCTACTCGACGAGCTCGCCAAGCACCCCGCGGCGCCGCCGCAGGCGTCGATCGACACCACGTACTGGCTGGTCCTCGGCTGGCCGGCCAAGGACGCGGTGATCCCGGACCGGCTCGCCGAGATCGCGCCCGCCTTGAAGACGCTGTCGAGCCTGGGCGCGATGCGGTTCGACCTGCTCGAGCGGCTCTCGCTGATCGCGCTCGACGACCAGGAGGCGCGCGCGAGCGGCCAGACCGCGAAGATCAAGCAGACCGCGTCGCACGACAGCGGCGCGTTCGAGCTGCGCGTCGAGGTCGAGGCAACCGGCGAGATGCTCGGGCGGATCGACACCACGGTGACCGTCAAGCCCGGCCAGTTCGCGGTGTTCGGTCAGAGCGGCTTCGTCCCGCGCGGCGCGCTGCTGACCGATCCCAAGCCGACGCTGTTCTACGTGGTGCGCGCACAGCCGGCGACGTGACGTGACCGCGGCGAGCGACATCCTCCGCTTCATGACCGCCGGCCGCCCCGACGCGGAGCCGGAGGCGGAGACGAGCGATGCGCGCGAGGCAAGCGACGCGGCGGTCGCGGCCGACCGGCAGCGGGTCGAGCAGCTGTACGTGCGGCTCGAGGTCAAGCTCACCAACGTCGTGGTTCGCTGGCTGTGGAACCGCGAGGAGGCGCGCGACGTGCTGCAGGAGGCGTTCGTGCGGCTGTGGCGGATGCGCGCCCGCATCGACTGGGAGCGGGTCGAACCGCTGGTGTTCCGGATCGCGCTCAACCTGGCCGCGAACCGGCGGCGCAGCCGCCGGCTCTGGCAGTTCGTGACCCTGTCGGACCGCGCGGCCGCGCCCGAGCTCGCCGGCGACACCGGCCTCGAGCAGGCGGTGCAGCGCGCGATCGACGCGCTCCCAGAGCGCCACCGCCGCGTGCTGGTGATGTCGATCCACAGCGAGATGACCTACGGCGAGATCGGCGAGGTGCTCGGGATCTCCCCCGGCACCGTCGGGTCGCGGCGCAACGCCGCGCTCCACAAGCTGCGCGTGCTGCTCGCGCGGGAGGACGACGATGACTGACGAGCTCGAGCGCGCCCCGGCGCTCGCCACCACGATCGCGCCGCTGCCCGGTGGGCTCGCCGCGCTGCGCCAGCGGATCCGCGAGCCGATGCGCCCGCGCGCGCCGATCGCCCTCGCGCTCACGGCCACGGCGTGCGTGACGATCGCGCTGTGGGTGCTGCGAGCGACGCCGCCGCCCGCGACCGATCGCAGCGCGCTG
>DATAPF010000116.1:0-4065 GCA_036265355.1 Kofleriaceae bacterium | reverse complement strand
CGCCTCGCCCCAGGTGGGACCGGGCGATGGATCTCGTGCCCCCACGTGGGGGCGCAGGACCGGGGCGACCCGCGCGGTTCGACGGTCACGCCCACGTGGGCGGCGGCGTGCTGCCGCTGCGCCTCGTCCCAGGTGGGACCGGGCGATGGATCTCGTGCCCCCACGTGGGGGCGCAGGACCGGGCGACCCGCGTGGTTCGACGGTCACGCCCACGTGGGCGGCGTCGTGCTGCCGCTGCGCCCATCGCAAGAAGACCGAGCTGGCGCGCGAGCTGCTCGATGTGTTTCACGGCTGGGTCGGCGACGCGCGCGTCCAGGTCGCCGCCGATGCCGCCTATTGCAACGATACGGTGACGCGCGGGTTGCCCGGCTCGTTCACGCTGGTCGGCGCGATGCGTCCCGACGCCGTGCTCACCGCGTTGCCGGACGAGCGCGACGCCGCCGCGACGGGCCGCCGCCGCAAACGCGGCGCGGACCTGCCCAGACCAGAGGCGCACGCACGCGACGACCGCGAGCGCTGGCGCACCTGTGAAGCCGAGCTCTACGGGTGCAAGCGCAAGGTCCGCTACAAGGAGCTGTGCGGGCAATGGTACCGCGCGTGCGGCGTGGGCCTGCTCCGGATCGTGGTCGTCCAGGTGTCGACCGGCGCACTCGGCTGTCGCGTGTTCTTCTGCACCGACGCGACGCGCACCGTGCGTGAGGTCCTCGAAGGCTACGCGGGTCGGTGGGCGAATCGAAGTCTGCTTCCGCAACCTCGAGCAGGACTTCGGCTTCGCCCAGTCCTCGGCCCGCCTGCGTACCGCTGTGGAGCGCGTCGCACCGCTGGTCGGCCTCACCTGCACCCTGGTCGTCGCCTGGTTCACCGAGTACGCGCACACGCACCGCTCGCTGCGCCGCCGGTGCGTCCCTGGTATCGCCACAAGCAGGGCTGTTCGTTCGCTGACGTGCTTCGCACCGCCCAGCGCGTCCTCACGCCGCTCGACGTTCTGGATCCACCCCGGAGTGTCGCTAACTTGCGCCGCCGGCACCGGCCCGCAGCCTCCTCCTCGAAGCGACGCCGCACGCAGGTCAGGAACTGCGCTTCATAACGGCGAAACACGAGTCTGAGCATCGGCTTGACCGTCGCGTGGTCTGCGTCGCTCAGGTCGATCGGTTCATTTCGCACGTCATCGGGTCGCCGCAGCTTGCCCCACCGAGCGCGAGCACGGCGCCGCGGCCGGTGCGATCGCAGCCCGCGCGACCGCGCGGTTCATGCACAGACCTCGCGGACCACGGCGTCGAGCACCTCGGTGCCCCACATCAGGCCGGCGACCGGCACGCGCTCGTCGTTGCCGTGGAACATGTCGGCGAACCGGATGCCGGCGTCGCGCTCGATCTTGACCGGCGAGAAGCCGTACCAGCGCGCGCCGGTCTGCGAGAAGTACTTGGCATCGGTGAAGCCCGGGATCATGTACGGAACCACGACCGCGCCGGGCTCGCGGGCCTCGACCTGGCGCTTGATCGCGTCGTAGACCGGCGACTCGAACGGATCGGTCACCGTCGGCGACGCCGAGCGGATCACCTCGAGCTCGACACCGGGGCCGAGCACCGCGTGCAGCTCGCGCAGCAGGTCCTCGGTGGTCTGGCCGGGCAGCGTGCGGCCGTCGATCTCGAACTCGGCGACGCCGGGGATCACGTTGGTCTTGTTGCCGGCGCGCACCACCGTCGCCGAGGCCGTGTTGCTGAGCAGCGGCGCGAGCCCGCGCGAGGCCGGCGCGCTCGGCGCCAGCCGCGCGATCCGCGCGAGCAGCCGGGGCCGGGTCAGCAGCCGGAGCAGCGGCTGGATCAGCGCGGGCTGGCGCGCGCGCAGCGCATCGAGGAAGTTGACCGCATACTTCGTGGGATGCACCGGCAGCTGGGCCTTGCCGAGCGCCGCCAGCGCCTCGCCGAGCCGGGTCACCGCGCTGTCGGCGCGCGGCATCGAGCCGTGGCCCGGCGTGCCGGTGACCCGCGCGCGGATCCAGCAGATCCCCTTCTCGGCGACCTGCACCGGATAGAACGTCGTGTCGCCGAGGTGGAGCGAGAACCCGCCCGACTCGCCGATCGCGAACTCGGCCTCGACCTTGCTCCGGTGCCGCTCGACCAGCAGCTTCGAGCCGTACTCGCAGCCGGCCTCCTCGTCGGCCACCGCCGCGAAGATCACGTCGCGCGACAGCTTCGCCTGGGTCGCCGCGAGCCGCCGCATCACCGCCGTGCACATCGCCGCCATGTTCTTCATGTCGATCGCGCCGCGGCCCCACAGGCAGCCCTCGAACTCGTCGCCCGAGAACGGCGGGCGCCGCCAGCTCGCCGGATCGGCCTCGACCACGTCGAGGTGCGCGGTGAGCAGCAGCGGGGGCCTGGCCCCGGTGCCGCGGTGGCGCACGATCAGGTTCGTCCGGCCGGGCGCCGCCTCGATCAGCTCGGGCCGGTAGCCGACCTCGGCGAGCGACGCCGCCAGGTAGTCCGCGCAGATCCGCTCGTTGCCCGGCGGGTTCGTGGTGTCCATGCGCAGCAGCGCCTGGCACAGCCGGCGGGCCTCCTCGCCGAGCGGCGCCAGCCCGGGCGCGGCGTGGGTTGCGATCTCCATGCGCGGACTCTACACGCGATGGTCAGTGCTTCCCACGGCCGTACGCCGCGCCCTGATCGCGCACGATCGCGAGCAAGTCGCCCATGAACAGGCTCGCATCGATCAGGTGCAGGCCCCAGTCGGCCTGGACCTGGCCGCCGACCACCACGTCGCCGGGGATGTCCGACGTCCGCGCCGAACCGGGCTCGCCGTGCACCGTGACCGCGAGGTAGCTGGCGACGTCGTTCTTCTTGCACTCGGCGGTGAGCAGCCCGGGCACGCTGACGAACGGCGTGTCGATCGTCTTGCCCTTGATCCAGTCGACCTGCGAGCTGTCAGCGACGATCGCGCTGCGCGTGCCGAAGTACGCGTGCGCCGCGCCCGATCCGCCCGCGAGCGCCGCCGGGTTGACGCACGCCGCTTCCATCCCCGGCCTGGCCGACTTGCCGAACAGCGTGGTCGCGGTGGGCGGCGCCGACGCGCGAAACGACGCGTACGCGATCGCGCAGCCGACCTGGCTCGCGGCGTGGCACAGCGGCACCGACGCGAGGTCGCCGCCGACGTCCTTGCCGGCCGGCACCTGCAGCCGCGTGCCCATCAAGATCGCCGACACCAGCTTCTTCTGCACCGGCTTGCCCTCGATCTCGTTCTTGATCAGCGGGATCAGCACCGACGAGCCCTGGCTGTGCCCGATCAGCACCACGCCGCGGCCGTGGTTGTAGTGCGCCAGGTAGTAGTTCCAGGCATCGACCACGTCGTTGTAGCCGATCTTCGGATCGACCCCCTCCGACGGCAGCGGCTTGCCCGACATCCGCGCGACCAGCGCGGTCAGCGTGAACTGGCGGTACAGCGGCGCGAACGGCCGGCACACCTGGGCAAACCGCGCGAACTGGGCCATCACCACCGCGAGCTCCTCGGGCTTGGCCTGCATCGTGGCCACGACGCCGGGATCGCGCGACACCGTCGGGTAGACGTAGAAGCAGTCGATCGGCGGCGCCTTCGCGGCCGCGAACTTCTCGACCGTCGTCGCGCCGCTGGCCGCGATCACCGTGGTGTCCAGGTTCACGTCGCATGCCGCGTTGTGCCCGGGCAGGCACAGCCAGTTCTCGGCCTTCGCATAGTCGTTGCGCGGCGCCGGTGTGGGCGCGGGCGCGGGCGCTGCGCTCAGGGTCTTGTCGCCCGCAGCCGGCGGCTTGCCAGGCGGCGCGGCCGGAGCCGGCGTCTGGGCGATCGCCGGAGCGGCGCTCCACAGGACCACGTTGAGGACCACGACACGGGAGGCGAGGCTGAGCATGGCGGGGAGTATGTCGCTCGCGTGCGGAGCGGGGAAGAGGATGCGCGAGCAGGCGCCGGCGCGGCGCACCGAGAGAGGGAGGGGAAGCAATGCGCCGCGCCGGCATAAAGTGGAATCTGTGAAGAGGAGGCCGGCGCGGCGCACCGTGAGGGGGCGAACAGCGCGCCGCGCCGGCATGACGGGAA
>DATAPF010000115.1:0-4744 GCA_036265355.1 Kofleriaceae bacterium | reverse complement strand
GCGCATCGCCGACCTGCAGCTGAGCAGGGCCGTCCCACAGGTCGTCCCCGAGGCCAGCGCCGAGCGCGGCGCGCGCGGCGGCGACCGCGTGCGGATCGACGTCGACGCCGTGCACGCAGCCGGTGGCAGCGCGGCGGGCGTCGCGGCCGGCCAGGCCGGCGGCGATCAGGTGCTCGGCGATCAGGTCGACCGCGGCGATCAGGAACGCGCCCTCGCCGATCGCAGGATCGCAGATCCGGAGCGCGCAGATCTCGTCGGCGGTCCGCCCGCGCAGCAGCGGCTCGAGCGCGACCCCGGTCATCGGTGCGGTGACCTCGGGCGGCGTGTAGACGACGCCGAGCGGCCGGGGGTCGCCGTGGAGCACGGGCACGGCCTCAGCCTACCGCGCAGCGGTGCCCGGAAGCGCGCCGCAGCGCAGGGTGGCAGCATCGCCGAGAGCGGGGCGCGGACCGCGCCGTGCCCGGTCCTGACGATCCGCCAGCACCAGAATGAACGTAAGACCCGGCGCGATCAGGCCGCCGGTGCGACGCTGCCCAGCACGCGGTTCTTGAGCTGGACCCAGGCCGCGGTGGCCCGGTCGGGGTCGCCACGGCACAGGTCGGACAACCCGGCCAGCTCGCGGTGCAGTGCCTTGGGGCTGCAGGTGATCAGGCGCTCGGCGATCTCGCCGAGGGCGCCGAGGTTCCCGTTGGCACACGCCCAGTCGCCACCGAGGCACAGCTTGCCGATCATCCGTGTCTGCGGATCCCGGCTGTGCCGCGCAATGCGGGCCCGGTTCTCCATACCCTGAAGGCTTACAAGCGGCGTGCCCACGCAGCCGAGCGGGGCGGCCCGCCCGACCTGCATCAGGCGCCTCCGGACCGGTACGCCGGCACGCGGTGCGGGATCTCGGCCGAGCGCCCTGCGGCGGATACGCGGTCACCCCGCGGCGTGAGCCTGGCAACGGTCTGCCCACGGCATGTCACCCAGGGCGGTGGCGCCCAGGTCGACGCCGCAGGCATCGCAGCGGCCGAAGCGATCATCCGCGCGGTCGAGCAGCTTGCGGCGCGTCTCGATCTGATCCAGCGCGAGCCGGAGCACCTCCTCGGGGCGCATGCCCGGCCGCAGGGCGAGCAGCGCGGCGAGCTGGGGCGGCCGCTTGCCGGCGAGCACCTGCGACAGCAGGGTCGCCAGGCTCAGCCCGCGGCGCATCAGGTCGCGGCGCAGCCGGGCCACCACGTCCGGATCGAAGCGCACCCGGCGATGCTAGCCGATCGCGCTCGCGGCGGCCATCTCCCCGCCGATCCGCGCGACCAGGCGCGCGTGGCAAGCGGTGCCGGCCAGGCTCGCGAACACGCGCTGGGGGGACCCCCAGTCGGACCATCCGGAGTTGGCGACCGGCACGACCGCGAGCTCGTCGGCGTTCGACAGCACCGAGCGGCTGAAGTTGGCCGGCGCCATGCCGTCATATGCGGCGAGCAGCGCCGCGGCCTCGTCGCCGCCGTGGATCGCGGCCGCGTAGCGCTCGAGGCGCTCGGTGTGAGCGGGCAGGTGGTGCTGCGCCAGCTTCCAGAACAGCCGCGCCGGGCCGCTGGAGATGAACGTGTTCCACAGCCCGCCGCTGCGCCACAGGTCCTCGGCGACCGCGCGCGTCGGCTTCTCCAGGAACCGGCGGACCGTATACCCGCCGGTGCTGGCGACCCGTGCGCCGCGGACGATCCAGCCGTACTCGACCTCGGGGCCGGTCGGCGTCACGCCGAGCAGCGAGATCCGATCGTGGAGCCCATCGCCCCCGCAGTGGCGGATCGCCTCGGCGATCGGCGCCGGGTTCGACACGTGGTGGTCGGACGGCAGGAACACCACCCGGGCCAGGTCGGCGCGCACGAGGACCCGGACCAGCGGGAGCAGCAGCCCGGGGCCGGTATCGAGGTTCTGCGGCTGGACGACCAGCTCCACTCCCGGATACGGTACGAGCTGAGTCCGCGCGATCTCCTCGTGGTGCGCGGTCACGACGACCGAGATCCGGTCCAGCGTCGTCAGGGCCGTCGCGCGCTCGATCGTGGTCTGCATCAGCGATCGCTCCCCCGACAGCACCGCGAACTGCTTCGGGAGGTCGGTGCCGTACAGCGCGCGGGTGAGCGGCGCGAGGCGCCGGCCTTCACCGCCGGCCAGGATGATCACGTACGGGAGCGCATTCATCGGGAGGCAACGCCATGCACCGTGTGCGCCAACGCCGTATGCAGGAAAGCAACACGCGGAGGGCGCACGCCCTCTGGCGCGGGTAGCGCGGATCGCACGTCGTGCGCGCCTGGCACGCGCCGGAGCGCTCGTCGGTACGGCGGCCTACCAATGCCGGGAGCCGGCGAGACACCGACGGTGGGAGACAACGCGTCGCATCGCAAGCAGGCTGGACCGGATCTGTCCAGGGTGGTCAGAGAACCGCTCAGCCGATCCGGCGATCCGGGGCGGCCATCACGCCGTATGCGCGTGGTCCCCCGGCTGCGCCGGGTCGGCCTCGAGCGAGAACGGCGGATACTCGTCGACCAGCGAGGCGTGATACCCCGCCAGCCGGGCCTGCCAGCGCAGCACGCCGCGCTGGAACCCGAGGATCCCGGCCGGGACCCGCTCCTCGATCAGGATCATCACGGCGCCGACCACGAACAGCACCGACGATACGAACCCGAGCAGCGCCAGCACGATGGCGCTCGGGAGCGACATGATCAGCCGGAGCAGCGCCGAGCTGGTCGTGGGGTGGCCATCCGGCTGGATCTGGACCTGCACGCCGGTGGGCTCGCCGGTCGGGAACCGGTCGGTGAGTAGCAACATGTACGCCGAGAATGCGAGCAGCCAGCTCACGACCCGCCATACCCTGGGACCGGTATCGTCGAGGTACGCCTGCGCGCCCCGGGTCGAGATCGCGACCGCTGCGATCACCGGCAGTGCCAGGAACAGCACGCAACCCAGCCAGCTCGCCGAGATGCCGACCCAGCCAAGCGCGATCGCGATCACCAGCCGCAGCGCCAGCTGGACGCGATCGAACCGCAGCGGCGACGTGGTGTCGATCTGCACGGGGTAGGACATGCCATGGGTCGGTGCATCGCCCATGCCGGGCGCCGCGCGCGGCCGCGCCGGAGCTACGGATTCGGACGATCAGCGCGGCTCGGGGCGGGGCCGGCCGGCTCGGGTCGACCCCGATCAGCCTTGCCGACGCGAGGCCACGAACGAGACGAATTGATCCCGTAGCGCTTGCAGGTGCTCAACCAGCACTGCTTCGCCGGGGAGCGCGGCGAGCTTGTCCGGCTTCATCGCGTACCGAAGGATCGTGTGCAGCATCGTCGCGTGCACGCCCCCGATCCCGATCCATGTCCCAGACGATGGCTGCGCGGAAGTCGGTCCACTGCCGATCGAGCGGTCTTCGAGCGCCTTCCGCGCCTGGTACGGGACCATGTTTGTCGGGTCCATGCGAACAGCTTGTGCTCAGGGTCTTTGTCGAAATACGACTGCGAAGCCATCGTCACCAACGCCGATTGGACCACCGTCCTGACGGCTATCCCCAGCAACTCAACCTGCGTTCGGCCACCGCGGCCGCGTGTTTCGCGACGCGGTCGCGCAGGTCACCGCGACACCACCGTCGCCCGAGGCAGATCGCGATCGGCCTGGTACTGGCGGCGCCGGCGGATGAAGCTGTCGCGCAGGCCGATCAGCACGCGGATCGCCACGGAGATCATCACGTAGCCAACGCCCGCGCCGAGCACGAGCAGCATCCCGGCGGCTGAACCACCGATGTCGGCCTCCCACAGCGCCCAGCCCCCCAGCACGACGCAGATCAGCACCAGCATGATGAACAGCAGCACCACCGCCGCCGCGACCAGGTAGAGCAGCGCGAAGATCCCCCGCACACCGGGAGGATAGCAAACGCCAGTGGTCGCCGCCCGACCTCCCGCTTGCCCCCGGGCACGACGCGCAAGCCCCGGCGAAGCGCGCCAGGAAGGTGTAGGCCATGTCGGCGAAGCGGGGCGAGCGCATCCTCGGCCCCTGGGAGCAACGCGGTGGCTGGCGCGTGATGATCGTCCACGCGGACAACACCCGCACGACGCGGCTGCTCGCGACCGAGGACAAGGCCCGCCGCTACATCGACGCGATGGGCGCGGCGCTCGCAATCGAGGAGCGCACGACCGCGACCGCGCTCGTCGAGTACACCGCCACCTCGCCGAGAAGGGCGACAAGCCCGCGTCGATCGAGGTCACGCGATGGGCCATCGTGCACATCTTCCCCGACGAGAGCGCGCTGCGATCGCTCAACGCCAAGCGCTGCGCTGCGCCGTGCTGTACGACGAGCCACGCACCCGGCCGAGCGCGCGCACCGGCCGCCGGCTCGCTGCCGACACGCACCGCAACGCGCTGGCGCAGGCGAAATCGTTCCTTGCCTGGTGCGTGAAACACGGCTGGATCGCCGCGCGCGCGGCATGGCAGGCCACCTCATCGCCGCGACCCTCGGACACGAGGACGAGCGCACCACGATGCACGCCTACGCGGCGCCCGGGTCGGCCGCCGCCGGCGATCGACGCCGCGGGCTGGTGGTACTGAACGGCGGTGTTCAGGTGGCGGGCAAGTCGGCTAAGTGACGTGGGCCGACCGTTCCCCAACCGTTCCCGCGCAGTCCCCGCCCGTGGCCGAAACGCCGAAGGGCCCCGCATCGCTGCGAGACCCTTTGGTTTCCCGGTGGAGCCAAGGGGGATCGAACCCCTGACCTCTAGAGTGCGATT
>DATAPF010000114.1:0-39155 GCA_036265355.1 Kofleriaceae bacterium | reverse complement strand
GTGCGCCTGCGCCGAGCTACGGGTGGCCGCGCGGGACGAGCTGGAACGTGATCGCCGGCGCCCCGGGGACCGGGCCGACCCGCGCGGCGATCCGGTCCTCGGCGACTCCGAGGTCGACCAGGTACCACTTCGCGGCCTCGGCGCGCCGCCGGGCGAGGTCCTCGCCGCCGGGGCGCTCGGCGTGGCCGATGATCGCGATCCGGAGCTCGGGGTGCGGCTCCAGCACCGCCAGCCAGCCGCGCAGCGTGGCGCCGGCCGCCTCGGTGATCCGCGCGTGGTTCGGCGCGAACCGGAGCGTCGCGCCGAGCGCGGCGGCGACCTCGTCGGGCATCTCGTCGGGGCAGCCGTCGTCGTCTTGCCAGCCGTTGACGGTCTCCGGGGCGTCCGGGCAGGCGTCGTGCGCATCGTCGATGCCGTCGCCGTCGTTGTCGGGATCCGGGCAGCCGTCGGCGTCCTGGAACCCGTCCTTGTCCTCGGGCTGATCGGGGCACAGGTCGGCGTCGCCGGTGATGCCGTCGCCGTCGGGATCCAGTGGAGGCGGCGGGGCCGCGGCGGGCGGCGGCGCGACCGGCGCGGGCTCGACGGGGGCGGCCGGCTCGGCGGCGGCGAGCGCCGGCGATTCCGGCTCGCGGCCCGGCGGGCGACCCGGCTCTCCCAGCGTCGCGCCGATGCCGAACGCGAGCTCGGCGGTCAGCAGCGCGCCGCCGTTGCGCGCCGGCATCACGCCCTGGCGGACGTCGACCCGCAGCTGCCAGCCGTCGGTCATCGGGGCGATCAGGCCGGCGCCCCAGTGCACGATCGGCTCGGTGTCGTCGGCCATGAACGGCGATCGCGACACCACGCTGTCGCTGCCCGCGCCGACCACGAGGTGGGGCACCAGGTCGGGCCACCGGGTGAACCGCAGCACGGCCTGGCCGCGCCACTCGAACACCGGCGCGAAGTACATCATCCGGCCGTCGCCGGCGCTCGATCCGGTGAACGCCGGCGCGAACCCGAGCTCGGCCTCGAGCGCGAGCCGCAGATCGCCGGGCAGCGCGGGCGGCGCGAGCCAGCCGATCCGGGCGCCGAACACCACCGACGTGCCGGGCACCTGCTCGGGCGCCCACGAGTTGCCGAGCGCGCTGTGCTTGCCGAACCAGTCGACGCCGATGAACCCGCTCGCCTCGAGCCGCGGCTCGGCGTGTGCCGCCGCGGCGCCGCCCAGGGCGACGCGAACCGCGATGGCGACGAGCAACCGGACGCGCACCGCGCCATCCTATCAGCGCTGTCTCGGCGCTTGCACGGGCAATCACGGCCGGGGCAAGCTAGCCTGGCCGATGCTCACCTTCAGCAGCGATCCGGACGTCGCCGAGCAGCAGATGAACGCGATCATCTTCTACCTGACCGCGTTCGGGTACATCGACGGCAAGTTCGACTTCACCGAGAAGACGTTCGTCCGGATCTACATCCGCCAGCTGGTGACCGCGCGCGCGAAGGCGGCGATGCCCGACGCCGATCCGGTGACCCGCGACGAGGTCGTCAGCCGGTTCGTCGCGCACTTCCTCGAGGTGTTCGAGCAGATCGATCGCAGCGTCAAGGACCTGTTCGACGAGGCGGTCGCCGACGGCGAGGACGTCGAGAAGTTCGTCTACGCCAAGCTCAAGCTGCGGAGCTACGAGATCTTCCAGAGCTTCGACCCGGCGAACCAGCACGAGCTGCTGACCTGCGTCGACGAGCTGATCTACGCCGACGGCAGCGTCCACCCGGCCGAGCAGGCGTTCCGCGCCGAGCTCGAGGCGCTGCTCGACGCCCCGACCGCGCTCGGCATCCAGGACATCGAGGTGCTGCGCGAGTCGACCCGGGTCGCGATCGAGGGGCCGGCGTCGCTGCGGCCGCGGCTCGAGGACCACCCGTTCTTCGCGAGCTTCGAGCAGCACTACTCCGCCGATCCGGACCGGATCCGTGCCCAGGTCGCCGGCGACCTCGATCTGATGCGGCGGTTCGTCGCCCAGCTCGGCGAGCAGCGCCGCGCCGGCGCCGGCCGGCTCGCCGGCAAGCACACGGTGGCCGAGCTCGCGGGCGAGCGGCCGTTCCTCGACGGCCACGTCTACGCCCACCCCGCCGAGGCCGGCCGGGTCTACGAGCTGACCGTGCTCGGTGACCTCCACGGCTGCTACAGCTGCCTCAAGGGCGCGCTGCTCCAGGCCGACTTCTTCGCCAAGCTCGAGGCCTGGCGGCTCGACCGCCGGCTGCCCGAGCCCAAGCTGGTGCTGCTCGGCGACTACATCGATCGCGGCCGGTTCTCGTACAACGGCGTGCTGCGCACGATGATGCAGCTGTTCCTCGCCGCGCCCGATCACGTGTTCCCGCTGCGCGGCAACCACGAGTACTACATCGAGTACCGCGGCCGGATCTACGGCGGGGTCAAGCCGGCCGAGGCGATCAACACGCTGGTCAACCACGTGCCGGGCGAGGTGTTCGCCGAGTACATGAACATGTTCGAGGAGCTGCCCAGCATGCTGTTCTTCGACGACGTCATGTTCGTCCACGCCGGGATCCCGCGCGACGTCGACATCGCGAAGATCACCGACCTCGCCGGGCTCAACGACCCCGAGGTGCGGTTCCAGATGCTGTGGTCCGATCCGTCGACCGCCGACGTCATCCCCGCCGACCTCCAGGCCCAGAACGCGCGGTTCCCGTTCGGCAGGCGCCAGTTCGAGGCGTTCATGCAGAAGCTCGGCTGCTCGATCATGGTGCGCGGCCACGAGAAGGTCGACGCCGGGTTCCGGCCGATGTACGGCGAGGCGGCGTCGCTGATCACGCTGTTCTCGGCGGGCGGCGCCGACAACAACGACCTGCCCGAGGACTCGAGCTACCGCGCGGTGACCCCGATGGCCGCGACGATCCGGATCGACGGCGGCACCGTGCAGGTCACGCCGTGGCTGATCGACTACGAGCGGTTCAACGATCCGCGGCGCAACCGGTTCTTCGCGTCGCCGCCCGAGATCGAGCACAAGGCCGGCTGACGCTTGCCGCGCGGCGCGCCGCGGGACGATGCTCGCCGCGTGGCCTGGTACGTCTACGTCGCGCGCTGCCGGGACGACACCCTGTACTGCGGGATCGCGCGCGACGTCGCGGGGCGGATCGCCGCGCACGACGCCGGGACCGGCGCGCGCTACACCCGCGGCCGCGGCCCGCTGACCGTCGTGCTGGTCCGGCGCTGCCGCGACCAGGGCGGCGCGCTGCGGCTCGAGCACGCGATCAAGCAGCTGCCGCGCGCCGCCAAGCAGGCGCTGCTCGCCGAGCCCGCGCGGCTCGCCGCGATCGTCCGCCGGATCGCTCGCGCGCGCCGCAACCGTCGCGGCACCCGCGACGAAACGTGAGATCCGCCACGTGGATCGCGCTCGCGCCGGGGCCGCGGCGCGGGCTACGCTCGCGGCATGTTCCGACGGCTGGTATCCCCGTCGCTCGCCCGCGCGCTCGGCGTCGCCGGGGTCGCAGCGGCCCTCGCCGCGGGCCTCGGTGCGCTACCCGGCGTGGAGCGCGCCGCCCGCGCCAACGGCCGGCTGCCCGCGACCGTGTCGATCAATTTCCGCCAGGGCCACGACAGCGACATCGTCGCCGGCCTGACGTTCGGCATGGTGATCTCGCACGACGGCGGCGCGACCTGGCATTGGATGTGCGACGACGCGATCGGCATCGCCGGCGGCGCCTACGATCCGATCTACTCGTTCAGCCCGTCGGGCGCGCTGTTCGCCACCACGCTCAACGGCCTCGCGGTGATGCGCGACGGCTGCGGGTTCAGCCCGACGCCGGCGGGCAAGACCTTCGTGTCCGCGACCACGCTCGGCCCGGATGGCACGTACTACTACGGCGCGGCGCAGACCGCCGGGGGCGGCATCCCCTCCGACTTCCAGATCTACCGGAGCACCGACGATGGCGTGACGTTCCCGGTGCACCCGCAGCCCGACCCCGCCACCGACATCAACGTGTGGTGGGAGTCGATCGCCGTCGCGCCGAGCGACAAGTCGATCGTCTACCTCACCGGGTTCCGGATCATCCCGGCGTCACCCGGCAGCACCGACACCATGCGCGATCACCTGCTGTATCGCAGCGAGGACGGCGGCATGAGCTGGGCGCCGCCGATGCCGCCCACGATCACCGACCTGACGCTGTCGCAGAACTCGCTGATCCACGTCGTCGGCATCGCCAGCGACGACCCGAGGCACGTCTACGCGCGCGTCTCGTACATCGACAAGATGACCAGCGACGGGCTGTACGTCAGCACCGACGCCGGCGTGCACTGGACCCTGATGCTCATGCACCCGGACCGATTCATCGCGTTCGTGGTCCGCACGCCACTGCACGATGGCCATCATGATCTGCTCACCGCGACCGCGAAGTTCGGCACCGAGATCTCGCACGACGACGGGATGACCTGGGCGCCGCTCGCCGGCGCGCCGCACATCAACTGTCTGGCCGAGAACGCGGCCGGCGAGCTGTGGGCCTGCACCCAGAACTACGGCGTCCTCCAGTCCCAGACCGACGACGCCGGCATCATGAAGACGACCGACCTGTCGGCCTGGACCAAGGTCCTGCGCTACCAGGACATCGCCGGGCCGGTGGCCGGCTGCGGCGCCGACACCATCGAGCAGAAGACCTGCAACCAGGCCACGCTGTGGTGCGGCGTCTGCGGACAGCTGATGTGCACGCCGGCGGCCTCCTATGTCTGTCCGGTCGCCGCCAGCGAGGCGCCGGTCAACCCACCGATGACCAAGGGCGGGTGCTGCGACACCGGCGCGCGCCCCGGCGGCCCGCTGGCGCTCGCGCTTTCGGTTGCTACGCTGTTGTGGCGGCCCCGCCGCCGATCCCGATGACCCACACCCTCGGCCCGCTCGACCGGCTCGCGTATCGCTCGCAGCACTGGTCCCTGCTGCTCCAGGCGACCCTGCTGCAGGAGGCGACGCGCCTCATGTCGCGGCTGCCGCGGCCGCGGCTGCGGGGCGCCGAGGTCCGCGCCGTGCTGCGCCGCCGCGACGAGCTCCACGCCCGCGATCTCGCCAACGTCGAGGCCGGCCTGTACCCGCGCGAGCTCCTGTTCGACATCCCGGTCGGCCGCTACATGCGCGCCCTGCCGCGCCTGCTGCGCGACACGCCGCGCGTGGTGCGGCGCAAGAAGGCCGGTGCGTTCCGCGACATCCCCGAGGTCGACAAGCAGCGCTACCCGGCCTACTACCGGCGGACCTTCCACTGGCAGACCGACGGCTACTTCAGCGATCACTCCGCCCAGGTCTACGAGCTCGGCGTCGAGCTCCTGTTCCGCGGCACCGCCGACGTCATGCGCCGCCAGATCATCCCGCCGGTGACCCGCGCGGTGCGCGCCGCCGGCGGCGCATCCCGCGTCCGCCTGCTCGACGTCGCGTGCGGCACCGGGCGCACGCTGCACCAGCTCGCGGTCACCCACCCCGCGCTGCGGCTGTACGGCATCGACCTGTCGCCCGCCTACGTCCGGCTCGCGCGCCGGCGCCTGGCCGACGTCGCCGAGGTCGCGCTCGCGGTCGAGAACGCCGAGGCGCTGCCGTTCGCCGACGGCGCGTTCGACGTCGCGACCAGCGTCTACCTGTTCCACGAGCTGCCGCGCAACACCCGCCGCGCGATCGCCCGCGAGCTCTACCGCGTGGTCCGCCCCGGCGGCCTGGTCGTCCTCGAGGACTCGGCCCAGCTCGCCGAGAGCGCCGAGATCGCCGGCGCGCTGCGCGCGTTCCCCGACGAGTTCCACGAGCCGTTCTACGCCGACTACCTCGACGACGATCTCGCCGAGCTGCTGCGCGAGGTCGGGTTCTCCGTCGAATCGAGCGAGCCGCAGTTCGTCGCCAAGGTCGTCGTCGCCCGCCGGCCGTGACCGGCCCCGGCTGTCATCCCGCGCTGATGCTGCTACAATGGCCCCGTGCTCGATCGCGGAGTGGACATTGTTGTGACTTCTCCGACGGGCCATCGCGCGCTTGTCGTCGAAGCCAAGCTGAACGGTCGCATCGAGGACGCGACGTCCCAGCTCCGGGACTACATGTGCGCGGTAGGTGCCGAGGTGGGGCTCGTGGTCGTCCGGGATAGAATTCGCATTCTGCGTGAAACCTACCGGGGTGAGCCGTCTATCCAGGTGGTTGGCGAGTTTCCGATCCAGCAAGCGGATCATCTCGCTGATGTCCGCGATCCGGTCGACTTCGAAGATCGTATCCAGCAATGGCTGGAGGCGCTGCGCGACCATGAACAGATTGCAGCCCCACCATTGCTCGCTGCGCTCACGGAGCATGTGCTGCCTGCGCTCGTGGAAGGGACAGTGAGAGCAGCACGACCGCGCACCCGGCAAGCCGCTGGATGACGTTGCGGCACGTCCTGGTCGAAACAAACTGGGTCGTGGACGTCGTTGCCCCGAGCCTGTCCCGCAATCGGGACGCGGTTGCATTACAGGACAGCGCCCGACGCGGAGACGTCATTCTTCATGTCCCGGCAATCTGCTTCGTCGAGGCCAGAAAGGTCATCCGCGAGCGAAGACCGAAGGCCGACCTGGAAGCGATCCGTTCGTTCATTCGCGATCGAAGGGACAGCGGCGAAATCGATGGACCAATCGCCAACGCGGGGTTCGAGGTGCTCTCGCGGTTTCACCAGCACGTGATCAAGGAGCGAGCGCAGACCCCGCAGCGGGTCGCAGACCTGGCAGCCGATCCCTCGATCAACGTCTTCGCACTGGATGAAACGATGCTGGCGCGCAGCCTGGAGCTTGCCTCCAAGACAGCGCTCGATCTGAAGCCCTTCGATCTCTCGATCCTCGCGGCGGTGCTGACCCGCGGCGCGGCGCTGCACGAGCACGGGCATGAGGTCTCGTTCTGCACGTTGGATGGGGACCTTCAGCCATGGGACCGCAACGGCCGTCGTCTTGACCTCGCCGATCTATTCGACGCTGCCGGCATCTGGGTTTTCGGTGACTTTCTCATGCAGACACCACCACGGCCGAATCCGTGAAAGCTTGGATCGCCGGCCTCGTCTCCCGTCGGCATCGTCATATCTGTACCGCACCGCCCCTCGCCCGCTGCGCGATACTGGCAGCATGCAGATCGCGCGTGTCACCCAGGCCGACGACGAGCTCGTCGCCTCGCTCGCCAGCCTGCTCCCGCAGCTGAACCCGAAGGCGCCGCTTCCGACGCGCGACGACCTGGCGGTGATGCTCGCCAGTCCATCGACGTACCTCCTGATGGCGCGCGATCCGGACACCGTCGGCACGCTGACGCTCACGCTGTTCCACACCCTGGTCGGCCTGCAGGGCCGGATCAACACGGTGATCGTCGACGCAGCCGCGCGCGGCCGCGGGATCGGCGAGACGCTGACCCGCGAGGCAGTGCGGATCTGCCGCGACGCGGGCGCCCGCCGGATCACGCTGAGCTCGCGGCTCGACCGGGAGCCTGCCCACCGGATGTACCTCCGCGTCGGCTTCGAGCTGACGGGGAGCCGGCAGTTTCACCTGATGCTGTAGCGCCTGCCGTCACGGCGACAGCCGGGTCAGGTCGCGCGGGAACAGCACCGCGAGCCGGATGTTGGGCAGGTCGAGCAGCTGCATCACGAAGCGCTCCAGGCCGATCGCGAACCCACCGTGCGGCGGCATGCCATGGCGGAACGCTTCCAGATAGGCGGCGATCGGCTCCGGCGACATCCCGCGGGCCTCGAGCGCGGCCAGGTAGCTGGCGTGGCGATGCAGGCGCTGGCCGCCGGTGACCAGCTCGGTGCCGCGGAACAGCAGGTCGAACGAGCGCGAGTGCTCGGGCCGTTCCGGATCCGGGTGGGTGTAGAACGGCCGCTTGCGCATCGGGTAGCCGGTGACGAACAGCCAGTCGCTGCCGTACCGCTCGCGCGCCCACTGGCCGAGCCAGCGCTCGCCGGCCGGCGACAGGTCGGGCTCGCCGCGCACGGCCTCGCCGAGCGGCCCGGCGAGCAGCTCGAGCGCCTCGGTGAAGTGCAGGTGCGGAAGCGTCTCCGGGAGCTCGGGGACGCGCGCGCCGAGCAGCGCGAGCTCGGGAGCGCAGGCCGCGGCGACCTCGGCGAGCATGCCGCGCAGCACGCGGGTGAGCTGGGCCATGACGTCGAAGTGGTCGGTGATGAAGCCGAGCTCGATGTCGAGGCTGGTGTACTGGTTGATGTGGCGGGCGGTGTCGTGGGGCTCGGCGCGGAACACCGGGCCGACCTCGTACACCCGCTCGAACACGCCGACCATGATCTGCTTGTAGAGCTGCGGGCTCTGGGCGAGGTACGCCGGGCGGCCGAAGTAGTCGACCGCGAACACGTGGGCGCCGCCCTCGGTCGCCGACTCGACCAGCTTGGGCGACTGGATCTCGACGAAGCCCTCGGCGTCGAGCGCGGCGCGGAACCCGCGCATCGCGGCGGCGCCGATCCGGAAGATCGCGCGGCGCTGCGGGAACCGGTTGGCGACCACGGCGTGGTCGAGCAGCGCCGGCAGCGGCACGTTGGCCAGCTTCTTGCCGAGCTGCACCGGCGGCGGCTCCACCGCCTCGGCGATCAGCTCGATCGCGACGTCGCGCAGCTCGACGCCGTGCGGAGCCTGCGGCTCCGCGCACACCTCGCCGGTCACGGCGATCACCGACTCGGCCTGCGCCGCGCCGAGCGCCGCCAGCCGCGCCGGGTCGGCGACGGCCTGGACCACGCCGGCGCCATCGCGCACCACCAGGAAGCTGATCCCGCCGAGCCGGCGCACCGACTGCAGCCATCCGACCACGCGCACGCGCTGGCCCGCGCGCGCCGCGACCTCGATCGATCGAACCCGTTCCATCTGACGATCCTGGCTGGCCCTGCCGTGTGGATGCGGAACGCAACCCCGGCAGGCCCAGCGGCCGCTCAGGCGCGTTCCTGCGGATCGTCTCCCACGATGGTGATCATCGCTCTCTAGGCGTACAGCGCGACGCGCGAGGCGTCAACCGGCAAGACCTCGGCCGGCGCGCAAGTCCCGGAAACAGCAGTCGAAAATCCGGCTGCATTGCGGCAGAGGCCAAAGCCAGCGCACCAGAACGCCCTCCCGTGATGTGGACGGTGCCCTGTGCCCAGGTGCTCGCAGGGATCCGAGCCGACCTACGCGTGGCCCCATGCGACCTCGGTGTGCCCCAATGCCGCTTCGGTTCAGTCAGCGTCCTGCTGGACCTCACCTGACCGCTGGACGATGAACTGTTCTGGCAACAGCACCACATTTTCATAGCGGAATCCGCCGACCAGCGGGTCATCGGGGATCGCCAGGTCAATGGAATAGCCCTCCTTCGGTTGCTCATATCGTTCCACGACGGTGCCACGAGTCCCCCTAGGGATCATGGCGCCCGAGAAGTCGCTGGGGACATCTGCCACCAGCGTCACGATTTCATTCACTGATGCCTTGAAGTTCATGAATGCGCATCTAGTCAGTTCGTGATCGATGACTATCCGCCTTCAATCTGCTACACGGTGACCAGTGTGCTACATTTCACCGGCACTCCCTATCCGAGCACCACGACGCAGCCCGCGTTCACGGCACTCGACAGAAAATTTCGTATCGAGATCGCGTTGCTCATGACCTCGCCAAGAGCGTTGGTCTTGCTCTTGAGCGAGCGCTCGGTCGTTAAATCCATGGCCGGTACCTGCCTTGCCAACTCTTCGAGACGATTAGCGGGAACGCGCCAATGGCCGTCGACGATCCCGGCGGCAATGATGGCATCTTCGACTCCGGTCAATAGGCGCACCAGTGCGCGGAGATCCTCGGTATAGAAGCGTGACTCTTCAGGCGCGGATCGCGCAGCCCGATCCTTGATCGCTTTGATCTGATCGGCGCGGTCCTTATCTACCAGACGCCACAGGGTGATCCCTTGTTCGAGGAACTGCCAACCATACTTGGACTCGTCGACGACCTCGGCATCCTCGAGCGATCCGGTCGCTGGATCCGGCCGGAGCGCATACAGCCTCATGAGGTTTTCTTCCGATCCTACCCGAGCACCACGATACAGCCTGCATTCACCGCGTTTGCCAGAAAGTTTTGTATCGAGACCGCATTGATCATGACTTCGCCGAGAGCATGGGTCTTGTCGTCGAGCGAACGGTTTGTCTTGAGATCCATCGCGGGCACTCGTCGGGCAAGCTCCTCGAGGCGACCGGCCGGGACGCGCCAGTGACTATCGACGATACCAGCAGCAATGATAGCGTCGTCGACGCCGGTGAGCAGACGAACCAACTCATGGAGATCTTCGCGATAGAAGCGCGACTCCTCAGGCGCAGATCGCGCCGCTCGGTCCCTGATCGCCTTGATCCGGTTGGCACGATCCTCATCCACCAAGCGCCAGAGGGTGATCGCCTGCTCGATGAACTGCCAGCCATACTTGAGCTCATCGACGACCTCGGCGTCTTCGAGAGAGCCGGTCGCGGGATCTGGACGAAGTGCGTACAGCGTCATGGTGCTCCGTTCCCGGTTGCCAACGCATCGGCGAGCACCGCCTTGCACATCCCCTCCAGGTCGTTGGCGGAGATCCCGAGCGACTTGTCGAAGCCTTTGCCGACAGGCCCGCGCGTGGATTTGAGCGCAGCAGCATCACTTCCGAGATCGATTGCACCAGTAATGTCTTGGTCTCCGACTTCGAGCCGAATCACCTTCTTACCCGATGCGCCGTCACGCAGCAGACCGGCCTGATCGTCGAGCTGAACGCGCGCCCGAGCATTGGTATCGTGAATACCGGTCTTGATTTCTTCACGCGCGATCACCTTGCCCTTGCCGCCAGGTTGCTGCTCAACTACCATCATATCGATTTCGCCACGTTGCATGTAGAGGTGGCCCTCGCGACGCGTGAGGCCACTCGTCGGCTTGCCTGGATTGTTGGCCTTCCACTCGTCGAGGCTTGCTTCGGGGAGCTTCTCGTAGATCTTGACACTATCGATCACTTCAGCTCCAGGATGCGCTTGCTCGGACTCGAGTCGCAGGAGCTTCGCAACGAGCTTGTCCCGGAGCATCGAGAGCCGCTCGTTCCAGTTGTCCGCCGTCGTGCCATCGACGATGGCGCGAATGTCTGGATCGTTCATCAAGCCGCGAGCCGCGATCTGTCGCCGCAGATCCGCGACGCGCGTCTTTGATTGTACGGCCATCGCAGCGCGATCCTTATCGGATCGGACCGCGGCGCGCACCCGCTCGAGGGCCAGGTCCAGGTCGCCGCCGAGCATGTCATGGGCCTGCTGCGGCGTCTTGCCGGCCTTCATCTTGGCCAGCTTGGCCTTCCCTTCGGCGTCCAGCCGACTCTCCAGGTCTGCGAGCCAGTGCTCGGGGTCACGCGGGACGGCCGAGGGCCCACTGGCGTCGGGGTGGCTTCCTGGCGTCGGTCCATGCCCAGCGGCCGACCCGGGCCCGTGTCCGCCATGTCCGGTCGCCGTCTTGCCGGGGTCGCCGGACGGGCTTGCTGGTTCGCTGTGCGCGGTCGTCGAGGTGCCGGGCGGCGCTGGTGCCTCCTCGCCCACAACGCGCAGCACCTTCACGCCATTCTGGTCGATGATCTCCAGCGGCCGCCCCGAGAGAGCGCGCACACTGCGGGCGCCTTGCACCGACAGCGCCGTCAGCCCGCCGGTCACGATGAGCTGCGTGAGCAGCACCGCCATGGCGCGCTGCTTGTCCTCGGCCGAGCCGGCACCGCTCTGGATCTTGCCGAGCTCGACGAACGTGATATCGGTGAGCGCGACCAGCTGCACCGCGTCGGCACCTGCCGCTGCGCTGACCAGCGGCACGAACCACCGGCTGCCGGCGAGGGCTGCGGCAGCACTTCCGGCCTTCACCGTGATGCTCATGGCGCCGAAGCTCGCGAACGAAGCCGCGATCTGTGCCACGTCGAGTACCACCGTCGCCGTCGTCGCAGTTCCGAGGTGTGCCGTGTCGGCCAGGTGGCCACCCGCAGAGAGACCACCCGCGACCGCGCCGGCCGCGAAGCACACCGTCGCAGGGATGCTGGCCCCCGCGGTGAGCAGCGCCAGTCCGACCGCCGCGATCGCGAGGCCAGCGTACCCGACCCACTCGTACCATTTGGTCTTGCCGGTGGTCGGCGCTACGCCGGCGCCGCCGCCTGGCAACGTGTAGCGCACCTCACCCTCAGGATAGCGCGCAACCTCCTCGAAGAACGTGTTCATCACTGCCGCCGTCGGCTGCCCGTCGATGGTCTGCTCGTGCGGCCGGCCAGGGGTCGTCAGGTCGTAGATGTGGAACTTGCCATCCGCTGCGTCCTTCCAGAAGTAGACGTTCATCGGGATGGTGTCGGCGGCGGGGCGCCCAGCGGCCTTCTCCTTCTCGACCGTCCTCGGATCCGGGTGAAATAGCGCCGGCAGCCGCGTCGCGTGCTTGTCGGCGATCTTCTCGAGCCCGGTGCGAAGCTGGGCGTAGTGCTGCTGTGCGTTGCCGAGTTGCTCCTCGGGCGTGCCCTTGCCCTTCCTGCGCAGCTGATCGGCCACCCACAGGTCGAGGCCGTCGAGCAGGCGGCGGTACCCGCGAAATGCCTCAGGCCATTGGCCCTGGCGGATGAGTCCCGGCAGCTGCTCGAGCCAGCTCCTCACGTCGTGCGTGCTCGCCCAGAACAGGAACGTGCTGGTCACCCGTGACTCGTCGGTGTAGGGGTTCTGCGAGGTGAGGGCGGAACCAGGTACCATGGATGGAACGAGCTGAAAGTTTGCCTCGTCGGCGGTCTCCATCTGCAGCGCCGCAAAGAGCCTCACAGCCGCAAGTGCCGCGGTGTCCCTCAACGACGTGTCGACGATATCGTGAGCTGCCGCCGCAGGCTGGAGCTGGGTCATCGCCTGCGAGAGCGCCAGGCCGGCGTCGAACGCCGCCTTCGACAGGAGTCCTCGCTTGACTGCCTCCAGGCGGGTCGCCAGCAGAGCGCCTTCGAGCGCCGGAATCTCGACGTCCGTGCCCCGGAGGCTGGCCTGGTGCTCGAGCAGCTTCGCGTCACCTGGACCCTCCTTGCGCTGGACCGCAGGCATCGCGCTCGCGCCAGCACCGTCCAGCAGATCCTCCGCAGACTGCCCGGCCACCACGCGATCCGCGACCGCGTCGGCGTGGCGCTCGTATGCATCGCCCGCCTCGCCCACACCTGCCTTCAGCTGGACGCCGCCGCGCTGCTGGACCACGTGCGCAGCCTCGTGAGCGACCGTGTGCAAGTCGTTACCGCGCCCCAGCACGATGTGATCGCCGGTCGCATACGCCTCGGCTCCCATGGCTTGCGCGGACGCGTCGGCCTCGGGTCCGGTATGCGCCTGCACCGACGAGAGGTCGTGACGGCCGAACGCGCGCTGGATCATGGCGCCGAACGGGAGCGGTGTTCTCGGTGTTGCTACACCCTGCGCTGCCGCTGCATGAGCGCTGCCCTCATCGGGCTTGTCGTGCTCGGCAGCCCCGCGCGCCTGCACGTGCGCCGGGACCTGTTCAACCAACGTCTGCTTGCCGGCCGCCGGATGCTGCGACAGCGCCTGGGAACGGGGCGAACCTGAGCCCTGCGATCTGTCGGCGTAGCTCGGCATCCGATACCCGCCCTGTATCCGTTCCAGGTTCTCGGCCCCACAGCCTTCGCTGGCAAAGTCGACCGTCGCCGGCAGAGATTCGTCTCACGCAGCGCTTCTACGAGAGGACACCCACCTGAGCGAACGCGCAATGCGGCGAGCATCGGCATAGCTGGCCGGTGGATCGCTCAAAATGCGGGAGCGCCGGCCAGCGCCAGCGCCAGCAGGCATGCGGTTCTCATGGGTTAGCCGCCAGGAGGTGGCCGGGAATTCGCGAACATGTCGAGATCTCCGGCCACCCCTTTCCAACTCGACGCGAATTGGTGTTGTGTAGCGGAACGATGCGTCACGTTTCGAGAGCATTGGTCGCCCTTGCACTCGTTGGAGCAGCCCCGCATTTCGCCTGTGCCAACCGGAAGAATGTCCAGTGCGAAGTCGATGCCAATTGCGATCTGACGACTGGAGGCATCTGTGCCGTCGCCAATACGGGGAACCACTGGTGTGCATACTATGATTCCCATTGCCCCAGCGGTTACCGCTTCAGCGATCAAGATGTGGGCGATGGTGTATCGGGCACCTGTGTAGCTCCGGCAGATGCGGGTGTCCCTCCAGACACCAGCGCACCACCCCCTGCCAGCTGTGTTGGGCTACCAGCCACGTGCGGCAGCAATGGCAATGATGACTGTTGCAATAGTCCTGCGATCGCTGCGGGATCGTACGACCGTAGCTATGATGTTGCAGGCGACACTCACTCTGGAGACACGAGCGCTCCGGCGACCATCAGCGCCTTTCGGCTCGACAAGTACGAGGTGACGGTGGGACGATTCCGGGCGTTCGTTGCTGCGGGCATGGGAACGCAGGCAAGCCCGCCGCCGCCAGGCGCCGGATCACATCCGACGATCTCAGGCAGCGGATGGGATGCGAACTGGAACACCTATCTTCCCGAGAACACCACGGCGCTGCTCGCGAGCATCAAGTGCATACCATTCGTGTTTCCCACATGGACGGACCTCCCAGCAGCGAACGAACATCGGCCGATGAACTGTATTTCATGGTATCTGGCCATGGCATTCTGCGCATGGGATGGAGGTTTTCTGCCCACCGAGGCCGAGTGGAACTACGCTGCCGCAGGCGGCGACCAGCAGCGAGCGTACCCATGGTCGATCCCAGCGGGCCTGCTGTCAATCGACCCTTCGTACGCGAGCTACGGGGATGGGCGAAACAACGGGATAGGGTGCCTGGGTGACGGCATGCCGGATTGTACTGTGGGTGATCTGGTGGCGGTCGGAAGCAAGCCTTCGGGCGACGGACGATGGAGGCATTCCGATCTCGCGGGGAACGTGTGGGAGTGGACCCTCGACATGTACTCGCCTACGTACACAACCCCCTGTACGAATTGCGCATGCCTGGATTGTCCCAATGTCATCGCGGGAAAAGAGCGAGTGATTCGCGGTGGCGGGTATGCCAACGCCCCGGAGGGAGTGCGCACAGGCTATCGTTTCGGCATACTTCCGTCAGACACGGTCGACGATGTCGGCGTCCGTTGCACGAGACGCATACCATGAGGTATGAAGCATTCCATATACTCCCACCTCATTAGAGGCAGCGGCCTTTTCATGGAAACTGCAGGGCGTAGAGCATGCGCCAGAACGCGCACTCCTCGGCGCGGAAGTTGTTCACGATCGTCGGCTGCGGCAGGCCGAAGTTGATCCGGACGTTGGCGGACTCGCTGAACGCCGGCCAGCTGAGATCGGCGCCGGCGTTGGGGTTCCCCGTCTTGGCGAAGTTGGTCCAGTAGCGCTGGATCAGGTCGCTGATGCTCTTGCCGCCCGCATCGCTGGCGAACAGCGGCGACGTGCCGAACACCGAGGTCAGCTCCGAGCCGTGGGTGGCGCCGAGCGTCGCCGAGACCACCAGCGGCACCGGAACATCGAAGTTGTACATGAAGACCGAGGCGCCGGCGTGGGAAGTCCGGACCGCAGTGTCGAACGTCGTGCACACCAGGCGGGAGTCGCCGATCACACGAGCGAGCGCCGCGGTCTGTGGATTGAGTGTAGTACTCGGGACGCTCCCGGACGGGTACTCGGCGGCGACGGCCGATGCGCTGGCGCCGAACAGCGCGGTCAAGGTGGCCATGTAGTCCGGATCGGTCGCCGGCGTGACGGCCGGCAGGAACAGCGTGCCCTCGTCGGTGTTGCTGCCGAGCAGGTAGGGGACCTTGGCGATCTTGCCCATGTCGTACAGGGTCCGCGGCTGGTCCGGCAGGAACTGGGTGTCGACGTCGGGGCCGAAACCGTTGCCGGCGGCGACGTCGGGGCTCGCCATCAGGTCCGCCGCCGCCTTGCCGCGCAGGCAGGCGAGCGCGCCGGCGCCGGTGCAGCCGACGTCGGTGGCGAAGCTGGCGCCCGCGGCCTCGGCCTGGGCCCGGGTGCGCTGCACGGTCGTGCAGCCGCCGCTCTCGCTGATCGCGCGGTGGAACAGGCCGGCGTTGCTGGGCGCCGCCATGTGCATGCAGACGTCGAACGAGCCGGCCGACTCGCCGAAGATCGTCACGTTGCCGGGGTCGCCGCCGAACTTGGCGATGTTGTCGCGCACCCACTGGAACGCCATCTGCTGGTCGAGCAGGCCCTGGTTGCCCGAGCTGCCCTCGGCCGCGAGATCCGCGTGGGCGAAGAACCCGAAGATGCCGAGCCGGTAGTTCATGCTGACCACGACGACGCCGTGGCCCCCGGCCAGGAACTCGCCGCTGTAGAACACGCCGGCGTTGTTGTTGAACGGCACCGGCTCGGAGGTCGAGCCGTTGACGTTGCCGCCGCCGTGGATCCAGATCATCACCGGGACCGGAGCCGCGGGCCGCGGGGACGGCGTCCACACGTTGAGGTACAGGCAGTCCTCGTCGTTGCTCGCCGCGTTCTGCAGGGTCGCGTCCATCAGCTGGGCGCAGCGCTTGCCGAACTTGGTCGCGTCCCGCGTGGTGGTCCAGGGATCGGGCTTCTGCGGCGCCTTCCAGCGCAGATCGCCGACCGGCGGCTTGGCGTAGGGGATGCCGAGAAACTGCAGGCTGGTCCCCTTCACGCTGCCCTGGATCTCGCCGTCGGCGAGCTTGACCCGGGTCGGGTCGGGTTTCTCGTCGGTGCCGCACGCGGCGAGGCAGCTGCACAGCGCGAGTACGGAGGCGCGGTTCACGGTCCGATGGTCCATGGCGAGCTCCTGGTCTGGTGCCGCGACGGCCGTGCGCGGGCACGGGGCGCGGGGTCGGTGGCTTCCGAGCAATTCTGCACTGCAGAACACAGTTCCATGACGAGGAAGCCGTGGCGACTCTCGATCGGGCGCGCCGGGAAGTCAATCGCGGACCGGGCGGGCCCTGCCGCACGGTCACCGCAGTGGCACGTCCGCCGCCACGCGCCGACAGCGCGCCGCGTCAGCGCGCGACCAGCCGGGCGCGATCGCGGTAGTCGGCGGCGTAATCGGGCTGACCCTTGTGGTCCCACGCCCGCGCGAGCTCGCGGCAGCGCATCGCCTCCAGGGCGGGCGACAGCTCGCCCCCGGCGCGCATCGCCTCGAGCACGCCGATCGCATCGTCGAACCGGCCGAGCGCGATCAGCGCGGTCGCGCGGGTGTGCTGGACCGCGGGCACGTCGGGGCGCAGCGCGACCGCCTGGTCGGCGAGGTCGAGCGCGGCGCGCGGATCGCCGCCGGCCTCGAGCGTGACGCACGCGCGGTTGTTGAGCCAGGTGACGCGCTCGGCGGCGGCGAGCGCGCCGGGGTCGAACCGGGCGAGGATGCGCTCGGCGGCGGCGAGCCGGCCGGTCGCCACGTCGCAGCCGGCGCTCGACAGCAGCGCGGCCCGCTCGCGGGCTGCCGTGAACGCGAGCGCCGCGATCAGGCGGTAGCGGCGGGCGGCCGGGGCGTAGCGGGCCGTCTCGAAGGCGGCGTGCGCGGCGCGCGGCAGCCACAGCAGCAGCCACACCGTTGCGGCGACCGCGGCGGCCACGCCGGACAGGATCCACGGCCGGCCGGGCGCGACGCCGACCAGCGCCGGGACCGCCCCGCAGGCCGACGCCCAGGCCGCGAGCCGTGCAACGTGCCGTGCCGCCACCATCCCAGGATAGCCAAGGTTGGGGCGCCGCGCCGGGCGTGGTAGGAAGCAAGACCATGTCGGAACGCCTGGTCTCGCTCGGCAAGCGGCCGGAGGCCCGCGGCGCGGTGCGCCCGGCGCCGGCGGCCGGCGCGCCCCGGGTCTATGTCGAGACCTACGGCTGCCAGATGAACGTCGCCGACAGCGACCTGATCGGCAGCGTGCTCGCCGATGCGGGCTATGCGGTGGCCGCGCGCGCCGACGAGGCCGACGTGATCGTGGTCAACACCTGCGCGGTGCGCGAGAAGGCCGAGGACCGGGTGATCGCGCGCGCCGGCGAGCTCGGCGCGGTCAAGCGCCGGCGGCCCGGGACGGTGCTCG
The DNA here is from genome assembly GCA_036265355.1 of Kofleriaceae bacterium. Taxonomy (GTDB): domain Bacteria; phylum Myxococcota_A; class Polyangia; order Haliangiales; family Haliangiaceae; genus JABFXX01. The sequence goes on along the minus strand of DATAPF010000114.1, from coordinate 21,172 downwards.
CGATCGTCGGCTGCATGGCCGAGCACCTCAAGGACGGCCTGGCCGAGCGCGCCCCGGCGGTCGACGTGATCGCCGGCCCCGACAGCTACCGCCGGCTGCCCGACCTGCTGGCGCGATCGCGGGCCCAGCTCGGCCCGGCGGCCGCGCCGGCCCCGCCGGCGGTGATGATCGACGTCAAGCTCGACCGGGCCGAGACCTACGAGGGGCTGTCGGGCGCGGTGGGCGGCGACGGCGTGTCGGGGTTCGTGACGATCCAGCGCGGCTGCGACAAGTTCTGCACGTTCTGCGTCGTGCCGTTCACCCGCGGCCGCGAGCGCGGGACCCCGCCGCGCGAGGTGCTGCGCCAGGTCCGCGAGCTCGCCGGCGCGGGCTACCGCGAGGTCGTGCTGCTCGGCCAGACCGTCAACTCGTACCGCTGGGACGACGTCACGTTCGCCGAGCTGCTGCGCGCGGTGGCGCGGGTCGACGGCATCGCGCGCGTGCGGTTCACCTCGCCCTACCCCGTCGACTTCACCGACGACGTGGTCGCGGCGATCGCCGAGGAGCCCGCGCTGTGCAAGTCCGTCCACCTGCCGGTCCAGTCGGGCTCGGACCCGGTGCTCGACCGGATGCGGCGCGGCTACACGGTCGACGGCTACCGCGCGATCGTCGCCGCGCTGCGCCGCGCGATGCCCCGGATCGCGCTGTCGACCGACCTGCTCACCGGGTTCTCGGGCGAGACCGAGGACGATCACCGCGCCACGCTCGATCTGATGCGCGAGCTGCGGTTCGACAGCGCGTTCATGTTCGCGTACTCCGAGCGCGACCTGACGTTCGCCGCGAAGAAGCTGACCGACGACGTGCCGCCGGAGGTCAAGCAGCGCCGGCTCGCCGAGATCGTCGCGCTGCAGGAGCGGATCAGCGCAGACGTCTTCGCCGCCCAGGTCGGCCGCCGCGAGCGCGTGCTGATCCACGGCCCGTCGAAGCGGGATCCGGCCCAGCTGATGGGCCGCACCGATGGGTTCAAGACCGTGATCCTGCCATCCGGGGTCGGCGCGGTCGGCGAGCTGATCGACGTGACGATCGAGCGCGCGACCATGGCGACGCTGTTCGGCGCGCCGGTGTGAGCCTAGCGCCGGCGCGCCCTGACCGAGGCGGGCTCGGTCCCCGAGGCCGCGGACGGCGTCAACGCCGGGACCCGGTCGGACAGCCGGTCGATCACCGCGCGCGCGACCTGTCGCGACCCGAGCAGCGCGACGTGGCCGAGATCGGGGAACAGCAGGACCTCGGCGCCGGGCAACGCGAGCTGGCGCGCGCCCGGGACCAGCGCGTCGCCGCGCGACCACACCGCCGTGACCCGGGTCCGCGCCGGCGGCGGCGCGGCGGCGAGCCGGGTCAGCAGCGGCGAGCCGAGCACGAGCTCGCGGGTCGGGTGGCCGATGCCGATCCGCGACATCTCGGTGCCGGTGTGCGGTGAGCCGATCGTGATCAGGTGGCGCACGATGCCATCCCCGCCGGCCAGCGAGACGTAGTAGCGGCCGACCATACCGCCCATCGAGTGGCCGATCACGTCGACCTCGGCGGCGCCGGTCGCGGCGCGCACCTCGTCGATGAACGCGCCGAGCCGGTGGGCCGCCGCCGCGGTGCGGCCGAGCGACCAGTACTCGAAGCCGAGCACCGGCCCGAGCCCGGCGCGCGCGATCCGGAACGCCAGCGGCAGGAAGTTGGCCCGGTTCATCGCGTAGCCGTGGAGCACGAGGATCGGGCGCGGACCGCGCGTCCGCGCGCCGGGCAGCGGCAGGAAGCCGAGCGGCCGCGCCGCGGACAGCACCGCCGATGCGCCCCACTCGACGAGCGCCGTCCGCACCGGGTGATCGCCGAGGTCGTGGCCCGACAGCGCGCGCCAGGCATGCGGCAACAGCGGGTACAGCCCGGTGAACATCAGCGCGTTCGACACCGCGGCGACACTGCCCCGCCACAGCAGCTGGCGTGTCGAATGCCGGCGCTGCATGGACTAGCGGACGGTCAGGCCGGGGACCTCGGCCTCGATCTGCTGCGCGAGGTCGGCCGGGATGCCGAGCAGGTTGCGCAGCCGGTCGAGCAGCGCACGCTCGGTGACCGAGAACACGTGGTCGACGACCGCCAGCCGGCACGCCGCCCGGTACACGCCGCGCCTCGCGTCGGGAGTCAGGGTGGTGAGGTAGGCCTCCGGAAGCTCGGTCCGGGTGGCGAGGAACTCGCGCGCGCCGGCGCGCTCGTCATCGGTGAGGTCGGCGTGGCGGATCAGCCGGCCCAGGCTCTCCGCCTCGGTCTCGGACATCACGCCGTCGGCCCACGCGACCGCAGCCCACGTCCGGATCACGCTGAGGATCTGCGATTCGGCCATGCGTCATCCTACAACGGTACGCTGAGCCCGATCCGGTCGCGGACCAGCCGGGCGAGCGTCGGCCGCAGCTCCTCGCCGGTGCGCGACGCGCGCCACACGCCGTCCCCCGTGGGATCGAAGTGCCAGGCCGTCGCGATCGCGGCCATCCAGATCTGGCGGGCGGCGCGGTGCGAGTTGATCACGATGCGCGTGCCATCGCGGAGATCGAGCCGCAGCACGCCCTCGCTGCTCGACACCTCGACCTCATCGGGGTCGATGTCGGAGAACGCGTTCTCGAGCTGGTGCAGCTCGTCGCGCGCGACGCGATCGAAGCCGGCTTCATCCATGGCGGGCTCATAGCACGGTTTTGCCGTACCATCGACCCGATGGCGGGGCGACCGCCCGATGGCGATTCCGAGGCGGACGGATCCGGCGCGCCGGCGCTGCGCGACGGCCGCGAGACGCTGTTGCCGTCGGTCACGCGCTCGGCGCTGTCGATCCGCATCCCGGTGATCGCCCAGGTCGAGCAAAGCGAGATGGGGGGTGGGGACCCTGCCGGCTTTGCCGGCGAGGCGGGGGGCAAAGCCCCCCGTGGGATCGACCCGACCGGGTTTCAGGACGTGTCCGAGACCCCGGTGCCGGCGAGAGCCGACGACCGGCCGCGCGGCGCCCGCGCCGGCGACGTGATCGGCAACCGCTACCTCGTCGAGGGCCAGCTCGGCCGCGGCGGCATGGGCCGCGTGATGCGGGTCCGCCATTCCGCGCTCGGCAAGGTGTTCGCGCTCAAGCTGATCCGGAGCTCGATCGCGACCGACCCCAGGATCCGCGAGATGTTCTACCGCGAGGCCCGGCTGGCCTCGGCGCTGACCCACGACAACATCTGCTCGATCGTCGACTTCGGCCAGGACGATGCGTTCGGTCTGTTCATGGTGATGGAGCTGCTCGAGGGCCAGACCGTGCACGGCAAGCTCAAGCACGGCCGGCTTCCGCCCAGGGTCGCGTGCGACATCCTGTGGCAGGTCGCCGACGCCGTGCGGTTCATCCACAGCCGCGCGATCGTCCACGGCGACATCAAGACCGAGAACATCTTCCTGGTGAAGACCGCGGTGCAGCGCCGGCTGGTCAAGCTGCTCGACTTCGGCCTCGCCCGGCCCGACGTCGGCCGCCGCGACGGCATCGATGGAACACCCGAGTACCTCGCCCCCGAGCGCCAGGACGGCGAGCCGGCGAGCCAGGCCAGCGACATCTATGCGCTCGGCATCGTGTTCTTCGAGCTGCTCACCGGCCGCGTGCCGTTCTCCGGCGCGATGGCCGACGTCCTGCTCCACCACAAGCTGACCGAGGTCCCGGCGCCGTCGGCGCAGCTGAGCGAGCCGCTCGACGAGCGCGCCGACGCGCTGGTCCACCGCGCGACCGCCAGGCACCCCGCGGACCGCCACCCCGACGTCGCGGCGCTGCTCTACGAGCTACGCGCCCTGATGGGCATGCTCGGCATGGAGCAGAGCCGGCGCCGCACGATCCCGTCCGAGGCCGCCCGCGAGCGCCGCGAGCTCGACCACCGGGTCAAGGCCGCGGCCGAGCTGTTCGGCGCGGCGCCGATCCCGATGGCGTCCTGCGATCGCGACGGCCGGATCCGCACGGCCAATCCGGCGTTCCTCGAGTTCCTCGGCGTGGCGGGCGACGCGGTCGATCTGCAGCTCCGCGACTCGGCGCTGCCGGACCTCTATCCCGAGCTGTTCGCCGACCTAGAGCAGGTCGCGACCCAGCGCCGGCCGGTCAAGCGCATCATCTATCTCCACGAGGGCGGCGATCGCGTCGTCGAGGCAGCGGTCGTGATGTCGGCCGCGCCGACCGCCGCAGAGGTCACCGCCGGCCAGGTCCACCTCGTCCTGCATCCGCTGCGTTCCCGCAGCAGCTGAACGAGGCGGCCCCGGCCGGGCGGTCTCATTGGGCCGTTGCCGCGGCCCAGATCTGCCAGTAGCCCTGGTCCGCGCCGTCGCCGTCATCGCCCTGCGACGCCGACGTCACGGCCGGACGCTCGACCGACGGCGGGGCGGCATGCGCATGCAGCATGCTACCGGCGAAGATCGCCGAGACGAGCAGGACCACCGAGAGCGTCGACGTACGGTTCATGGCGGCGAGGCGTTGCGATCGCTGTGCCAGGCACATGCACCGGCTGCGGCGGCGATCGAGCGTCGGCGCGCAGCACGCCGATCGCGTGTCCGCGGCCCGCGGCCGCGGCTGCCGTCGAGGAGTCGCGCCAACTGCTCGCCAGCACACGCAGGATTTCGGCGCACCGCGCGGCGCCGCAGCATGCGGCAGCTCGCGACCACCGCCCGCGGCATTTCGCGGCGGCGAGCCGGGCTGCCGGAGATCGGGAGACCCTGGACGCTGGAGGTTCCACCCCCTGGACGACCCGAGGACCCAGGCGGATTCAGAATCCGACCGCGAGGCCGATGCACATGTCCGCGCTCACGCTGGTGTGCAGGTGGATCGCCGTGCCGAGCTTGTCGATCACGGCGAGCCCGGCGATCGCATCCAGGTCGACCAGGAGCGCGAGGCTGTCGCTGAGCCGGAAGGTGTAGCCGATCCCGGTGCCGAACAGCAGCGGACCCTGGGCAACGATGTCGGTGTTCATCGTCGGATCCTCGGTCGCGAGCGTGATCGTGTTGCGCAGGATGCCGAACCCGGCCTCGCCCGAGATGTGAAAGCCGCGGCCGGTGTCGGACAGCGCGTAGCTCAGCCGCACCAGGCCGGCCGGCGCGATCGAGGAGTGGCCCATGATGTTGGCGCCGAACGGGAAGCCGAGCCGCGCGACCACGCCGACCGCCAGCCGCGGGCTCAGACGGAACCGGAGCTCGGCGGACGTCACGAACGGGCTCGTGCCGAAGCAGCACTGCTGGACGACGTTCTCGCCCTCGGTCTTGCCCGACACGTAGCCGAGGCCTGCCCCGAACGACACCGAGAGCGTGACCGAGCTGCCGTGCGCGGCGGGGTGCGCATGCTCGACCACATCGGAACCGGCACCGCGGTCCGAGCGCTCCGGCGGCGTCTCGGGTGCGCCGGCGGGTTCCTCGGCGTCGTGGCCAGCCGCGCCGCCGCCGAGCTCGAGCACGTTGGGCGAGCCCGAGGAGCCCTTCGCGGTCATCACCTTGTTGTTCGCGTCGTACGCCGCGATGTAGTAGTGGACCAGCGCGCCGTGCATGGCAGCCGCGGGGATCGCGCCGGTGAAGCGACAGCCGGACTGCCGGGTGAGCCGGAGCTCGGTGAAATCGATCGAGCCCTCGGGGCGGTACATCACGACGACCCGCGCGGGCGACAGGTCGCCGCCGATCAGGACCTCGATCGGCTGGGCGACTCCGCGCCGCGCGCCCTCGACCGGCGCGTGCTGGATGCCGCGGATCGATCGGCAGTCGTCCCCCGCCGGCTCGCCGCTGTCGCCCGCCGCTGCCCTGGCGTCGTCGAGCATCCGCACCAGCTCGGCGGACTTGTAGGCCGCATCGATGGTGATCTTGGGATCGATCTGCGCGGCGGACAGGAACGCGACCTTGGCGGCTTCCAGATCCGAGGCCGCGAGCTGCGTGATGCCGAGGTCGAGGTAGACCCGGGCGACCACCGGATCGCGATCGAGCCGGGCGCGCTTGGCGAGCGCCAGCGCCTGGTTGAGCAGCCGCCGCGCCGCCTCGTAGTCCATCGCGTCGTAGCTCGCCATCGCCTGCCGGGTCTTGGCGACGATGTCCGACCGCGGATCGGCGCGGACCGGCGCGGCGAGGCAGCCGATCACGCCGAGGATCACCGCCACGTGGCAGCGGATGCGCATCTGCAACGTTCTAACCCAACCCTGCGGCGGGTGCGACGGGGCCGTTCGCCCCGCGGACAACTGCTCGGAAGCGCGACGCAAATCGTGGCCCCGGCGCCGGCCTCCCGGTCTGGGGCTGAGTGGCCGTCAGCCTGGGCCACCGACGCCGCGTCCAGCGCTCAACACGGGTGGGGCACCGGCGTGGGGCAGTTGTAGATGACGGAGGCGAGCCCGTTGATGAACACGATCTGGCCACCCTGGAAATCGGACTCCTGGAACCCCAGGCTGTTGGTGTACTCGTCGGTGATCGGGAAGCCCAGCGCGGAGCTGACCGCGCCCAGGCTGAGGTACTTCGCGTAGATCGCGCCGTAGACCTCGTGCGTCCCGGTGCTCTGCGAGAAGTACAGGGCGCCCCTGCTGCCGTGCGGCCCCGGGCCGCCGGCGCCGAAGTAATTGACCCGGCCGCTGCCCGCGGCCTCCTCGTCGGACACCGGCAGGCCCAGTCCGCCGCTCGGACCATTCCAGACGTAGAGATAATAGATGTAGATGCTGCCGAACATCTCGTGAGTCCCGGTGCTGGCCGACCAGTACAGGGCGCCCTTGCTGCCGTACGGCCCGTCGCCGCCGACCCCGAAGTAGTTGACGCGCGCACCGCTGGCATTCGCGGCCTGCTCGTCGGAGACCGGCAGGCCCAGCGAGCCGCCCGGGCCGCCCCACGCCGAGAGGTAGTACGCGTAGATCGCCCCGTAGATCTCGTGGGTTCCCGTGTCCTGCGACCAGTAGAGCGCTCCCTTGCTGCCGGACGGACCCGGACCGCCGGTCCCGAAGTAGTTGGCGCGTCCCGGCCCCGCGGCGACTTCATCGGAGACCGGCAGGCCCAGCCCGCCATCAGGACCGGTGAACACCGTCAGATAGTAGGAGTAGATGCTGCCATACATCTCGTGCGCACCCGTGGCAGCGCTGTAATAGATCGCGCCCTTGCTGCCGAACGGACCACCGCCGCCGGCCCCGAAGTAGTTGGCGCGTCCGGGACCCGCCGCCACCTCGTCGGACAGCGGGAACCCCAGCCCGCCCGCCGGGCCGCCCCACGTGGAGAGGTAGTGCGAGTAGATCGCGCCGAACACCTCGTGCGCACCGGTGGCGTCGCTGTAGTAGATGGCACCTTCGCTGCCGGCCGGGCCGCTCCCGCCGGGGTGGAAGTACGAGACCACGCCACCGGAGTCACTCGTGATCGGGGTCTCCTCGCTCATCGGTGGCCCGAGCCCGCCGGACGACGCTCCGAGCTGGTGGTACTTGTCGAGCACCAGCCCCTGCACGGTGTGACGGCTCGGGGACGCCGGCGATGCGTACTCCTCGCCTTCGGACATCACGCACCCCTGGGAGTTGTTGCTCCACAGGAACGGGAGGTAGAGCGACAGGGTCGTGTTCGCAGGGTGGTAGACCGGCCAGGGCACCCTGGCACCGGAGCCGTCGAGGACGTAGCTCCCGGTGATGCCGTTCCACACGGATCCCTCGGACGGGAAGTAGCTCTCGCACAGGTCGGCCACCTCGAACGGGGTGTGCGGGCTGAGCCCGTGCTCGTTCGTGTTCCACCCCGAGCCGTGGATGAACTCCGGTTCGTCCGCAACATAGATATGCGGGTCGGTCGCCGCTTCGCTGTACTCGTGCACGGCGGTCCACGCCGTGCTCTGCGGAACGTCGCCCACCGCGCTGCATTGACTCCCGGCATCGGCATACCGGATGTAGCTGTAGGCGAATGGCTGCGAGAAGTCATAGGAGTCATACGAATGCATCCCGCACGCATCCGGGAGTGCGTACACGGTGCCCTGTTGCGGAATAACCATCACCTGCGTGTTGGTGTCCGGCGCCACGTGCAGCAGATCCCGGAGCGCGTGGACCGCCTCGCCGCGCAGCTCCCCGACGCCGAGCAGGCCGCCGCCCGGGACCTCGACGCCGATGTCCAGCGGGACCCCGGGCGGCGACGACGTGTCGGTCACGTAGCCGGCCATCTGGACATCGTTATGGACGAAGTTGTCGCGGGTCGTCGTATCGAAGGGATTGTGATACTGTGTGAGGATATTGTTGTACTGGCCACCGGCCAGCGAGCTCAGCGTGGCGATGACCTGCGCCCGGGTGGCGTTGTGCGTATTGTCCGAGTTCCACTTCGGCCCCCAGAACACCAGGTAGACCTTGGGGTGCTGTTGCACGTAGCCGTGCTGGAACACCAGCGGAGGGTTGCCGTCCCCGGCGGGTCCGAGCACCACCGGCGACGCGTTCGCGCGGCGTGCCGAGAGCGGGATCGCGAGCACGGCGGCGAGCGCGACGGCCAGGCCGCGCACGACCCTGCCGGGTCGCCAGCGGTGTGGCCGGCGTCGCGGCGCAGCCGGTGGCCGGTGCGGTGGACAGCGGGGATCGGGAGGAGGGTTCGTGGTTCGAGGTGTGGGAGCGGGCAGCATGTCGTCTGCGAAACCCGGCATCGCGGCAAATGTCGCGCTGCGATCCGCGATCTCGTGGTGGACCGCGAGCGGCCGAGACTGCACGGCCGTCATCCGGCCGTCATCGCTGACGTTTTGCTTCGGACGGGCGGTGAGCCTCGCGCGGCGATCCGTCGCCGGCGAGCAACCGCTGCAGGCTGAGATCGAGCTGGCTGTCCACCAGCGACTTCAGCGCCGGCAGGTCGGGTTCGGACACCTTCCAGCGCGTGACCAGGCGCAGCCGCACGCGGATCGCCAGGGTCTCCTTGGCCAGGGCGATCTGGCGCGCGGCGGTGGCGCGATGGATCGAGCAGACCGCGGCGATCGCGTCGATCCCGAGTCGCTCGACGAGGTGGAGCCGCAGGACCATGCGCTGGCGCGAGCTGAGGTCCTGGATCGCCGCCTCGAGCTCCTGCTTGAAGCTCGCGCGATGCTCCCGCTTCATGACGTGCAGCTCCGGATCGGTGGCGGTCGCCGGCAGGCGATCGAGCCAGTCGTCGCCGGTCTCGCCGCGCGGCTCTCGCTCGAGCCAGTTCAGCGCCAGCCGCGTCGCCGCCACCCGGACCAGCCCGGCGAGCCGACCCGCGCCGGCATAGCGCACGATCCGCGGCGGACGGTCGCCAGCGCCGACCAGCAGACGCGTGCACAGCACCTGCCACACGTCATCGATCTGCGCTGCGCCCAGCCCCATGCGGCGGAGCGGCGCGGCGAGCACATCCAGGTACCGCGCGCGGAACTGGGCCAGCGCGGCCCGGTCACCGCGCGCGCACCCGGCGGCGAGGTAGAGCTCGGCGGCGTCGAGCGAGCTCGCCCCGGACGGATCGCCGCACGGCGCGGCGCCGGACAGGTGAAGCGCCGCGATCTGCGCCAGCTCGTCGCCGGATACCGCGATGCCGGGCCACGCGGCACGCCCGCGCTCGACCGCGGACGCCGCCCAGGCCTGCAGGTCCGACGCGTCCAGGCTCGGAGCGGCGCCGTTCATCGCCGCCCTCGCGACGGATCGGTGCGGGCGACCGGCCGCCCCCGCCGCCCCAGCTCAGCCTCGATCTCGCCGAGCGCCTTGGCCCAGTCCGGCTCCAGCGTCACTCGCTGGGCCAGGCCGCGCAGCAGCGCTGCGGCGCGCTGCCAGGCCACGAGCGCTTCGCGCCGCTGGCCGCGCCGGTCCTGCTCGGCCGCCGCCTCGCCGAGCACCGCGGCCCGGTAGTAGATCATCACCGGACGATCCGCGCCGGCCGGCGCGCCGTCCACCAGCGCAAGCGCCTGGTCGATCGCCGGACGGGCGACCGCGAGGCGCCCTCGCTGGCGCTCGAACTCGGCGTAGCCGCGCAGACCGAACGCCCATTCCAGCCGCGCCTCCGGAGCGTTCGACCGCGCCTGCTCGGCGAGGTGATCGAGCGCCGCGAGCCAGGCCGTGCGCGCGGCATCGAACCGGCCCAGCGCGCTGTCCGCATCGGCGAGCTGTGCTGCCGCGATCGCAGCGGCGCGGCGGTGCTCGCGGCTCGTCGGATCGCGGGCCACCAGCTGGTCGTAGGTCGCTCGCGCCGCGGCGAACCGGCGCGCCGCCTCGGTCCAGTCGGAGCGCTCGAGCGCGATCGTACCGAGATCGGACGCGGCGCGGGCCTGGATGACCTGCCACACCGCGCTCGCGGGCTCGATCGCCAGCATGGTCGCCCCGACCTCGAGCGCCTGCTCCTGGAGCCGGCGGGCACCGTCGCGGTCGCCTCGCGCGTTGCGCAGGTTGGCGAGCGAGATCGCCGACCACGCGACGAGGTACTCGACCTCGCTGTCGTTCGGCGCGCGAGCCGCGAGCTGCTCGCCGTCGGCGAGCGCCGCGCGCAGCGAGCTCTCGGCGCTGTCGAGCAGGCCGCGCGTGTAACGCCGCTGACCGATGGTCATTCGCAGCTCGCACAGCCGCTTGGCGGCGACCAGGTCTGCCGGATCCCGCGCCAGGCAGGCCTCGAGGAGATCGGTGGCTTGCTGCCACTCGCGCTCCGCCTCGAACGGCTGGCCCAGCCGCTCCGCGGTCACGGCCGCGTAGTTCAGCCGGGAAGCGAGCTTCAGGTCCCGGTCGTGCCGGTCCTCGGGGCGATCGCCGGGGGCGTTGCTGCGATCCAGCGCCACGGCCTGCAGGTAGAGCTCCCGCGATCTCGCGAACTCGCCGGTCTGCGCCGCGCGCTTGGCCTGGCTGGACAGCAGATCGCCGCGCACCTCGTCGGTGGCGGCGCTCGCCGGGGCACGCGCGAGCAGCGCGAGCCCGCGCTCCAGGTAGCGGTCGGCGCTCGCAGCGTCCCCTGCGGCGAGGGCGACGGCCGCGCGAAGATCGTGGAGCGCCGCGCGCTCGCGCAGCGCCTGGGGCGCCTCGGCGCGTCCGGCGACGGTGTTCATGTAATAGGCCTCGACGCGATCCGCCACGCCGGACAGGACGTCCAGCCGACCCACGGTCGATAGCCGCCCGCGCAGCTCGAACAGCAGGAACTTGACGAGGTCCTCGGCCCCGGCCCGCTCGCGCTGCGCCAGGCCTCGCTCGTCCTCGGCGCGCTCGCGTTCGCGGACGATGCCGCGCACGCTCAGCGTGCCCCCCACGGCGAGCACGCTGATCAGCAGCGCCGCGAACACCACGGCCGCCCGGTGGCGCTTGACGAAGCGCCGCACCAGATCGCCGCGCGAGTAGTGGTGAGCTGCCACCAGCTGGCCGGTCTGGAACCGGCGCAGATCAGCAGCCAGCTCGCCGGCGCTGCCATAGCGAGCCTCCGGCGGGTCGGCCATCGCGCGCTCGACGATCGCCACGAGATCGCCCGGCAGCCCGGGCGCGATCTCGCGCAGCGGCTGGACCTCGGCGCGCGCGACGCGCTCGAGCACCTGCGTCACCGCCTCGCCGGCGACCGGCGGCACACCGGACAGCGTGTGATACAGGATCGCGCCCAGCGCGTACACGTCGCTCTGCCGCGTCGCCGGCTCTCCCCTCGCCTGCTCGGGCGCCATGTAGCGCGGTGTCCCGAGCACGGAGCCTCGACGCGTCATCGCCGGCGTCACCCGGACGTGGTCGTGCGCCGGGTCAGCTCCCGCCGGCTCGCCCGGCCCGGCGTCGATCGCGACCTCGATCCTGGCCTCGATCCTGGCCTCGATCCCGGCGTCGATCCCGGCCTCGATCCCGGCCAGCCCCCAGTCGATGACGACGGTCTCGCCGAACGGCCCGACCAGGATGTTGGACGGCTTCAGATCGCGGTGGATGATCCCGCGCTCGTGGGCGTACGCGACCGCCTCGGCGGCGGCGAGCACCGAGACCAGGAGGCCGAGCCGCCGGGTGTCGCCGTCGCACGCCAGCATCGCCTGCTCGAGGCTCGCCCCGGGCACGTGGCGCATGGCGTAGAACGGCCGGCCGTCGTCCAGGACGCCCGCGTCGTAGATCGGCACGATGCCGGGGTGCTGCAGCGCGGCGGTGACCCGGATCTCGCGGCGAAACCGCGCCTCGAGCGATGGATCGTCGTGGTCGATGCGCTTGACCGCGACCGAGCGGCCCAGCCGGCGATCGAAGGCCGCCAGGATGGTGCCCATCCCGCCGCGCGCGATCATCGGCCCGAGGACATAGCGCGACAGCAGCTCGCCGCGGCTGGAGCCCTCGGCGCGGATCGGCTCGCCGTCCGGACCATCGGCACTGGCGATCTCGGCGTGCAGCGCGGCGCCGCCGCGGATCAGCTCACCGACCAGCGCCGAGCAATGGCGGCACCGCCCGATCTCGTCCTCGACCCTGCGCCGCGCCGCCTCGTCGAGCTGCCCCGACACGAAGCGGAGGATCGTCGAGTCGTCCAGGCAACCCGACGAGCGATCTGCTGGATTCGTGTTGTCGACGCCTGCCATACGCCTCCAGGGCAAGGCCGGACGCCGACCACGACCCTTGCACACCATATCATTGGTCGCGGACAGTATACGCGGGCGAGTGTCGTCGACAACCGCGTGCGCGACACTCCACCGGTTTCTCGCAATCCCCAGCTGGCAATTTGTGGTCAAGTTCAGATCAGCGCGCGGTGATCACGAACTCGACGCGTCTGTTCTGCGAGCGGCCCTCGGCGGTGCGGTTGTCGGCGATCGGGACTTCCTTGCCGTAGCCCTTGGCCACCATGCGGTCGGCGGCGATGCTCTTCTTGATCAGGTATGCGCGCACTGCCTCCGCGCGCTTCTGCGACAGCCGGAGGTTGGTGTGCGCGCTGCCCTGGCTGTCGGTGTGGCCCTGGATCTCGATCTTGATCGAGGGGTTGTCGGTGAGCGCCTGCGCCACCTCGTCGAGCAGCGGGAACGACACGTGCTTGATCCGCGCCCGGCTGGTGTCGAAGTACACGGTCTGCTTGATCTCGATCTTGTTCTCGGTGACGACGACCAGTTTGTACTTCTTCGGGCAGCCGTCGGGCGGCACGCCCGGCTCGTTCGGGCACTTGTCGGCGACGTCGGGGACGCCGTCGCCATCGTTGTCGGGATCGGGGCAGCCGTCGGCGTCCTGGAAGCCGTCGAAGTCCTCGGGCTCGTTGGGGCACTTGTCGATGCTGTCCGGGATGCCGTCCTTGTCGTTGTCGGGGTCGGGGCAGCCATCGGCGTCCTCGAAGCCGTCGCGGTCCTCGGGGTCGTTGGGGCACTTGTCGAGCTTGTCGGTGATCCCGTCGCCGTCGTTGTCGTCGTCGGGACAGCCGTCGGCGTCCTGGAAGCCGTCGAGGTCCTCCGGCACCCGCGGGCACTGGTCGACGTTGTCGGGGATGCCGTCGCCGTCCATGTCGCCGGGGCCGGGCAGCGGCGCGTCCCGGGACACGCAGCGGTCGCGCGGCGAGTGGTCGATCGCGAGCTGGGCGTTGGTCTCGGCGACGTTGGCCTCGGCGCGCGCGTCGTGGTAGTTGCCCTCGTCGAGCGCGTGCCGGGCGAACTCGTTATGCGCCTCGGCCTTCGCGAGCTCGACCGGGGCGCAGCGCTGCGCGCCGCTGGACCGCGCGGTCGCGATCAGGCCTTCGGTCGCGGTGGTCTGGGTGCGCACGACAGCGCCGGCGCAGCCCGCGGCGATCACGGCGCCGAATCCGACGCGGAGCACCGCGAGCGCGGCGCGGATCACGGCCGGTCCTTGGCCGGCGCGAGACTGCCCTTGGCCGGCGCCGGCGCGGGGGGCGCCTCGCTCGGCCGGGCGGGCGCGACGTCGGGCGGCAGCCCGGGCGGACGCTTCGACGGATCGCGCGCGGCGATCCGGGCATCGGTCGCGGCCCGGGTCGCGGCATCGGCGGCGATCCGGCCGAACCGGCTCGCGCCCTGGTAGTCGGCGTACGCGGCGACCTCGCGCGCCTTGTGCAGGTACTCGGTGGCGCGCGTCCACCAGTACGGGGCGTACTTCTCGGCCTGGGCCGCGCGGGCGTCCTCGAGGGCCGCCGCCGCACGGCCGACGTCGCCGACGTAGCGGATCGGCCCGCACCCGGGCGCCGCGAGCCCGAGCACGGCGACCAGGGTCAGAGCCCGGCCTCGACACACGCGGCGGCGCATCGGCGCGAGCTTAGCACCGCGGTCACCGCGACCGCACGCGGCGGCCGTCGCGGCCGAGCTCGATCGCGACGTAGATCGCAGAGCCGAACAGCGCCATCAGCGACACCACGAACGCCCAGCCGAGCTGCACCGCGAACAGCGAGGTACCCTGCCCCGCCTGCCAGCCGGCATAGTCGGTCGCGGTCGCCAGCCGCTGGATGCCGCCGACGACCAGGATCAACAGCAGCAGCGCGATCGCCCCGGTGACGTAGAGCAGCGCGCCGAGGTAGCCGCGGCGCAGCAGCATCGCGGCCCCGTACCAGCCGCCGATCACCAGCACGCCATGGCCGACCATCAGCGGCAGCACCGCGACGCCGGCGAGCTTGTGCGGGTTGACCAGGTACATCCAGCTCCACGCCGGATGCACGGCATAGAAGTACAGCGCGACCGGGGCAACCACCGCCGCGGCGTGCAGCGCGACCAGCGGAAACGCCGGCGCCGCGAACGGCCCGTCGGCGCGGATCCGATCGCGGGCGATCAGCGCGAACCCGATGCCGAACAGCAGGTTGACCAGCGCAACGACCGGAATGACGGCCTCCGGCGACCACCGTAACACGGCGCGGTTGATCCAGAGGGGGCCTGCCCGTCCCCTCCGCGCGTCGCGCCGCGCGGATCATCGCCTTTCCATGGGCGGGGTCTGTGAGCCGGTGTCGGGGTCGGCCTCGGGCGTACCGAGGATCGGGCCCGCGGCGATGAACTCGACCGCCGGGGTGTCGTGGTCGCGCTCGGGGGCCGGCGGCGGGGTCGGCACGTCGATCTCGCCGGCGACGAACGAGGTCTCGACCATCGGCAGCGGCGGCGCCACCGCGACCACGCCCTCGATCGGCGTGCCGTCCTCGATCAGCAGCTCGGCCTCGACCTCCTCGGCGTCGACCACGCGGACCGCGTTCGCGACGTTGGTCACCACCCAGTCGTCGTGGCCGGTCGGCAGCGGGGGCGCCGCGAGCGCCGATACCGTCCAGCCGCTGGCGTCGCGCGGCCGGGCGACCGGCGCGCGCTCCATGGTCTCGTCCGGCTCGCGCAGCGGTGGCGGCGCGATCACCGACTCGCTGCTCGTGGCCCCGATGGCATCGCTCTCGGCCAGCGACTGCAGCGCCTCCTCCAGCGGGTGCAGCTTGTTGAGCGCGGTGTCGACCGGCGGCGGGGCCGGCGCCTCCTCGAACACCGTGGCCTCGAAGTCGTCGTCGGCGAGCAGCTCGATCTTGGGGGCGTCGTCGTCTCCGGCGTCGTGCAGCGGCACCGCGAACCGATCGCTCAGCACGCGGTACGCCGAGCGCAGCGCGCGGCGGGCCGCGCTCGCCGTGAACTCGCGGCGCACCCGCTCGTAGGCGTTGTGCGCGATCCGCTCGCGCAGCAGCGGCTCGCCGATCAGCCGCAGCACCTTGCGCGCCAGGTCGATCGGATCGCCGGGCTCGAACAGCAGCGCCTCGCGGTTGTGCTCGACCACGTGGGTCAGGGTCTCGCGGCGCGGCGCGACCACCGCGCGCCGGCACGCCATGTACTCGAGCAGCTTGGTCGGGAACACCACGGTCGGGCTCGGCGTGAGGTCGGCGGCGGCGGGCACCGCGCACACCGTCGCGGTCGCGAGCAGCGCCGGCAGCTGGTCGTGATCGACCGGCGCCATGATCTCGATCTTGTCGGCGAGGCCGAGCTCGCGGATCTGGTCGCGCAGCGGCTGCTCGAACCGCGGCGCCATCGAGCCGGCGAGCACGAGCCGGGCATCGACCTCGCGGACGATCGCGGCCATCGCCCGGACCAGCACGCGCACGCCGCGGCCCGGATCGATCGTCCCGACGTAGAGGATGCGCGGCGGGCCGCCCACCGGCAGATCGTCCCAGTCGAACCGATCGACGTCGACCCCGAGCGGCGACAGCACGACGCGCCCGGGCTTGCCGCGGCCCTGCAGCGCCTTGACCGCCACCGGGGTCGGCGCGAGCACCAGGTCGGCGGCGATCAGGCAGGCCTCCTCGTCGCGCGCGTACTGCGCGTCGAGCTCGGGGTCGAGCGCGGTCTCGCCGAGCGGCGACCGCGCGAGGTCGTAGACCATGGCGTAGCCCAGCCGCGACCGGGCCTCGAGCACCGGGATGCCGCTCCAGCTGTCGCGGCAGTGCACGACGTCGTAGTCCGCGCCGTCGAGCTGGCGCTTGAGCGCGCGCTGGAACGCCTGGATCTGCGACCGCGGGTCGCCGTCGTGGGTCGGGACCCGCAGCACGCGGACCGAACCCTGGCGCTCGACATACGCCTGATCCCCCTCGCGCGCGACCAGCAGGTCGACCGAGTGCAGCGAGGTCAGTGCCCGGATCACATGGCGGAGCTGGACCCCGGCGCGCCGCGGCCCCGGCACCGCACAGAAACCGGTCAGCAGCACCCGGGGCATGGGGAGCGATCCTCGGGCAACTGCCGGACGCGCGCAAGGCCCAAGCCGGGGCCCTGCCGCGGCGAGAACGCTTCATCGTCGTCGGTCCGTCGCCTTGATCCGGACCGGCGGCTGCGTTATCCCCGAGGCGTGCAGCGGTTGATCGACTACCTCCGGCAACATCTGATGATCGACTTCCAGGGTGAGCTGACGGTCGCCAGGGTGCGGGAGTTGCTCGCGGGCGACGACAGTCGCGACGCCAAGGCGCTGATGGCCAAGCTCGTCGCCGAGAAGCGCGTCGAGGACATGATGCTGGTGCTCGCCGACTGCCTGCTCGAGCACGTGCAGCGCTCGCTGACCGATGACGTGGTGCGCGAGCAGATACGGATGTACACAGAGAGCTAGCTGTCGACCCGATGACCGGCCCGATCGCGGCCCGGGCCGCGCCCGCTGGATCGGTCGGTTCGCCCCACGCAGCGGATTGCGCTTCATCGTGCGCCCTGTGCTACGGTCTGTTGCATGGGGAACCCGGTGCCCGACACCAAGACACCTGCGCTCGTGGCCTTCGTCATGGTCGCGGTGGGGATCGCGATCGCGGTGGCGCAGGGTCTGTTCCACGGCTCGATCCTCGGCGGGGTGATCGCCGCGGCGGGCGCGATCCCGGCCTGCTTCGGGATGTGGAAGGGCATCCAGCAGGAGACCCAGGGCACGCTCGCGCTCAGCGTCACGGCCGTGCTGGTCTCGCTCGGGGTGGGCGCCATCCTGATCGTGCTCGGGCTCGTGTCCGGCGCGCGGGCGCTGCTGCACTGACCGCCTGGACATGATGGGACGTCGATGACCGCGAGCCAGGCGATGCGGCGAACGGCAGGGCGGACCCTCCTGCGCCGGGTCGCGACCGCCGCGCTCGGGCTGGGGCTCGCCGCCGGCCTGGCAGGGCGCGGCCACGCCGATCCGCCGCTGGCGGTTGCGCCGGCCGCCCCCGCCGCCACGGCCGCCCCGGTCGCGCCGCCCCGGCCGCCGGATGCGAGCCACCCGGCGACGAAGATCCACTACGCCAGCGGGGCGATGGGCACCACCATCGACGTCTACCTGTGGACCGCCGACGAGCGCGCTGCCGCGCAGGCCGCCGAGGCCGTGTTCAACGAGATGAAGCGGCTCGATCAGGAGATGTCGAACTTCATTCCGGCCTCCGACGTCTCGCGGATCAACGCCGCGGCCGGCGTCAAGCCGGTCCAGGTCTCGGACGAGACCTTCGCCGTGATCGCGCGCGCGGTCGACGTGTCGCGCCGCTCGAACGGCGTGTTCGACATCACGATCGAGGCGTTCCGCGGGGTGTGGAAGTTCGACGAGGACAGGGATGGCTCGCTGCCCGACCCCGCCGACGTCAAGCAGCGGCTCGCCCTGGTCAACTGGAAGGACATCGTCCTCGCTCCCCGGCAGCACAGCGTGTTCCTGCGCAAGAAGGGCATGGCGATCACGCTGGGCGGCATCGCCAAGGGCTACGCGGTCGACAAGTGCGTCGCGATCCTGCGCGCGCGCGGCTTCACCGACTTCATGATGCAGGCCGGCGGCGACATGTACATCGCGGGCAAGAAGGGCAACGAGCCGTGGGTGGTCGGGATCCGCGATCCGCGCGGCCCGACCAACACGATGTTCGCGGTCGCGCCGATCGAGGACCACTCGTTCTCGACCAGCGGCGACTACGAGCGCGGCTTCGTCAAGGACGGCGTGCGCTACCACCACATCATCGACACCCGGACCGGCCAGCCGGCGCACGCGTCGCGCTCGGTGACCGTCCGCGCCACGGACGCGTTCACCGCCGACGCGTGGTCCAAGGTGATGTTCATCCTGGGCCCCAAGGATGCGCTCGCACTGATCAAGCGCGAGAAGCTGGCCGACTTCGACGTTGTGTGGGTCGACGACCAGAACCAGGTCGTGATCACCGACGGACTGAAGGGGGTGATCCACCAGCTCAGGGAGCCGACGCCGGGTCCGTGACGCGCTCGCCGGCCGCGCCGCCCGGCGCCCCGGCCACGGTCTCGATCTCGATCTCGCGCGCGGGGTCGAGCCATCGGGCGATCGCGCGGTCGACGCTGGCCGGGGTGACCGCGCGGTACTGCGCGAGCTCGGCGGCCAGGCCGTCGGGCTCGTGGCGGTACAGCATGTAGCGCTGGATCAGCGCCGCGCGGCGCGCCACGCCGGTCAGGCCCCAGATCGCGCCGGCCTCGCGGCGGGTCACCGCGCGCTCGATCGCCCGCTCGTCGATCCCGGTCCGGCACAGCTCGTCGAGCGTCGCGCGCACCGCGCCGGGGTCGGCCCCGCTCCGCAGATCGACCGCGACGTGGACCTCGCCGCCCAGCCGGCCGTTGACCGTCCACGCCGACACCCGCTGCGCGAGCTGGGTCTCGTAGACCAGCCGCCGCCAGATCGCGCCGGTGCCGGGCGCGACCCACGCCGCGGTGACCACGTCGAGCTCGGCTTCGTCGTCGCCGAACGCCGCCGGCCCCAGCCACGCCCGGTGGATCCGGCCGAGCGCCGCGAACCGATCGACCACGCGGTCGGCCCCCCGCCCGGGCAGCGGCGGTGGCGGGACCGGGCGCACCGGCCGGCGCGACGCCGGGAAGCTGCCGAAGTAGCGGTCGACCAGCGCGTCGAGCTCGGCGTCGGGACCGACGTCACCGGCGATCACCAGCGTCGCATTGGCCGGCACGTACCACGTGCGGTAGAACGCGAGCACGTCCTCGACGGTGGCGGCCTGGATGTCGTCGTGCCGGCCGATCGTCAGGTGGCGCAGCGGGTGGCCCTCGGGGTACAGCGCGAGCCCGACCGCGAACCGCTCCGTGCCGTACGGCACGTCCTCGTAGCGCTGGCGGCGCTCGGCGCGCACCACCGCCTGCTGGGCGACCAGCCGCTCGGCGTCGAAGTCGCGCGCGAAGTAGCCCATGCGCTCGCTCTCGAGCCACAGCGCGAGCGCCAGCTGGTGCGCCGGCAGGATCTCGTGATACGCGGTGCGATCGGCGCTGGTCGACGCGTTGGCCTCGGTCGCGCCCGCGCGGCGCAGCACCTCGTAGTGATGGCCGCCGAGCCGCTCCGCCGGGCTCTTGAACAGGTGCTCGAACAGGTGGGCGAACCCGGTGCGGTCGGGCCGCTCGTCGGAGCTGCCGACGCGGTACCACACGTTGATCGCGACCTGCGGCGAGCTGGTGTCGCGGTGGACGACCACGTCGAGCCCGCACGGCAGCGTGCCGACCCGGGTCGCGAGGTGCGGCGCGTCGCCCTCGAACTGAACGCTCGGCGGCAGGTCGTCCGCGTCGATCCCACGGGGGGCCTTGCCCCCCGCCCCGCCGGCCGAGCCGGCAGGGTCCCCACCCCCCAGCTCGCTTCGCTCGATCACGGCTCGCCTCCGGGGCCGGCTCCGGCGCGCTGCAGCGCCAGCGCGAGCTGGTACAGCACCCGCCGCGGCTTGCCGGTCCGGACCACCAGGCGCGCCGCGGCGTCCTTGGGCCCGAGGCCGGCGGCGAGCAGCGCCGACAGCTCGGCCTCGATGTCGATCGCCGGCTCGCCGGTGCTGCCCCCGGCGATCACCAGCGTGCACTCGCCGCGCGGCGGGGCGCCGGCGTAGCGCTCGGCCAGCTCGCCGAGCGTGCCGCGCACGTGCTCCTCGTGCAGCTTGGTCAGCTCGCGCCCCAGGCTGGCGCGGCGGTCGGCGCCGAACGCCGCGGTGGCGTCGCGCAGCGTCTCCGCGACGCGATCGGGGGCCTCGTGGAAGATCATCGTGGCAGGCTCACCCCGCAGCGTACCGAACAATGCGCGCCGCGCACCCGATTCGCGCGGCGGAAACCCCAGGAACATGAACCGATCGGCCGGCAACCCCGAGCCGATCAGCGCGGCGAGCGCCGCCGAGGGCCCCGGCACGACCTCGACGCGGGCCCCCGCCGCGATCGCGGCGGCGATCGCGTGGGCGCCGGGATCGGACACCCCGGGCATCCCGGCCTCGCTGATCACCGCCACGCGCCGGCCGTCGCGCAGCGCCCGGGCGATCTCGTCCGCCCGCGCGGCCTCGTTGCCCTCGAAGTTCGAGACGATGCGGCGCGCCGGGTTGCCCGGGCCGAGCGCGTCGACGTGCACCAGCAGGTGGCGCGCCACCCGGGTGTCCTCGGCGGCGATCAGGTCGGCCTCGCGCAGCACGCGCGCCGCGCGCAGCGACAGGTCCTCGAGGTTGCCGATCGGCGTGCCGACGATGAACAGGGTGCCGATCACGGCGCTCACCTCACCACGCCGCGACGGCGCCGGTCGCGATCACCGGCGCACTTCGACCACCGCCTCGATCGCAGCCTCGGTGCTGTCCGGGCTTTCGAGGCTCTGTCCGGGATCCGGCCGGACAAGCACCGGACACCGGACAGCCGGCAGAGATCTTCCGGTGGGTTACGTCTGGCACCGATCGTGCTGGCCTTGGCGGGCTCCACGCTTTAGAAAGTGAGTAGACCATGAACGACGACAGCAGAGAGCGGGTAACGGACGGCGACGATCTGACCACGCACGTGCTGGTCGCGATCCGCCGGGATATCTCCGATCTCCGGGCCGACGTGAACGAGCGGTTCGAGCGCGTCGACCAGCGGTTCGAGCGCGTCGACCAGCGGTTCGAGCGT
>DATAPF010000113.1:0-14256 GCA_036265355.1 Kofleriaceae bacterium | reverse complement strand
GCGGTACCACCAGACCGACGGCTCGACGGCGGCGACGCACAAGATCCCGGAGGGCCAGGCGGAGCACGTCGAGGGCAACCAGCGACCGTTCAACACCGAGTACGTCGCGCTGATGCGGCACCTCGGGATGACGCCGCGGCTGATCGAGCTCGGCGAGAAGGAGCAGAATGGCGACGTCGAGGCCAGCAACGGCGCGATCAAGCGCCGGCTCGAGCAGGCGCTGCTGGTGCGCGGCAGTCGCGACTTCGAGGGTGTGGACGCATGGCAGGCGTTCGTCGACGAGACGCTACGCAAGGCCAACGCGAATCGCGGCCGGCGGGTCGCCGAGGACCTCGCGGCGATGCGTGAACTCGACGTCTCGAAGCTGCCCGAGTACGTCGAGCAGGACGTGCAGGTCAGCGAGTGGAGCACGGTGCGCGTCAAGCACTGCGCGTACTCGGTGCCGTCGCGGCTGATGGGCGAGTGGGTCCGCGTCCGGATCTTCGAGGATCGGCTCGAGGTCAGGTTCGCCGACGAGCTCCAGCTCGCGTGCGAGCGGCTTCGTGGTCGCGGCCTGCATCGGATCGACTACCGGCACGTGATCTGGTCGCTGGTACGCAAGCCGGGCGGGTTCGCGCGCTACGTGTACCGCGAGGAGATGTTCCCGTCGCTGGTGTTCCGCGCGGCGTACGACGCGATCCAGGCTGCGCGGCCGGGGATCAAGGGCGACCTCGCGTACCTCCGGATCCTGCACCTGGCGGCGAGCACGATGGAGGCCGATGTCGCGGCGGCGCTCGCGCAGCTGCAGACCGCCGGCACGCCGATCACCGTCGACGCGGTCAAGGCGCTGACCGCACCAGCGGCGGCGGTCGCGGTTCCCACGCTCGCAGCGATGACGGTCGATCTCACCGTGATAGGAAGCATGATCGTGGGCACCACGCCGGCGATCGGTGTGTCCGAGCAGATTGACTACGCTACTCACGTCCTGTCACTGGAGTTCATCGATGCACCGCGCTGAAATCGACGGCCGTTGATCCGGTGGAGGTCACCGGAGCGCGGAGCGAGACCAGCGTCGTGATGAATGTCAGCTCAGAGCGCCCGGGTCAGCACGACGAACCGGCGGTCCGCTGCGATCCCGGCGGCCTTGTCGTAAAACGGCCGCGGCCCGATCCAGGCGACCTCGCACTGCGGGTGGTGCGCCGCGACGTCGACCAGGCAAGCCAGCAGCAGTGCCTCGCCCAGCCCGCGGCCGCGGTGCGCCGGCCAGGTCCCGGTCGGGCCGAACCAGCCCAGCCCGCGGTTGTTGCCGTCGTGCGCGGCGAATGCGCAGTACGCGCCGTCCCGGATCGCGACGTGGACGCCGGGCGGATCGCAGCCCAGCGAGCGCGCAAGCTCGAACGGCCACGCCCCGCCGAACTCGGCGGCGACCGCGTCGAGCAGCGCGCGCTCGTCGGGGCGCGCCCGGCGGACCTGGTAGCCGCGCCCGGCCGCCGCGGCCGCGAGCTCGGCGGCGCGCGCCGCGGATACCCGCGGGTTGCCCTGCACGTCGATCAGCAC
This sequence comes from Kofleriaceae bacterium, assembly GCA_036265355.1. Taxonomy (GTDB): domain Bacteria; phylum Myxococcota_A; class Polyangia; order Haliangiales; family Haliangiaceae; genus JABFXX01. Next base: position 12,720 of record DATAPF010000113.1, on the reverse strand, counting down.
ATTGACCCGCGGCTCGTCGAGACGGCGCCAGCCCCGGCGCTCCAGCCACCCGATCGCCTCGGCGTTGCGCTCGTCGATGCCGGGCGCCAGGTAGTTGCCGGGCTGGTCGAGCGTGCGCAGCGCGGTCTGCCCGGCGTCCCGCGCGTCCGCCTCGCACGCCGCGAGCAGCGCGCCGCCGATGCCGCGCCGCCGCGCGTCCGGCACCACCGCGAGCACGCGGATCCGGTTGCCGGCGACCGCCGCGACCCCGACCAGCGCGTCGCCGTCCCACGCCCCCACCGCCCGCGGCGCCCCGCGCGGCCCGTCGCCGAACAGCTTCTCGCCGGCGACCGCGGCGGCGCGGTCGAACGCGCAGGCCACGGCCAGCACCGCCGTTGCCTCCGGCAGGGCGGATCGGTCGAGTGGTCCGACGCGCACCGGGCCAACCGTAGCAAACCGCCGCGGCGCCTGCCTCGCACGGCCGCTGCGGCAGACCGCCCAGGTCTGCGCGTGAGCTACCGGGCGAGCCAGACCAGCATGCTGAACACCCCGATGACGACGATCCCGAACAGGACAGCCCCGATCAGGCCGACGTAGGGAGACGGCCAGCCCGTGTGAGCGTGGTGGATGTGGCGGCGTACGGTCATTACAGCCTCCAGGGTAAGCGTGAGCGGATTCGCGGCAGCCCGCGACGGCTCTCACCGATCAGGAGGGTGCATGGCTCGCGCCGAGCTCACAGATCGGGGCGCACCAGCAGGACGATGAACACGACGATGAGCGCGATCATGATGATCGCAAACGGCAGGATCCACCGCCGGGTCGAGCGCTCATGTTCAGCGATTTCTGAGATGTGGTCGGTCATCGGAGCACCTGGAAGTCAGGGACTTGCCGAGGGCGACCCCGCCACAGGCCGTTCAGAGCAGGGTCGCTCGGCAAGAACGATCCGTGCAATGCGCTCGCCAGTTCCTGCAACCGCTGCGCGCGACCTGAGGGGCGGCGCGGGCCTGCGCCGTTTCCCGAGGTCATCGGGGGACGGCGTGCACGGGCCAGGACCATGTGGGTTCCTCGCTGTCGCTCGGTTCGTCCTGACCTGCTTCGCAGGTCCCCGTCCGCTTCGCGGCCGCCTGTCGCTTCGCGCCAGGGGCCGAATTCGAGGCCGTCGACGCGCGGGTGACGGCGCGGTGTCGTTCGCGGCGCTGCGCCGGCGCATGGCCGGTTCGCTTGCCCCGCCGCGCGCGGCCGTGCCACCGTCGGGGCGATGCGGGCGATGCTGCTATGCGCCGGGCTGAGCACGCGGCTCGGCCGGCTGGGTTCGGAGCGGCCCAAGCCGCTGCTGCCGGTGTGCGGCGTGCCGATCCTCGCCTATGGCATCACCAACCTGGTCGCTCACGGCATCACCGAGCTCGTGGTCAACACCCACCACCGGCCGCAGCTGTTCGAGCGCGAGATCGGCGACGGCCGGCGGTTCGGCGCGCGGATCCGCTACGTCCACGAGCCGGTGATCCTCGGGACCGGCGGCGGGCTCAAGCACGCCCTGCCGCTGCTCGACCCCGACGGCCGCGACGAGCCGTTCCTGTCGATCAACGGCAAGCTGATCTTCGACCTCGACGTCACCGCGCTGATCGCCGCCTACCAGGCGCAGCGCGCGGCCGGCGAGCTGCTCGGCATGATGGTCGTGCGGCGCGTGCCCGACGCCCGCGACTGGGGCGCCGTCTGTGTCCGGATCGACGACCGCGGGCCCCACGTCGCCGACATCCTCGGCGATGGCGACCACATGTTCTGCGGCGTCCACGTGACCCGACCCTCGGTGATGGCGCGGCTGCCCGACGGCGAGGCCGACTCGATCCGCCAGGGCTACCTGCCGTGGCTGCGCGCCGGCGAGCGGGTCGCCGCCTACGAGCACACCGACGGCTACTTCGCCGAGCACTCGACACCGGAGCGCTACCTCGCGTCGAACTGGGCGCTGCTCGGCGGCGCCGCGCTGCGCCACCCGCCGACCCGGCTCGCCGGCATCGATCCGACGGCGCGGCTGCATCCGAGCGCCGAGGTCATCCCGCCGGTCAAGATCGGCACGGGCGCCGTCGTCGGACCGGGCGCGACCGTCGGCCCCGACGCGGTGATCGGCGACGGTGCGGTGGTCCATGCGTCGATCGCCCGCACCGTGGTGTGGGCCGGCGCCGTCGTCGATGCGCCGCCCACCGAGCCGGTGGTCACCGGCGAGCCCGCCGGGTGAATCACGAGCAGCCGGCGGCGGGGAGCCGGGCGAGCTCCTCGATGCACTGCCGGGCGATGTTGCGCACGGTGGCCTGGACCTGGCGCACGTCGCGCTGGGCCGTGTCCGTGCTCGCGCCGACCTCGATGCCGACCTGGATCGCGTCGGGCAGGGCGCGCGCGAGCCGGCACGGCGGGTCGAGCGCCGGCATCGTCCGGGCGCAGCCGCAGACCTTGTCGACGTAGGCCTTGCAGGCGTCCTGGGCGCGCTTGACCTCGGTGGCCGGCATCGCGGGGGCCGGCGTGGGAGGGGGTGAGGGGGAGGGTGGATCCGCCTGCTGCTTGCAGGCCGCGCACAGCGCGAGGACGGCGAGCCAGGACGCCAGGCGCGTCATGCGGCCTCCACCCGGGCGAGCACCACCGAGATGTTGTCGATCCCGCCCTCCTCGTTGGCCGCGGCGACCAGGCGGTCGACCGCGCGGTCGAGATCGCGCTCGACCATCAGGATGTGCAGCATCTGGTCGTCCTTGACCATCCCGGTGAGCCCGTCGGAGCACAGCAGGTAGGTGTCGCCGATGTGGGGCTTCTCGGTCATGATGTCGACCTGGACGCTCTCCTTCATGCCGAGCGCGCGCACGATCACGTTCTTGTGCGGCCAGTTCTCGGCCTCCTCGGGCGTCACCCGCTTCATGCGGATGTAGTCGTTGATCAGCGAGTGGTCCTCGGTGAGCTGGGTCATCTCGGTGCCGCGCGCGCGGTAGCACCGGCTGTCCCCCACATGTCCGATGATCAGCGAGTCGTCGAGGAAGTACACCGCGACGCAGGTCGTCCCCATGCCCTTGAACCGCGCCTCCTTCTGCGATCGCTCCCAGATCTCCAGGTTGGCCAGCATGATGCCGGTGACCATCCGGTTGACGTGGGTTCGCAGGTCGCGGTCGACCTTGTAGGGCCAGGTCAGCGTCTGCTGCTTGCCGGTCTCGTTGAAGTGGTCGGTGATGAGCTCGACCGCGAGCCGGCTCGCGACCTCGCCCGACGCGTGGCCGCCCATGCCGTCGGCGACGATCGCCAGCCGCTCGCTGTCCGGCAGCGAGATCGAGTCCTCGTTGTGATCGCGCTTGCGCCCGATGTTGGTTGCGCCGGCAAACCGCACTCGTGCTCCGTCGAGCGGGAACGACGTGCTCATTCGATGCAACTCTAGCAGGCGCCGGGCCAGCCGATCGATCCCGGCCGCGGCAAACCGCCGGGGCCCGGGGCGCGGGCGCGCGCCCTACCGGTTGACTCCGACCGGCCGGCCTTTCATCCTTCTGGGAATCGATGTGGGGCTATGCCCAGGGTAACGCGACCATCGTCGGCATCGTCGTCGTGATCATCGGGGCTGCGGCGATCGGCTACGTCGTCCGGCGGCTGTGGCGAAGAGGCAGGTGACGTGGCCGAGCTGGCGCGCGGACGGGTCGGCGATCGACCGTGGGGGCGGACCTTCGCGGCCCTGGGGCTGCGCGGCGTCACCGGGCAGCTCAGCGTGCTGGCCGATGGCAAGCGGTTCGTGGTCGGGTTCGACCACGGCGCGGTGGTCGCGGCGGCCTCGCCGCTGGCCTCGGATGCGGCCGCCCGGGTCGCGCTGACCATCCACCTGGTGTCGTCGTCGCAGGTCGCCGAGCTGACGCGCCGCCAGGCCGCGGCGCCCTACCGCGACGAGATCGAGCTGATCGCCGAGCTGGCCCGGCTCGGGCCCGACCATGCGCTGCGGCTGCGCCGCCGGGTGATCGCCCAGCGCGCCGCGCGCACGTTCTCGATCAGCCAGGGCGACTTCGTCGTCACCGATCGGGTCGAGCTCGAGGTCCTGGCCGGCTGCGAGCTCGACGTGCGCGCGGTGGTGTACATGGGCGCGCGGAGCAACCTGTCCGAGGCGCGGCTCGCGATCGAGCTCGACCAGCTCGGCGCGTGGTTCCAGCTCAGGCCGGAGGTCGACGAGGACCTGCCGCAGTTCGGGTTCGGCGACGCCGGGCAGCCGGTGATCGAGCGGCTGCGCGACGGCGGCACGCTCGCCGAGATCGAGGAGTTCGCCGCCAGCTTCGTCGACGGTCGCACGGTGCGCGCGGTGGTCTACGCGCTCGCCTCCTGCAACGCCTGCACGACCGAGCACAGCGGGTCCGACCCGGGGATAGGGCAGCCGCGCAGCCGGCCGCCGTCGCGGCCGGCGTCGTCGGGGCAGCCGGTGCGGCAGACCGGGTCGACCCAGCCGATGGCGACCACCACCGAGTCGACCCAGCCGATGGCGACGCTCGCCGGGCCCGGGGCCGGCTCCGGGGCCGAGCCATCGCGCACCGCGACCCAGCCGCTGACCCGCTCGCCGGCGCCGCCGGACGCGGCTGCCTCGCCGGGACCGGACGCCCGCTCGCCGCGGCCCACCCCGGGGGGCCGGGGGCCTGCGATCCCGCCGATCCAGGCGGCGCGACCGGCGACCATGCCGCTCGGCGCGGGGGTGCGGGCGGGGCCGACGGCGGACCCCGACCCCGCGGTGCCCAAGACCACGACGCGGATCGCGACCGCGCCGCCACCGCCGCGGCCTCCGACCCAGCAGCAGGTCGATCCGGCCGCACGCCCCGGCGGCGGCCGGGCTCGCAGCCCGACCGACGAGGCGACCGGGTGGGACAGCTCCGGGGGCTCGCCGCGGGCGGTGACGCGCGACGCGATCGGCCGCGATCGGTCGAGCGGATCGCTGCGGCTGCCGCCCGACGACGCCGACCCGACCCCCACCAGCGTGCGTGCACGGCGGCTGAGCGAGCCGGTGGAATGGAGCTCCAGCGCGTCGATCCGGCTGCCGCCCGAGGAGGCGATGGTGCGCGAGAGCCGCGCGCGCCGGCGCGGCGAGGACGACCGCGAGCGCACCGGCTCGAGCGGTTCGATCCGGCTGCCGGACGAAGACGCGATCGCACGCGGGACGGCCAGCACCGGGATCCGGCCGCCCAGCGAACCGGGCGCGGCCGCCGGCTCGAGCGGATCGATCCGCGTGCCGGGCGCCGGGGCGATCGGCGGGGCGCGCGAGGGCTCGAGCGGCTCGATCGGACTGCCCGGTGACGAGGTGTGCGAGGGCTCGAGCGGCTCGATCCGGTTGCCGGCCGCCCCCCGCCGGCGGCCCGGCTCCAGCCCCGGGGTGGGCGGCGAGTCCGGGCCGGGCCTGGTGCTCCGGCCCGCGATGGCCGCGCGCCCGGCGCGCCAGGTCGCTCAGGTCGACACGCCTGCGTCCCATACCGTCAAGGCGCTGATCGCGCAGCGCCTCCAGCTGCTCGATCGCGGCGCCGATCACTTCCAGCTGCTCGGCGTCGCGCACGACGTCGCCTCCGAACCGCTGCGCAAGGCGTACTTCGCGCTCGCGCGCCAGCTCCATCCCGATCGGCTCGCCGCGCTCGGGATCTCCGACGATGGCAGGCACGCCCAGCGGCTGTTCGCCGAGATCAACGCCGGGTTCGCGATCCTCAGCGACCCGGCGCGCCGGGCCCGGTACGTCGACGTCCTGCGGCGCGGCGGCGAGGCCGCGGTCCGCGCCGAGCAGGCGCGCGCCGAGGAGCTGACCCGGCGGATCCTCGACGCCGAGGAGGCGTTCCGGCGCGGAGAGCTCGCGCTGCGCCGCGATCAGCCGCAGGCCGCGGTCACCGAGCTCACCCGCGCCGTCCAGCTCCACCCCGACGAGGCCGACTACCACGCCGCGCTCGCGTGGGCGCGGTTCTGCGCGGCGCCCGACAAGCAGGCGGTGGCGGCGGCGACCCGGGCGGCGCTCGACCGAGCGATCCAGCGCGCGCCGCGCTCGGTCACCCCGCGGTTTTACCTCGGCCGGGTCGAGCGCATGCTCGGCCGCGATCAGGATGCGCTCCGTCACTTCCGCGAGGTGCTCACCGCCGCGCCCGGTCACGCCGAGGCCGCCAGCGAGGTCCGAGCGCTCGAGGCGCGGCTCGGGGGCGGCCCCGGCCGCAAGCGCTGACCGGCGGCGACGGCGCGGCAGCCTCGTTGTCGAGAAGGCTTCGCGCCGGTCCCTGCGCATCGCCCGGTTGACGTCGACGTGGGTCTACGTGGGCCCAGTACTCGGGGTAGCAGCGTATGTTCGCTGTGTAAGCTCGCCTACAGTCACGAGTCGTCGCCCGGATCGTCGGGGCCGGGCTCGCCGGCGAGTGCGTCGCGCCACGCCGCCAGGGTCTCGCCGAGCGCGATCGCGTCGTCGCCGCGCAGGGTGACCGCGGCGTGCCGCTTCCAGCCGTCGCGCGCCCGCTGGAGCCGGATCAGCGCCAGCCTGGCCGGTTTCCAGGCGCCGCCGGCCGCGCGCTCCTGGTAGGCGATCGCGACGGTGGCCCACCCGGCGCGCTGCCAGACCCGGCGGTGGAGGGTCCGGCGGACCTGCTCGCCGTCGACCTCCAGGTCGTAGGTGACATCGTCGAGGTCGGCGATCCACATGGCTAGCCTGGGCGCGGCGCCGAGCGGTCGAGGATCTCGAGCTCGGTGATCCGGTCCTCGTCGGGGCCGGTGTGGGCGCGGACCCGCGCGGTGGCATCCGAGATCCGGCCGTCGTGCACGATCCGCACGGTGAGCTCCTCACCCAGCTCGAACAGGAACGCCGAGCGCGCCCGGATCACGTCGCCGACGGCGGCCACCACCTCGAACACCTCGTGCTGGGCGTCGCCGTCGACCACCAGGATACAAGGCGGCGATACTTCGCTGCTCGGCGCGGGCCGGCCGGACACCCCGTGTCGGTACCACGCTCCCCGCTGCCGCCTCAAGCATCCATCCGGCGCTCCCGGGGCCTTCAATCAGTGGCCGCGGTGGGTTAACCTCTCGCGCAGCGGATGCTCAAGCCGGTCGAGAAGCAACGTGTGGCCGAGGAGATCGCCGAACAGTTGCGCTCGCTGATCCTCAATGGTCAGTATCCGCCGGGCTCGAAGCTGCCGCCCGAGCGCGAGCTGTCCAAGCGGCTGCGGGTCAACCGGGCGTCGCTGCGCGAGGCGCTCAAGAAGCTGGAGCACCTCGGCCTGGTCCGGATCCGGCAGGGCGACGGCACCCGGGTCCAGAACTTCATGGAGACCGGCGGGATCGAGCTGGTCCAGCACCTGTTGCCGCTGGCCGGCGGCAAGCCCGAGCTGATCCGCGATCTGCTCGAGTTCCGCCGGATCTTCGGCCGCGAGCTCGCCCGGCTCGCCGCGGCGCGGGCGACCAAGGACAAGGCCGGGCTCGGCAAGCTGCGCGCGCTCGCCGACCGCGCCGACCAGGCGACCAGCGCGCTCGAGCTGTTCGACGCCGACTTCGACTTCTATGTCGCGATCGCGCAGCTGTCCGGCAACCAGGTCATGCTGCTGCTGATCAACACCGTGCGCGACGGCGTGCGCGGGTTCATGCCGCTGCTCGCCAACCTCGCGGCGCCCGGCGACAGCGTGCGCAAGCACCACCGGGATCTGATCACCGCGCTGGAGAAGGGCGACGTCGCCAGCGCCGGCCGGGTCGCCGACGACTACCTGCGGCTCGGCGCCGAGCTCGCCGGCCGGCTCGGCGGCAAGCCGGAGCTCCAGCCCCAGCCGCTCCCGGAGCCGCGGTAGCGCGCCGTGCGTCCACGCCCGCGCGCAGTGGTAGGATGCCGCCAGCGGCTCTCAGGGGTAGACCAGCGGTGAGACCAGTTGTGAGATCAGCGGTGGAGATGAGGCGATGCCGGCGCTGACGCGGAAGGAAGTCGAGGACATCGCGCTGCTCGCGCGGCTCCACCTGGGGTCGGACGAGCTCGAGCGGATGCAGGGCGAGCTCGCCGCGATCCTCGACCACTTCCAGACCATCGCCGCGGTCGACACGGCCGACGTGCCGGCGATGACCCACGCGGTGCCGATGGACCTCCGGCTGCGCGCCGACGTCGCCGAGCCGTCGCTGCCGGCCGAGGCCGCGCTCGCCGCCGCGCCGCGCCGGTCCGGCGACCTGATCGCCGTGCCGTCGAGCATCGCGCCGCCCGGCAAGTCGGGCACGGGAACCGAGCCATGAGCTTTGCGTTCTGGTCGGCGGCCGATACCGTGCGGCGGGTCGCCGCCGGCGAGGTCACCACCGCGCAGATCGTCGACACCATGGTCGAGCGGATCGCCGCGATCGACGGTCAGCTCGGCGCGTACCTCGCGGTCGACGCGATCGGCGCGCGGGCGGCCGCCGCCGACATCGACCGCCGGCGCGCCGCCGGCCAGCCGATCGGCCCGCTCGCCGGGGTCACCATCGCGCTCAAGGACGTGCTGGTCACCCGCGGGCTCGCGACCACCGCGGGCTCGAAGATCCTGCAGGGCTGGCTCCCGCCGTACGACGCGTGCGTGGTCGAGCGGCTGCGCGCCGCCGACGCGATCGTGCTCGGCAAGGTCAACTGCGACGAGTTCGCGATGGGCAGCTCGACCGAGAACAGCGCCTACCAGCCGACCCGCAACCCGTGGAACCCGGAGCGCGTACCGGGCGGCAGCTCGGGCGGCTCGTCGGCCGCGGTCGCCGCCGGGCTGTGCGCGGCGTCGCTCGGCACCGACACCGGCGGCTCGATCCGCCAGCCCGCCGCGTTCTGCGGGGTGGTCGGGCTCAAGCCGACCTACGGCCGGGTGTCGCGCCGGGGCGTGGTCGCGTTCGCGTCGTCGCTCGACCAGGTCGGCCCGGTGACCCGCACGGTCGCCGATGCTGCGCTCGTGCTGCAGGCGATCGCCGGCTTCGACCCGCGCGACTCGACCTCGCTCGACCACCCGGTGCCCGCGCTCGGCGACGCGCTGACCGGCGACGTCGCCGGCCTGCGGATCGGGCTGCCCCAGGAGTACTTCCAGGCGATGGACGACGACGTCCGCGCCGCGATCGCGCGCACCGCGTCGGCGCTGGTCGAGCGCGGCGCCGAGATCGTCGAGCTGTCGCTGCCGCACACCGAGCTCGCGCTCCCGGCGTATTACCTGATCGCGCCGGCCGAGGCGTCGTCCAACCTCGCGCGGTTCGACGGCGTGCGCTACGGCCAGCGCGCGGCGGCCGGCGACCTCACCGAGATGTACGCGCGGACCCGCGGCGCCGGGTTCGGGCCCGAGGTCAAGCGCCGGATCATGCTCGGCACCTACGCCCTGCGCTCGGGCTACTACGACGCGTACTACAAGAAGGCGCAGCAGATCCGCACGCTGATCAAGCGCGACTTCGACAAGGCGTTCCGCTACTGCGACGTCATCTTGACCCCGACCACGCCGACCCCCGCGTTCGCGTTCGGCGCCAAGGCCACGCCGTACGACATGTACCTGGCCGACGTGTTCACGCTGTCGTGCAACCTCGCCGGGCTGCCCGGGATCAGCGTGCCGTGCGGGCTGTCCGGCGACGGCCTGCCGATCGGCGCCCAGCTGCTCGGCAAGCCGCTCGACGAGGCGACCCTGCTGCGCGCCGCTCAGGTCATCGAGACCGCGGTCGGCCTGGGCGATCGCCGGCCGCCGATCGGGGGTGCCGCATGACCGACGGCAAGCCACCGATCGAAAGGGGGAGGTCCCCCTCCCCGCCGGCGGAGCCGTCAGGGCCCCTCCCCCCCGACTCACTTCGCTCGTCGATCGCCGGGGAGGGGCCGGGCGACGCCCCGGCTGGAGGCAATCCCCGCGGGATGACCCCGTCGCGGCCGGGCCGCCAGACCCAGGCCGACGGACTCGCCCAGGGCGCGCCGCGCGAGCCGGGCAAGGAGATCCCCGCAGCGACCGCCGGCGGGCGCGACCCGGCCAAGGTGCTCGAGGAGTGGGAGCCGGTGATCGGCCTCGAGGTCCACGTCCAGCTCGCGACCCACAGCAAGATCTTCTCGCCCTCGGCGGTCGAGTTCGGCGCGCCGCCCAACTCGCTGACCGATCCGCTCGTGCTCGGCCTGCCCGGCACCCTGCCGGTGTTCAACCAGGCGGTGCTCCAGCTCGCGCTCAGGCTCGGCGTCGCCACCTCGTCGCAGATCCGCGCGCGGTCGCGGTTCGCGCGCAAGCACTACTTCTATCCCGACCTGCCCAAGGGCTACCAGATCTCGCAGTTCGACGAGCCGCTGTGCGAGAACGGCCACCTCGACGTGATCCTGCGCGGCGGGCTCAAGCGGATCAAGCTCCAGCGCATCCACCTCGAGGAGGACGCCGGCAAGACGTCCCACGTCGGCGCCGAGTCGCACGTCGACCTCAACCGCGCCGGCGTGCCGCTGGTCGAGGTCGTGTCGGCGCCCGAGCTGTTGTCGGCCGAGGAGGCCGGCGAGTTCATGCGCTCGCTCCACCGCCTGGTCCGCTGGCTCGAGATCTCCGAGGGCGACATGGAGAAGGGCCAGATGCGGTGCGACGCCAACGTGTCGATCCGCCGCCGCGGCGAGGATCGGCTCGGCACCCGCACCGAGCTCAAGAACATCAACTCGTTCCGGTTCGTCGAGAACGCGATCGAGCACGAGATCGCGCGCCAGATCCGGCTGATCGAGAGCGGCGAGCGGATCGTGCGCGAGACCCGGCTGTGGGACGCCGAGCGCGGCCAGAGCCAGCCGATGCGCAGCAAGGAGGAGGCGAACGACTATCGCTACTTCCCCGATCCGGACCTGCCGCCGCTCGTGGTCGACGGCCAGATCATGGCGCAGACCCTGCGCTCGCTCCCCGAGCTGCCGAACGTCCGGTTCGATCGCTACCAGAAGCTCGGGATCTCGGCCGACGACGCCCGCACGCTGGTCAGCGAGCGCTCGCTCGCCGACTACTTCGACGCCGTGCTCGCCGCGCACCCGGGCGAGCGCAGCGGCCGGATGCTCGCCAACTGGGTGCTCACCGAGCTGCTCGGCGCGCTGCACGCCCGCGCCACGCCGGTCGCCCAGTCGCCGATGGCCCCGGCGGCGCTGTCGGCGCTGGTCGTGCTCGTCGAGAACGGCACGATCAGCGGCAAGATCGGCAAGGACGTGTTCGAGGAGTGCTTCCGCACCGGCGAGGCCCCGGCGGCGATCGTCGAGCGCCGCGGCCTGCAGCAGATCTCCGACACCGGCGCGCTTTGGGAGATCATCAACCGCATCGTCGCCGCCAACCCCAAGCAGGCCGAGGCCTACACGGTCGGCGGCAAGGACGGCCTGTTCGGGTTCTTCGTGGGCCAGGTGATGAAGGAAACGCAAGGCCGTGCCAACCCGGTCATCACCTCGGATCTATTGCACAAACGGCTCGGCCGCTGAATCCAACCGCCGCCGGCGCCATCGCGGTGGCACGCTCCGCTTGACGATTGCCTCGCGATCTGTAAAGTCCCCGATTCCGAAAGCCTTTTGCGGAGATTGTCATGTACGCCGTGATCCAGACGGGTGGTAAGCAGTATCGCGTCGAGCCGGGCAAGACCGTGGTGGTCGAGAAGCTCACGGGCGACAAGGGCGCGCCGGTCGTGTTCGACCAGGTGCTGCTCGTCTCGTCGGGAGACGGCGGCAGCGTGACGATCGGCAAGCCGACGGTGAGCGGCGCCAAGGTCACCGGCGAGATCGTCGAGCACGGCCGCGGCGAGAAGCTCGTCGTGTTCAAGTTCCGCCGCCGCAAGAACTACGTCCGCAAGAACGGTCATCGTCAGGATTACACGGCGGTCAAGATCGCCGCGATCGAGGCGGCCTAGGCCGCGCTCGCTGCACCGAGGTACGCGTCATGGCACACAAAAAAGGACAAGGTTCGACCCGCAACGGCCGCGATTCGCTGCCGAAGATGCGCGGCGTCAAGCGGTTCGCCGGCGAGGCCGTCACGGCCGGCTCGATCCTGGTTCGCCAGGTCGGCACCAAGTATCACGCCGGCGAGAACGTCGGCATCGGCCGCGACTGGACGCTGTTCTCCAGGATCGACGGCGTCGTGAAGTTCGAGCGCCACGGCAAGTCGCGGATGCGCGTCGCGGTCTATCCGGCCGCGGCCTCCGTCGCCGCCGCCCCGGCCGCGGCTCCCGCTGCCGCCCCGGCCGCCTAGCCCTCTGAACGGCACGCCGGTGCCGATCCGCACGATGCGCTCGCAGCTCCTGATCGCGGCGCTCGTCGCCTGTGCCTGCGCACCCGCGCCGCGGCCGCAGTTCCCGGCCAGGCCGCCGGGCTGCGCTCTCGAGCCCGTCGAGCGGCTGCCGCGGCGCCCCTACATCGAGCTCGAGACGTTCTCGCTCCCCGGCCCCGCGTCGATGCGCGAGGTGCTCGAGCTCGTCAACGAGCGCGCGTGCCGCGACGGCGCCGACGCCGTCTACGCCCCCAAGGGCGGCCGCACCTACTCCTACGCGATCGCCCTCAAGTGGCAGCCCGCCCCGCCGCCGGCGCCCGCGCCGCCGGCGCCCGCGCCGCCGCCGCCCGCGCCGCCCGCGCCGGGCTGAGCTCGGCTTCACAGCGCGCGTCCATCGCAGAGCTGCGGTCGCCCGGGAGAGCGCAGACACGCGACTCGCCGTGGGCTGCTGCGCGGATGGGCGTCGGAGCCGCGCCCGCCGAATCACCACCCGTCCTGCGCGGACCCCGCTAGGTATGTGCGGGACAAGACCCGGCCTATCGTAATCACGGGCGCGGCGTCCGACCCCATCCTGCTCGCGGTC
>DATAPF010000112.1:0-15884 GCA_036265355.1 Kofleriaceae bacterium | reverse complement strand
CTCGGCCAGCACGGTCCGCGATCCGTCGTGCTCGGTCCGCGACACGCAGCGGGCCTGGTGCTCGCAGGACACCAGGCGGCCCTCGCAGTCGACGGTGTGGCCGTTGGTGTTGCGGCAGGGCGTGCGGAACACCGACACCGAGCCGTCGGTCTCGTCCCACCGCATCATGCGGTCGTTGGGGATGTCGGACCACACGAGGTAGCGGCCGGCGGCGAAGTACGCCGGGCCCTCGGCCCACCGCGCGCCCGTCCACAGCAGGTCGAGCCCGGCGGTGTCGAGCGTGAAGCGCCGGAAGCGGTCATCGAGCACGGTGCGGGGCGAGGCGGGCATCAGGTCACTCCTTTCGGGCGGCGGCCGTAAGCGAGCAGCATGAGGATGATGACGGTGCCATAGATAACCTGGCGCCCGGCCTCGGGCATCTGGATGATCGACAAGATCGACTGGAGCAGCGTCACCAGGACGACTCCCGCGACGGTGCCGAGGTAGCTGCCGCGGCCGCCGAGGATGTTGGCGCCGCCGAGCACGACGGCGGCGATCGCCGGGAGCAGGTACGGATCGCCCATTGCCTGGTAGGCCTTGGTCGAGTAGCCGGCGAGCAGCACGCCGGCGAACGCCGAGCAGGCCCCCGAGATCGCGAAGCAGCCGACCACGACCCGGCCGACGTGGCCGCGCGACAGGTAGACCGCGCGCTCGCCGTTGCCGATCGCGTAGATCCGGCGGCCGAACGCGGTGCGGCGCAGCATCGCCACGGTCGCCGCGCCGATCACCGCCCACACCCATACCGCATTGGGAATGCCGAAGATCGAGCGCTCGACGGCGAGGAAGTGCATCGCCCGGGTCGCGTGGTCCTGCGGGGCGAACCCGCTGGTGTGGACCACCATCAGGCCCTGCGCGATCGTGTTGGTGGCGAGCGTGAAGATCATCGACGGGACGCGCAGGTAGGCGACGCCGATGCCGTTGACCAGGCCGATCCCGACGCCGCAGGCGATCGCGAACGGGATCGCGAGCGAGCCGGCGACGCCGGCGTGCCCGGCGCTGGCGGTCGACATCATCCCGCCCAGCGTCACGACCCACGGGATCGACAGATCGATGTGGCCGAGCAGGACGACGAGCAGGACGCCGGTGGCGATCACGCCGAGGAACGACGCGACCTGGAGCTGCTGGAGCAGGTAGGCCGGCGACAGGAAGTTGGCGTCGTACAGCGCGCCGGCGACGAGCAGCAGCGCGTTGCAGGCCATCGCGGCGAGCACGGCGCGGTCGGTGCGGCGGACCAGGGCGCGGATCGCGATCATCGCCGTCATCTGTAGAGGTCCAGGCGCCGCTTGACGCGGAGCAGCCGGAACGAGCCGAGGCTGACCGAGATCAGCAGGACGATCCCGAGGAACAGCGGCTGCGACAGCGCGTCCATGTCGAACACGAACAAGAGGTCGCCGATCGTGCGGAGCACGAGCGCGCCGAAGATCGTCCCGATCACGCCGCCCGAGCCGCCGTACAGCGAGGTGCCGCCGATCACGACCGCCGCGATCGAGTTCAGCGTGTAGCTGCCGGCGAGCAGCGCGTTGGCCTCGCCCGACTCGGTGACGCAGGTCAGCAGCAGGCCGGCGATCGCGGCGAACAGGCCGCCGAGCACGTAGGTGGCGAGCTTGGCGCGGGCGACCGGCACGCCGGACATGTACGCGGCCTGCTCCGACGAGCCGATCGCGTAGGCCGCGCGGCCGAGCGTCGAGCGGCGATACGGCAGCCAGATCGCGGCGACCGTACCGACGAGGATGACCAGCGACACCGGGACGGCGTCGAGCAGCGAGCCGGTCAGGAACTCGGCGAAGCCGGTGTCGACCTTGCCGCCGGGCGCCGGGCGCAGCCACAGCGCGATGCCCTGGTAGACCGCGCCGGTCGCCAGGGTCGCGATGATCGGCTGCAGCCGGCCGACCACGACGACCAGCCCGTTGACGGCGCCGCACAGAAGGCCGCTGCCCAGCACCGCGGCGACGCCGAGCGCGACCTGGCCGGGCGTTCCGGACAGCACGGTCGACGCCACGCAGTTGGTCATCACGAACATGCTGCCGACCGACAGATCGAGCCCGGAGGTCAGCACCGGGAGGGTCTGGGCCATGGCGACCAGCGCGAGCAGCACGCCCTTGTTGGCGGCGGTGTTGACCACGTTGCCGACGTTGCCGCCCTGGCCGGCCGCTTGCTTGGCCACGAACACCGCGAACATCGCGACGAACATCGCGGCGGCGGCGAGCGGGCCGCGCTGGGCGGCGAGCCAGTGGCCGAGGTCGGTGCGGCGGGTCACCGGGCGTGCGCCTCGCCCGAGCCGGGCAGGTTGTGGGCGGCGGCGACGATGTTGTGCTCGGTGATCGCGTCGCCCTCGAGCTCGCGGACGATCGCGCCGTCGTACAGGATCAGCACGCGATCGCAGCAGCCGATCAGCTCGGCGTAGTCGGTGGAGTGCAGCAGGATCGCGGCGCGCTCGTCGGCGAGCCGGCGCAGCAGCTGGTAGAGCTCCTGCTTGGTGCCGACGTCGATGCCGCGGGTCGGATCGCTGAGCAGGATGATCTGCGGCCGGGTCAGCAGCCACTTGCCGATCACCACCTTCTGCTGGTTGCCGCCCGACAGCGCCGCGACCGGCCCGTCGACGCCGTCGCTGCGGATCCGCAACAGGTCGACCATGCGGGCGACCGCGGCGTGCTCGGCGCGGCGATCGATCACGCCGTACCGCCCGAGCTGATCGAGCGCCGCGAACGACAGGTTGTCGCGCACCGACATCGCCAGCATCAGCCCTTCCGTCTTGCGGTCCTCGGGGATCAGCGCGATCCCGCCGCGCCGGGTGTGGCGGGGGCTCGCGAGCGCGATCCGCTCGCCGTGGACCACGGCGTCGCCGGTGACTCCGGTCAGCGCGCCGAACAGCGCCAGCAACAGGTCGCGCTGGCCCTGGCCGTCGAGGCCGCCGAGCCCGACCACCTCGCCGGGCCGGATCGCGAACGAGATGTCGCGCAGCCGGCCGGCCCACGACAGCCCGGTCACCTGCAGCGCGGGCGGCTCGCTCGCGGTGCGCCGGGGCCGCGGCGGGAACACGCTGTCGTAGTCGCGGCCGATCATCATCTCGATGATCTGGTTCGGCGTCCGCTCGCCGGCGGCGAAGCTCGCGACGTGGCGGCCGTTGCGAAACACCGAGCAGTCGTCGGCGAGCTCGTCGATCTCGTGCATGCGGTGCGAGATGAACACGATGGCGAGGCCCTGATCGCGCAGCGTGCGCAGCACGCCGAACACCGACGCGACGTCGGCGGCGGCCAGCGCCGAGGTCGCCTCGTCGAGGATCAGCAGCTTCGGATCGCGGGCCAGCGCCTTGGCGATCTCGACGATCTGGCGGCGCGACAGCGGCAGATCGCGGACCGGCGCGAGCGGGTGGATGTCGGTGACGCCGAGCCGCGCCAGGGCCGCCTCGGCGCGCCGGCGCTGGGCGCGCGCGTCGATCAGGCCCCACCGCCGCGGCGGGTCGATGATCCCGATGTTGTCGGCCACCGTGAGGTCGGGGAGCAGCGACAGCTCCTGGAACACGCTCACGATCCCGAGCCGGTGTGCGTCGGCGGGCCGGCGCAGCTCGACCGGCGCACCGTCGAGTTCGATCGTCCCCGCGTCGGGGCGGACCACGCCCGACAGCACCTTGATCAGCGTCGACTTGCCGGCGCCGTTCTCGCCGAGCACGGCGTGGATCCGGCCGCGCTCACAGCCGAAACGGGCGCCGTCGAGCGCCCGGACCCCGCCGTAGTGCTTCGAGATCCCCTCCATGCGGAGCAGTGGAGGGCGCGGGTCGGCCGGGCGATCGGCGACGGCGGTCACGGCGCCGCTACTGGTTCGCCTCCGACTTGCCCATGATCTCGTCGGCCGTGAACCCGATGCTGCAGTCCGGGAACGAGTTGCCGACGAAGAAGTTGTCCGACAGCGCGGGGTAGAAGTCGGTGCCTTCCTTGATGTTGGGGTACTCGGTGTACGAGGTCGGCAGCGAGATCGACTGCGGGACCTTCTCGCCCTCGAGCGCGGCGATCGCGGCCTTGATCGTCACCGCGACCTGGGCCGGGCCGGTGCCGGCCGACGAGCAGTGCAGGCCCTCGGCGGCGTGCTCGGCGCACAGCTTGCGGAACCCGTTCTCGGTCTCGCCGGAGATCGGGATCATCGGGTGGTGGGCGTCGAGCAGCGCGCGCACCGTGCCGGTCGAGCCGCCCTGGGTGTAGATGCCGTCGAACTTCTTGTGGATCGCGATCGCGTCGGCGGCGGCTTTCTGCGCGGTGCCGTCGTCCCACTTGCCGACGACCTCGATGACCTCGAACTTCTTTCCCGACTTGTCGAGCACCTCGTGGAAGCCGTCGTGGCGGTCGCGGTCGACCGAGTTGCCGGAAACGCCGCGGACCTCGAGCAGCTTGCCGCCGTCGCCCTGGATCTCCTTGAGCAGCCACTTCGCCGCGAGCCGGCCGAGCTCGACCTGATCGACGTTGACCACGATGTTGTCGGGCGACTCGATCACGTTGTCGAACGACAGCAGGACGACGCCCGCCTTCTTGGCCTTGCTGACCACCGGCGCGAACGCCGTCGGGTTGAGCGCGTTGACGATCACGGCGTCGTAGCCGGCATCGATCAGGTTGTTGGCGGCGGCGATCTGCGCGGGCAGGTCCTCGCCGGTCGAGATCACCTTGAACTCCTTGACCTTCGCCTTGACCGCGGCCTGGTCGGCATACGCCTTCGCGGTCTTGATCATCTGGATCCGCCAGGTGTTGCCGATGAAGCCATTGTCCAGCGCGATGCGGTACGGGCCCGGCTTCTTCTTCCACTGATAGTAGGCGGTGGTCTTTCCCCACGGCCGGAAGCACGCCGGATCGGCGCCGGGGCCTTGCACGGTCTCGAACCCACCGGCGGATCCCCCGCCGCGCCCGCACGCACCCAGCACGAGGCCAAGACCGATCATTGCAAGAACCGGCCGGACCATGCGACGCAGACAATGGGGTTCCATAGCGATTGCCCTTTCGCTCGAGGAGTCAGCAGCGTAGGACCGCGAAATCACGAATGTCAATCCGCCCTGGAGTTTTTCCAGCGGCTCCCCTAGGGTCGTCGGCGGGACGCCGTGGCAACGCCGCAGCTCATCGGCCTCGACTGGGGCACGACCGCGCTCCGCGCCTATCGGTTCGACGGGAGTGGACAGGTCGTCGAGTCGCGGCATCGGCCGTCGGGCATCATGCAGATCACCGAGGCGGGCGCAGCTCGGTCCGCCGGCTTCGAGCGCGCCCTCGACCAGGCGTGCGGGGACTGGATCGCCGCCGGCCCGGGGTGCGCGATGCTGGCGTGCGGCATGGTCGGCAGCGCGCAGGGCTGGCGCGAGGCCCCCTACGTCGAGGTCCCGGCGAGCCTCGACGGGCTCGGCGGCGCGCTGACCGCGGTCGAGACCGCCCGGGGCGCCACCCTTCACATCGTCCCGGGGCTGATCGCGCGCGGCCGGCTGCCCGACGTGCTGCGCGGCGAGGAGACCCAGGTCGCGGGCGTGCTGGAGCCCGGGCCGGGTCGGCCCACCGCCGCCTGGATCGGCCTGCCGGGGACGCACGCCAAGTGGGTCCAGGTCCAGGACCGGCGCGTCGTCGGGTTCCACACGTTCATGACCGGCGAGGTGTTCGCCGCGCTGTGCGCGCACACGATCCTCGGCCGCACGATGCGGCCCGCCGCGCAGCCGGACCTCGACGCGTTCGATCGCGGCGTCGCGGTCGCCCGGTCCCCCGAGGGGCGCCTGGGCCCGCTGTCGACGATGTTCAGCGCGCGCACGCTGGGCCTGGTCGGTGCGCTGGCCGCCGAGGCCCAGGCCGACTACCTGTCCGGGTTGCTGATCGGCCACGAGGTCGCGGCGCTGGGCGAGCTCGGCGAGCCCGGCGAGCCGATCGTGCTGGTCGGCGAGGCTGCGCTGTGCGAGCGCTATCGCCGGGCGCTGGCGGCGTCCGGCCATGCCCCGGCTGCGATCGCCGCCGGGGCGACCGAGCGCGGGCTGTGGCGGATCGCCGTGGCGGCCGGGCTGGTCGCCGGGGCGGCGAGCTCGCCGGCGATGTAGCGCGCGATCTCGTCCTCCAGCACGCCGAGCGGCAGCGAGCCGCCGGCGAGCACGGCGTCGTGGAACCGGCGGATGTCGAACCGGGGGCCGAGCGCGCGCTCGGCGCGGGCGCGCAGCTCGAGGATCGCGAGCTCGCCGATCTTGTAGGCCAGGGCCTGCCCGGGCCACGCGATGTAGCGGTCGACCTCGGTCTCGATCTCGTGCTCGGACAGCGCGGTGCGGTCGCGGAGGTACGCGCGGGCCTGCTCGCGCGACCAGCCGAACGCGTGGATCCCGGTGTCGACCACGAGCCGGCACGCGCGCCACATCTCGTAGGTCAACCGCCCGAGCCGCTCGTAGGGCGTGGTGTAGATGCCCATCTCCTCGCCGAGCTTCTCGGCGTACAGCCCCCAGCCCTCGCCGGTGACGTCGAAGTACGCGTGGCGGCGGAACTCCGGCAGGCCGGTCTGCTCGGCGGCGATCGCGCCCTGCAGGTGATGGCCGGGCACCGCCTCGTGGAGGGTGAGCGCAGGGAGCACGTAGAGCGGGCGGCTGGGCAGATCGTAGGTATTGACCCAGTAGGTGCCGGCCTTGCCGCTGTTCGGATCGGCCCCGACGTAGCGACCGCCGGTGTAGAACGGCGCGATCTCGGCGGGGACCGGCTCGACGCCGTAGGGCTGGCGCGGCAGGGTGGCGAACCAGCGCGGCAGCTGGCCGTCGATCCGCTTGGCGATCCACGCCGCGCGCATCAGCAGCGCCTCGGGCGTGGCGGCGTAGAACTCGGGCGCGGTGCGCAGGTGCGCGAACAGCGCGGGCAGGTCGCCGGCGAACCCGACCTCGCGCCGGATCGCGTCCATCTGCTCGGTGATCCGCGCGACCTCGCGCAGCCCGATGTCGCGGATCGCCTCGGGCGACATGTCGCGGGTCAGGTGCTCGCGGATCGCGGCGCGATAGTAGGCCCGGCCATCGGGCAGGTCGCTGGCGGCGATCGTCGTGCGCGCGCCCGGGAGATAGGTCCCGGACAGGAAGTCGGCGACCCGGGCGTACGCGGGGAGCACCGCCTGCGCGATCACCGCGCGCGCCTCGCCGCGCAGCCGGTCGGCCTCCGCGGCCGGGATCGTGGCGGGGATCTGGGCGAACGGTGCGTAGAACGCGCTGCGGGTCGGGTCGGCGACCTCGGCGTGGCGGCGGGCGGCGGCGTCGCGGCCGGCGAGGACGACCTGCGGGACGGTGAGCCCGCGGGCGAGGCCCTCGCGCAAGAGCGCGATGTTCTCGTCGAAGTAGCGCGGCAGGTCGCGGAGCCGGGCGAGGTAGTGCTCGTAGTCGGCCGGGGTGCGGAACTCGTGGACGCGCGGCAGCTCGGCGATGTCGAGGTAGAACCCCGAGTCGCCGTTGATCGGCATCAGGTAGGCGCGGTGCTCGATCTCCGCGATGCTCGCCCGGACCTGCTCGGCCAGCACGGCCGCGCTGACCCGGTCGGCGGCGGGCAGCCGGTCGGCCGGCAGGACGGCGAGCTCGGCGGCGATCGCGCGCCAGTGCTCGAGGTGGCGCTGCTGGGTCGCGGAGTCGACGCGGTCGAGCCGGTCGTCGGCGTCGTGCACGCCGACGCTGCTGGCCAGCAGCGGGAACTCGTGCAGGCGCCAGGCCCACTCGCGGTCGACCACGGCGTGGAAGGCGTCGGCGGGCGGCCGCGCGCGGGCGGCGCACGCGCCGCACAGCACGAGCAGCCACGCCGCGGCGGCGTTGCGGATCCGGGTCGCGTGGGAGGTCGCGCCGAAGGTCGCGCCGAAGGTCGCGCCGAGGGTTGATGAATGGCCTGATCGCAGCACGTCGCCAGCATAGACGATGGACAGCCGGCCTCGCCCGGACGAAACTCCGCGTGCGTCCGCGCGGCGGGCGCCGGCCACGCAGTACCGCGGGATCAGCCCCGCCAGGAGGGAGACTTGAACGCCACCGTCGATCCGGTTGCCGGTCGCGCACCCCAGGGGCCCGCGGACGTGATCGCGGTGCGGCGGCTGTCGCTGACCTACGGCGGGGGTGCCCGCGTCGCTGCGCTGCGCGACGTCAGCTTCGCGATCCGCGACGGCGAGTTCGTCGCGGCCGTCGGGCCGTCGGGCTGCGGCAAGTCCACCCTGCTCAAGATCCTCGCCGGGCTGCTGCGCCCGACCGACGGCACGGCCGAGCTGCACGGCGAGCCGATCACCGGGCCGCGGCGCGACATCGGCGTGGTGTTTCAGACCCCGGTGCTGTTCCCGTGGCGCACCGTGCTCGGCAACGCGCTGCTGCCGGCCGACGTCCAGCGGCTCGACCGGCGGGCGATGCAGCAGCGCGCGCTCGACCTGCTCGCCATGGTCGGGCTCGGCGGGTTCGAGCGCCGCTACCCGCGCGAGCTGTCCGGCGGGATGCAGCAGCGGGTCGGCATCGTGCGCGCGCTGCTCCACGATCCGGCGATCCTGCTGATGGACGAGCCGTTCGCCGCGCTCGACGCGATGACCCGCGAGGCGATGAGCGTCGAGCTGCAGCGGATCTGGATGCAGCGCCGGGTCACCGCGCTGTTCATCACCCACTCGATCGCCGAGGCGGTGTTCCTGGCCGACCGGGTGATCGTCCTGACGCCGCGCCCGGGGACGATCAGCGACCAGTTCGAGGTCGATCTGCCGCGGCCGCGCGCGCTCGAGGTGATGAACACCGAGCGGTTCGGCCAGCACGTGCGGCGGGTGCGCGACGCGCTCGGCGGCCGGGGGGCGGTCGAATGACGCGGCGGGGACCGCTGGCGTTCGGCCTGCGGCTGATCTTCATCGCCGCGCTGATCGGGCTGTGGGAGCTCGTGGTGGTGCAGTTCGACGTGCCGGCGTACCTCGTGCCGGCGCCGAGCCAGGTCGCCGGCGCGCTGTACCGGGGGATCGAGAGCGACGTATACACGACGCACCTGTACGTGACGGTCAGCGAGACGCTGCTCGGGTTCGCGCTCGGCTGTGCGCTCGCGTTCGCATCCGGCAGCGTGATCGCGCTGTCGCGCACCGTGGAGTACTACGTATATCCGCTCGTCGTGATGTTCCAGGCCGTGCCCAAGGTGGCGCTGGTCCCGCTCATGATGACCTGGTTCGGCGTCGGCGTCACGCACAAGATGGTGAGCGCGGCCCTGGTGGCGTTCTTTCCGCTGATGGTCAATACCGTCGTCGGGCTGCGCTCGGCCGACGAGGATCGCGTCAACCTCTTGCGCTCGCTGGCGGCGTCGCGCTGGCAGATCTTCCGCATGCTGCAGCTGCCGAGCGCGCTGCCATACCTGTTTGCCGGCCTGGAGATCTCGATGATCTTCGCGCTGATCGGCGCGATCGTCGCCGAGCTGATCAGCGCCGAGAAGGGCCTGGGTATGCTGATGTCGAGCATGACGTTCAGCATGGACACGGCCGGACAGTTCTCGATCCTGTTCATCCTCGCGATCCTGGGCCTCGTCCTCAACGGGTTGATCCGCCTGGTGCGGCGCGAGGTCCTGTTCTGGGACCGCTCGAACGACGCCGGCGTGCCCTCGCCAACGAAAGGAGATGATCCGTGATGAAGCGTATTGCGATCGCCTGTGTGCTGGTGCTCGGAGCGCTGGCCGCGCCCGCGCGCGCCGAGCTGCGAACGGTGCGCGTCGGCTGGTGCGCGAAGACCGTGAGCTCGGCCGCCGCGCCGTTCGCCATCGCCCAGAAGCTGGGCTGGTTCGAGAAGGCCGGCATCAAGGTCGAGCTCGTCCCGCTCCCCGGCTCGACCGATTGCGTGAAGCTGGTGGCGACCCGGGACGTCCAGGTCTCGCTGCCCTCGATGGAGCCGCTCGCGATCATCCGGCCCCAGGGCGTGAAGGCGAAGTTCTTCTACACCGCCTACCAGGGCAACATCTACGGCATCGCAGTCCCGGCCGACAGCCCGGTGAAGTCGATGGCCGATCTCAAGGGCAAGCGGATCGGCGTGACCTCGATGGCGTCGGCCGGGGTGATCCTGGCGCGCGCGCTGGCCAAGCAGGCGGGCCTCGACCCGGACAAGGACATCTCGATCGTCGTTGCCGGGGAGGCCGCGCAGACCGCGGCGCTGTTGCGCTCCAAGCAGGTCGATGCGCTGTCGCAGTTCGACACCCAGTACGCGCTGACCAGCAACGCCGGCGCCAAGCTGCGCTTCCTCGATCACCCCGAGATCCGCAAGTTCCCGTCCAACGGACTGGTCGCGCTGGAGGACTATCTCAAGACCAACCGGGCCGACGCGGTCGCGCTGGCGCGCGGCTACGCGATGGGCACGGTGTTCGCGATCGCCAATCCCGAGGCGGCGATCCGGATCCTGTGGGAGGTGTATCCGCAGACCCGGGCGCTCGGGAAGGACGAGGCCACCGCGCTCAGGGACGATCTGCTCACCCTGGACGCGCGGGCCAAGCACTGGCGCTACGAGCCGGTCGACGGCAAGCGCTGGGGCGACAACGTCGAGGCCAACTACCGGGCCTACCTCGACTGGCTGGTCGCGCAGGGCGTCGTCAAGACCAAGGTCGACGTCAAGGACCTGTTCACCGACGAGCTGCTCGACGACGTGAACAAGTTCGACGCCGACGCGATCCGCAAGCAGGCCAGGGCCTTCAAGGCGAAGTGACGCGCGCCGCGCGCGATCGCGGGCAGGCTGCGACAGTGCAACGAACCGCGACAGTGCCGCAGGCTGCGACCGTCGCAGGCACGCCGGCGCAACCGGCTGCCCGCGTCTGCCACGGGCATGGCGCGGGGAGAACGCGTGCACGCTCGGCTCGCCGTGGACTGCTGCGCGGATGGGCGTCGGAGCCGCGTCCGCCGAATCACCACCCGCCCATGCGCGGGCGGTGCGAGGTATGTGCGGGACAAGGTCGGCCAATCCAAATCACGGCCGCGGCGTCCGACCCCATCCTGCTCGCGGGCGCCCACGGCAGCCTCGCGTTGACGTCTCGCGATCGCGTCGAAGACTTCCCCATCGGACCCGCTCGTCTCCACCGTCTCCCGGGGCTTGCCGCGATCGAACTCGGTCCTCGCTGCCGCGGTGTGCAGGAATCTCGGGTAGATCGACGCTCGCCGAGGATCGCTCTGTCATCGCGACGCGGATCGCGGATCGCACGGCCGCGACCGGCCGCCGCGCTCGTCGCACGCGCGCTCGACAATCCACTCTGGCCATGGTGGTCAGCGATGTATTCTTCGAGATCGCGGAGTTGCGCGGTATGATCTTCGTCGGGCTTGACGAAGTGGGGTAGTCCGCGTATGATGCATTCACTCGTCATGTTGATCGCGACCTGGAATCGACGCCAACCTCTGGCCGCCCCGCGCGCCGCCGCGTGTACGGGCCGGGTGTGGTCCGGCTCCGGTCAGCCCGGTGGGCTGTATCGGCACGATCGCCGGTCCCTGGTTGCCGTCGTGGCGAGCCAGATGTGTCCGATGACACAGTTCAGTAGAACGCACGAGGAAGATAGCACGCGCAAGCAGTCGATTCCCCATCCCCGGGGAGCTCCCGATTCGTAGGCCCGGCTGAGATATCAGTCGACCGATCGCTCAGGGAGCCCGCCGAGGAAGAACTTCGGCGGGCTTCCGGCGTTTCCAGGGGAGTGTGACCGAACGGTAAGGTACCCGGCTGTAACCCGGTGGTCGTCTTGCACGAGGTGGTTCGATTCCATCCACTCCCACGCAGGTTTGCATCATGCAGCTACGTTACAAACGCAACGCCATTGCATCACTAGATCGAATCGAGGTCTGTGGCGTAACAGGCAGCGCACCGGATTTTTACTCCGCGAGGTGAGAGTTCGAATCTCTCCAGATCTACGACAATCGGGCTTCGTCCAGTGGCAGGACTCCAGGCTCTGAACCTGGCAATGGGAGTTCGACCCTCTCAGCCCGAACGCGCAGCCGACTGAAGCACCAGGTGAATCGACGATTCCCCGAGCAGGAGCTCACAGCGGAATGTCAGCGACACGGTGTGACGGCGGCATGACAACCGAATAGCGACGACGCGCGAGGCGTTCCAGACCTCGCGATCCTGGCCTCCGTAGCTCCAATGCAGAGCAGCCGGTTCTTACCCGGACGTGTGTTGGTTCAAGTCCAACCGGAGGCACGATGCGGACGAGGCCGCTGGGTGCGGCGCTTCGTTCCCGACGAAGTCCTGGCAGGTTCGAACCCTGCCGTCCGCTCCACAGTATGCCCTCGTAGCACGAAGGTCGTGTCGCAGCCTCGTAAGCCGCGGGCGTCGGTTCGATTCCGACCGAGGGCTCGACCATGCATTGATCGTGATGCCGATGCGCGCGCAGTTCAGCGGGTGAACGCCGGCGTGACATGCCGGAGATCGCTGGTTCGATCCCAGCCGTGCGCACCAGGTCGTGTTCTTCCAGCAGGCCAGGAAGCCGGGCTCTCAATCCGGCAACACGGGTTCGACTCCCGTACACGACACCTCTCGCAAGACTCCGTCGTCCAACGGAATGAGGATCTGAGATTCCGAATCTCAGGATGGCGGTTCGAGTCCGTCCGGAGTCACGAAGTTACGAGAAGATAGGCTGCGATCCGGGATCGGGTTGGTTTCCAAGTCCGACCAGCGGGGTTCAACTCCTCGGCGGCCTGCGAGCATGGCAAGCAGCTCACCTGGTGGTGAGACCGGTTTCATACGCCGGACGTGCAGGGTTCGATCCCCTGGCTTGCTACCCGGTTCCGTTAGCACAGCGGCAAGTGCTGTCGCCTGATGAGCGAACGACGGAGGTTCGAGTCCTTCACGGAACACGTTTCATGGTGTGCGCAGTGTGATGGTCGCACGCGAGTTTGTGAATCTCGTGGCGAGGGTTCGATTCCCTCCGCACACCCCGGCACTCACGGGCGCGTCCGAGGCGCGCCCATCTGGTCCCGAAATCCTCTGGTGAGGATGCGCGGCTGTCGACCGCGATAGGCGAGTTCGATCCTCGTCGGGACCGCTCATGGGGAGGCATGTGCCAAGGGGCGAGCTGCACTTGCAATGCGGCTGCGGCCGGTTCGATTCCGGTCCTCTCCACGATCAGATCCATGATCTCGACATCGCCGTCACGGTGACCGCGGCGCGGCACGCTCGCCTGGTATGCGAGAGGGCTCGGTTCGACCCCGAGTGACGGCTCGACGAAGTTGCTCAGGTGTCGTCCAATGGCAGGGCGCTGGCCTTTGACACCAGCTATCGAGGTTCGAGTCCTCGCACCTGAACTACGCACCGGTCGCCAAGTGGCAAGGCACGCGCCTGCAACGCGCGCAACGTGGGTTCGAATCCCGCCCGGTGCTCGATCCGTCCGTTCGCTGCTCGCAGCTCCATGCCCCGGCCGAGGGATCGGACCCGACGCTACGAACGTCGGAGACGTGGTTCAACTCCACGTCGGGGTGCCATGCATCGCAGTGTCGAGATCATCCAGGCGGAGGCGCAAGGTGTGCCGCCTGTTCGGATACAGGACATTGGGCTGGTTCGATTCCAGCCGCCTGGACCATGCGGGAGCTGCAAGGCAGCGGGCTCTCCTACAAAGAGCCACGCCAGGGAGCGTTACCCTGATCCCGTACTCACGCACGCGCCCGAAGAGCGGTAGGCCGTCTTCTAAACGGACCGAATGGGGTGCGAGACCCTACGCGTGCAATCGCTCCCGCCCGGTAGAACCGGACCGACGCCTCCTGAGCGACGCGGCGCGGTGCAATTCCGCGGCGGGGTACCATCTGCCAAGGCCCTCGCGCCCGCCGCACTCGAGCGTGCACCCTTTCGGTTTCGCGCGCGCCGCCGCCGAAGCCCTACACGCAAACATCTGGTTCGACTCCAGATCGGCCTGTCCGGCGTCACGCGGACCTGACCGGGGGCACGGCGGCCGGGCATGCGGTCGGGCACGCGCGTGCGCCTGCGCGCGGATCCCGGAGCCCGTACGTCCAGGATCCGCGGAGATCGATGCACGGCATGCACGATGCACTGTGCAGAGTGTGTCATGAAGACGCTAACGACCCTCTCCATCGTCCTCGGAGTGCTCGCTGCGGTCCCGGGTGGTGCCGGCGCTGACCGCCGCGCGGAGTCGTCGCCGGTGCTTGGCGAGGTCAAGTTCCGGTTCGACTCCGCCGCGCTGCCGGCCAGCGCACCGCAGCGGCTCGACGGTGCGGTCCGGTTCGCCACCGCGCACCCCGGTCATCGCATCGTGCTCGACGCGCACTGCGATCCGATCGGCACGTCGCCGTACAACGTCGGGCTGGCGATCCGCCGCGCCGAGTCGGTGCGCGCCCAGCTGGTGGCGCGCGGCGTGCCCGCGGACCAGATCGTGTTCGCGATCTACGGCAAGGATGGCGCGCGGCGGGCGAGCTACGCCGAGGATCGCCGGGTGACGCTGTGGCCGACCCGCGAGCCGCTGGCCGCGGTCATCGATCACACGTTCGCGGGCAAGGGAACGTCCGTGACCTGGAACAAGCCGCTGACCACCGCGCAGGTCGAGTCGGCGCCGCAGCCCGTCGCGTCGCGCTAGCGCTTATCTCGGTGTCCTCGCTCGTCTGGCCGGCCTACGCCGCGGGCCGGTCGCGCCGCGCGATCCACAGCGCGGCCGGCAGCACCGTGAAGTCGCCGATCAGCGCGAGCACGAACGCGGCGGCGGTCAGCAGGCCGAACTGGCGCAGCGGCGGGAACCGCGACACCGACAGGCCGAGGAAGCCGATCGCGTTGATCAGCGTGGCGAACACGACCGCGCGGCCCGCGATCCGCAGCGCGTGGCGCAGCTGCAGGTCGGTGCCGGCGCCGGCGCGCTCGTGCATGTGGTGGAAGAAGTGGAGCTGGTCGTTCTCGGTGGTGCCCAGCACGGTGGTCGCGATGATGATCGTGGCGACGTTGAGCGATCCGCCGAGCGCGCGCAGGGCGAGCAAGCTGCCGAGCAGCGCGAGCAGCGACGGGATCATCGCGAGCAGGCGCTCGATCCCGCTGCGGAACACGGCGAGGAACACCACGAGGAGCAGGGCGACGGTCAGCGCGAAGCTCTCGGCGAGCGTCGGGACCAGGCTCGCCCCGACCTTGACCTGCAGCAGCGACTCGCCGACGACGTGGAGCTCGGCGCCGGCGAGCGCCGGGGCGCTGCCGCGCACGCGGCCCCATGCGGTCTGGACCCGGCGCGCGAGCTCGGCGTAGCCGCGGGCGTCACCGCGGCGAAACAGCACGGTGAGCTGGAGATCGGTGAGGTGGTTGACGTCGATGTAGCTGCGCAGGTCGGGCTGCGACAGGAGCAGCAGCTCGACGTCGCCGACCGCCTCGGCGAACCGCGCCGGATCGGCGGGCAGCGCCTCGCCGCGGCCGGCGAAGTAGCTGCGCATGCGCAGCGGCGTGGTCGGCCCGGTGACGCCGGTGACATCGGGCACCGCCTCGATCTCGCTGGTGAGTCGATCGACCGCGCGCAGCACCTCGGGGTCGGTGGCGGTCGGGCGGGGCAGGTGGATCCAGATCCGCGCGAGGTTGAGGTCCGTCACATGGTCGCGGAACCACACGAGGTCGCGGTACAGCGCAGCCCCCGGGTCGATCGTCGACAGGGTATCGACGCGGACCGCGATCGGGCCGACGACGCCGGGCAGGCCGGTGATCGCGATCGCCCCGCTGGCGCAGATCGCGAGCGCCGCGCCGACCAGCGGCCAGCGGTAGCGGAAGGTGAGCCGGGGCAGCGCGGCCGCGATCCGGTCGTACAGCGCGCTGCGCACCGCGACGCGGCGGCGGGTCGGCGTGTGCAGGGTGCGCTGCAGCACGGGGAACAGCGTGTACGCGACGATCCACGACAGCACCAGGCCGATCGCGGTCCAGATCCCCATCTCGCGGATCGGTCGGATCTGCGACA
>DATAPF010000111.1:0-4522 GCA_036265355.1 Kofleriaceae bacterium | reverse complement strand
CGCGCGAGATGCTGGAGGTCGTGATCGGCGAGCTTGCGCCCGACCAGCTGATCTGCCGGTCGAGCCGCGTGCTCGGCAACGGCCGGATCGACGACCTGCGCGACGTGATCGTGGTCGACCGCCAGCGCTTCGCGCGCGCGTCGAGCCGCCAGGTCGCCAGCGAGCTCGCCCAGTGCAACGCCGAGCTGTCCGGCCGGCCGTACCTGCTGATCGGCGTCGGCCGCTGGGGCTCGGCCGATCCGTGGCTCGGCATCCCGGTGACCTGGGAGCAGATCTCGGGCGCGCGCGTGATCGTCGAGGCCGGGTTCGCCGACCTCGAGGTCACGCCGTCGCAGGGCACCCACTTCTTCCAGAACCTGACCTCGTTCAACGTCGGCTACTTCACGATCAACCCCGACGCGGGCGAGGGCTTCGTCGACTGGGACTGGCTCGCCGCGCAGCCCGCCGTGCGCGAGACCGGCTACGTCCGCCACCTGCGGTTCGACCGGCCGGTGGTGGTCAAGATGAACGGCAAGCAGGGCGCGGGCGTGATCCTGAAGCCGTGATCCGCGAGCCGTGAACGCTTGCGCCCGCGGCGCCGGTTCGGTGCTAGCGTCGGCGGCCAGCATGTTCGACCTCACAGGCAACGTCGCGATCGTCACCGGCGGCAACGGCGGCATCGGGCTCGGCATGGCGCGCGGCCTGGCCGGCGCCGGGGCGCGGGTCGTGGTCGCCGGCCGCAACCGCGACAAGTCGGCCCGCGCCGTCGCCGAGCTCGCGGCGCTCGGTCCC
The DNA here is from genome assembly GCA_036265355.1 of Kofleriaceae bacterium. GTDB lineage: Bacteria > Myxococcota_A > Polyangia > Haliangiales > Haliangiaceae > JABFXX01. The sequence continues at coordinate 3,751 of DATAPF010000111.1, read as the reverse complement.
GGCGGCGCGCTCGCGATCGAGGTCGACGTCACCGACGACGCATCGGTGGCGAACCTGTTCGCCGAGACCGCCGCGCGGTGCGGCCGGCTCGACATCCTGATCAACAACGCCGGCATCAACATCCGCAAGCCGCCGCAGGACCTGACGCTCGCCGAGTGGCGCCAGGTGCTCGACACCAACCTGACCAGCGCGTACCTGTGCTCGCACGCGGCCTATCCGCTGCTCCAGCGGGCCGGCCGCGGCAAGGTCATCAACATCGGCTCGATCATGTCGACGCTCGCGACCGGCTTCTCGCCGGTCTACGCGGCGAGCAAGGGCGGCATCGTCCAGCTGACCAAGGCGTGCGCCGCGGCGTGGGCGCGCGATCACATCCAGGTCAACGCGGTGCTGCCCGGCTGGATCGACACCGAGCTCACCGAGGGCACGCGGCGCGACGTCCCGGGCTGGCACGACGCCGTCGTGCGGCGGACCCCGGCCGGGCGGTGGGGCACGATCGACGACCTGCGCGGCATCGCCGTGTTCCTCAGCGCGCCGGCGTCCGACTTCGTCACCGGCGCCACGATCACCGTCGACGGGGGTTATTCGATCCAGGGTTGAGTCACCACCGGCACCATCCGGTCGCTGAATCGATCCAGCACCACCGGCGCCGCCGGCAGCGTGGCGAGCAGCGGGTTCAGGTGGCGCAGCACCGCGTGCTCCCCGGATCGCACGGGCGCGGCCACCGAGCGCGATGCCGCGAGCTTCTCGACGCCGAGCCGCCGGACGACCCCGAGCACGTCGCGCGGGATCCGCTCGCTGTTCTTGGCGACCGGCATGCAGAGCTGCGCGGCATGCGGGCCCGGCGCGACCGCGTAGCACTCGAGCGCGATCGACTGGACCAGGCGCCGCACGTCGGGCCGCAGCGCGGCGCCATCCCTGGCGACCGGCAAGCACAGCTCGGCCGGCCGGACCAGCGTCGCGGCGTGGCCGGGCAGCAGCGCGAGCGTCGGGTCTGCGTGGGCGACGTCGATCACCACCGGCTCTGCCAGCGGCGCCGCGTCGATCCGGTAGCACGCCAGGTCCACCGGCGGGACGACCGCCCGCGACGCAGCCGGGTCGACCGCGACGCAGGTCTGCACCAGCTCGCGCACGACCGCGCTGTGAGCGATCACGCCGAGCTGGACCAGCGCGGGATCGAGCTGGGTGAGCCGCAGCTCGAGCCCGAGCGGCGCGCCGGGCGTGTCGAAGCACGCCAGCGCCGGCGCGGCGATCTCGACCGGCGACGCCACGGCCGGCGCGCCGGCGGCGGTCAGCCCACCGAGCCCCGCAGCCGCGATGCTCGCCCATGTCCGTATGCGTGGCCGCAACCCGGGACGTCCTCGCCCCCGAGCGTATCCGAATCCCGATCTCCAGCGCGCGAGAGAGATTGGATATCACGCACTCCCCAGCATCCGTGGAATCCCCACATCAGCGATTCTGGCGAATCGCAGATATCGACTCATGTCGGCTCGTCACATACCGCCGCCGTGAACCCGGCGATGGCCATGGCGCACAATGCGGCGGGCGGCTCAGTCGACGCCGCGCGGCCGGGCCGGCAGCTCGAACCGCGCAGGGTCCCCACCCACCAGCGCCGCGCTTCGCTCGTGGTCCGGCGTCGGGATGTGGGACATCGCCCGCAGCGCGATCGGCAGCTGGCCGGTCCACACCGGCACCGCCAGGTCCTCGGCGTCGATCAGCGGCCCGCCGGCCCGGATCTTCGCGCTCGCCTCCTCGATCGGCAGCGCCAGCACCCGGGTCGCGGCGAGCTCCTTGGCGCTCGGCGGCCGGACCAGCCGCGATCGCCCCGGCGACGATCGCTCGACCAGCGCGGCGAGGAACGCGCGCTTCTCGGGCTCGGCGACGACTTCGCGGGCGCGACCGAGCACGACCACCGAGCGGTAGTTCATCGAGTGGTGCATCGCCGAGTGCCCGTAGACCAGCCCGTCGATGATCGTGACGCACGCCGACAGCGGCGCGCCGCCGGCGCCGACGTCCAGCATCCGGCTCGCCGCCGAGCCATGCAGCATCAGCTCGCGCTCCTTGCGGGTGTAGACCATCGGGATCACGAACGGGTGGCCGTCGTGGACGAACGCGACGTGCGCGACCAGCCCGGCGTCGAGGATCGCGAACACGACCTCGGGGTCGTACGACGCGCGCTGCGGCTTGCGGCGCACTCTGGAGCGCGACGACGCCGGCGCGAACCGCTCGATCTCCGCCTCGGTCCTCGCCTCGGTCCTCGCCTCGGCGTTCGCGTCGGCGCTCGCCTCCCCCCTCGCCTCGTCCGCAGCCGCCGGGTCCATCCGCAGCGAACCGGTGAATCTGCCCATGCCGCCACCATGCTAGAACTCTGGTGGGTTCACAACATCCAGTTCTGAGAAACCAGACCCTCCAGCATGGCGCGCACCACCCTCCACCTCCCGCCGCCGGACGCCGGCCTCCCCGCGCCGCTGTTCGCCCAGATCGCCAACGCGATCACCGATCACATCCGCGCCGGCCGGCTCGCCGCCGGCGACGTGCTGCCCGGCACGCGCGCGCTGGCCCGCCAGCTCGGCGTCGATCGCGACACCGTGATCGCCGCGTACGGCGACCTCGAGGCCCAGGGCCTGCTCGCCACCCTGCCGCGCACCGGCACCGTGGTCGCCGATCCGCCGCGCGGCGTCGCCGTCCAGCGCGGCCTCGCCCGCCAGGTCGGCTTCGCGCTCGACCCCGGCCCGCCGTCGCTCCACGCGTTCCCCACCGCGCCGCCCGGCGCGATCCTGCTCGCGGCCGGCGTCCCGGATCTGCGGCTGGTCCCGAGCGAGCTGATCGCCCGCGCCTACCGCCGCGCGATGCGCCGCCACGCCGCCGCCGCGCTGGGCTACACGACCGCCACCGCCGGCCACCCGCGGCTGCGCGGCGCGCTCGCCGATCTGGTGCGCGACGCGCGCGGCCTCGCGGCCACCGCCGACGAGGTCATGATCACGCGCGGCAGCCAGATGGCGCTCGACCTGGTCGCCCGCGCGCTGGTCCGGCCCGGCGACGCGGTCTGCGTCGAGGCGCTCGGCTATCGCCCGTCGTGGGCGGCGCTCCAGCGCGCCGGCGCCCGCCTGATCGGCATCCCGGTCGACCCCGGCGGGATCGACGTCGGCGCCCTGGCCCGGGTCTGCGCCCGCACCGCCGTCCGCCTGGTCTATGTCACCCCGCACCACCAGTACCCCACCACCGCCGTGCTCACCGCGGGCCGCCGCGCCCGGCTGCTCGCGCTCGCCCGCCAGCATCGCATCGCGATCCTCGAGGACGACTACGACCACGAGTTCCACTACGACGGCCGGCCGGTGCTGCCGCTCGCGACCACCGACCGCGACGGCGTCGTGGTGTACATCGGCACGCTGTCCAAGATCCTCGCGCCCGGCCTGCGCCTGGGCTTCGTCGTCGCGCCGCGCCCGCTGATCGACCGGCTCGCGCGCGAGCGCTACCTCGTCGATCGCCAGGGCGACCACGCCCTCGAGATCGCGATCGCCGAGCTGATCGAGGACGACGAGCTCGGCCGCCACACCCGCAAGATGCGGCGGATCTATCACGCGCGGCGCGACGCGCTCGCCGCCGCGCTGCGCGACCAGCTCGGCGACCGCGTCCGGTTCCACGTCCCGACCGGCGGCATCGCGCTGTGGGTCGAGACCGCGCCGGGCCTCGACGCCGACCGCTGGTGCAAGCGCGGCCTCGCCCACGGCGTCGTGTTCCAGCCCGGCAGCGC
>DATAPF010000110.1:0-11055 GCA_036265355.1 Kofleriaceae bacterium | reverse complement strand
ACGTGCTTGAGCCGCTTCTCGTCCTTGAGGCTCTTGCCGGTCTGGATCGCCATCAGCACGTCGTGCGCGGTGGCGTCGGCGCGGTGGACGTAGTGGCAGTCGTTGGTCGCGACCAGCGGGATGCCGAGCTTCTTGCCCATCCGCACCAGCTCGCCGTTGAGCGTCTCCTGCTCCTTCATCGGCGTCGGCATCAGCTCGAGGTAGAAGTCGCCGGGCGCGAACAGGCTCGCGTACTCCCTGGCGACCTCCTCGGCCGCGGCCACGCCGTTCTTCTCCAGGGTCTGCGCGATCTCGCCGCCCAGGCACGCCGACATGCCGATCAGGCCCTCGCTGCGCTCGCGCAGCAGCTGCTTGTCGATCCGCGGGTTGTAGTAGAAGCCCTCCAGGTAACCCTTGGAGTTGAGGAACGACAGGTTCTTGTAGCCGACGTCGTTCTTGGCGAGCAGGATCAGGTGGAAGTTCCTGCGGTTGGTCCGGTCATGGCGATCGGTTGCGGCGACATACGTTTCGCAACCGAAAATCAATTTCACTCCTGACTGCTTGGCTTCCGTATACAGATCGATCGCACCGAACATGTTGCCGTGATCGGTGACCGCCACGGTATCCATGCCGAGTTCCTTGACCCGGGGAAACAGGTCCTTCACCCGGATTGCGCCGTCGAGCAGGCTGTACTGGGTGTGGAGATGGAGATGGCTGAAGCCGGTCATGGCGAAGGCCCTGATCTAGCGCATCCCCCCGACACTCCCGCGCGATGTGGCTGTCCTTCGCCGGGGCGCCCTGGAACTCCAGCCAAATGAACCGGTGACAGTTTCTGAGCGCATTTCATAATTCTCTTAATATATGATTAAACCTGTGGTTTGGTGGCATGTGCGTGGGCGCGCACAGAATCCGATCTTCATGTGCAAATATTGTACATGGAGATCGGACGCGCGGCGTCCGGTCATCAAGTCCGATGCGGCTCACGTCGGCGATCGGTCAGTTTGCCCCGATCCGAATCACATCACGTGTGGAGCGCTACTGAAAGGTCCTTTCAGATCGGGAGTCAGCACTCGATTGTTGCTGGGATTCTGTTGAATCCTTGCCGGATAATACCGTTTTCACCAACAACCAATATTTCATTCTTTTAAGCGCTTTTCGTGGACTGGAGATTTCTGACGTGAAAAATGCTGACCAGCGCAGAAATCTGAGGCCGTGACGCGGCCGCTCATCCCGGAAGGTCCCCATGCATATCCTCCGCTTTCGTGAAAAGAAATCCCTCGCGAACGCCCGCAAGAACCGTCTGGAGATCATCAAGGCCCAGCTCAGCCGGCGCGAGATGATCCGGGCCGGCCTGATCGGGGCCGGCGGCTACCTGGTGCTCAAGAACGGGCTCAGCCAGTGGGCATCCGGGAGGGCGTGGGCGGACAAGGGGCCCGGAGGCGGTGGAGGCAGCGGAGGCGGCGGGAGCGGCAGCGGGAGCGGCAGCGGGAGCGGCAGCGGGAGCGGAAGCGGCGCGGTCACCAGCCCGCCGACCCGGGCGTTCATCGAGGCCCTGCCGATCATACCGATCCACCAGCCGGTCACGACGCTGACCGGGCCGGCGCCGACCATCGCGCCCAACACGTCCGGTGGCGAGGGCCGCACCCGGCCGCACCAGGCGTTCACGTCGTACCCGAGCCACTTCACGTTCCCACCCGCGGTCCTGTACGAGACCCACCAGAACATCGCCAACCTGAGCGTGTCACCCGACCTGCCGGTGCAGCAGTTCTGGGGCTTTGATGGGAACTACCCCGCGCCGACCTACTACGCGACCTACGGAAAGGACGTCCTGGTCCGCAACCGCAACAACCTGCCGCCGAACTCGCAGAACGGCGGCTTCGGCATGAACCAGACCACGACCCACCTGCACAACGCGCACACCCCGTCGGAGAGCGACGGCTTCCCGTGCGACTTCGATTCGCCGGGCCAGTTCTACGACCATCACTATCCCAACGTGCTCGCCGGGTTCGGTTCGACCCACATCTCGACCAACGGCGACATCAACGAGGCGATGAGCACGCTGTGGTACCACGACCACCGCGTCGACTTCACCGCGCAGAACGTCTACAAGGGCCTGACCGGGTTCTACTGCCTGTTCAACCAGTTCGACACCGGCAACGAGACCACGGGCTTCCGGCTGCCCGGCGTCCAGGCGTCGAGCAACCCGTTCACGCCGCTGCTCTACGACATCCCGCTGATGCTCGCCGACAAGGTGTTCGATCCGACCAGCGGGCTCATGTTCTTCGATCTGTTCAACACCGACGGCATCCTCGGCGACAAGTTCGTGGTCAACGGCAAGATCCAGCCATTCTTCAACGTCGAGCCGCGGCGCTACCGGTTCCGCGTCCTCAACAGCGGCCCGTCGCGGTTCTACCAGGTGTTCCTGACCGACCAGGGCACCAACACCCAGATCCCGTTCTGGCAGATCGCGACCGACGGCAACCTGCTGCCTCACCCGATCCAGGTCACCAACTTCATCGAGGGCGTGGCGCAGCGGATGGACATCATCATCGACTTCAAGCCGTGGGCCGGCAAGACGCTGTACTTCGAGAACCGCCTGGAGCAGATCAGCGGCCGCGGCCCGACCGGCAACACGCTGGCGGCCGGCGCCGGCAACTTCCTCATGCAGTTCCGGGTCGGAACGACGGTGACGCACGCCGACGCCAGCGTCGACCCGGCGACCCGCCCGACGTTCTACTCGCTGCCGAGCACGGCGGGGACGCCGCGGGTGTCGCGCACGTTCCAGTTCGAGCGCGGCAACGGCATGTGGCAGATCAACGGCCAGCTGATGTCGAACGACTGCTCGGAGGTCCGGCTCCAGATCCAGCAGAACAGCATCGAGCACTGGACCCTGCAGAACAACTCCGGCGGCTGGATGCACCCGGTGCACATCCACTTCGAGGAGCACCAGATCCTGAGCCAGAACCTGCCGCTGCTCAACACCGACGTGTCGCGCAAGGACGTGATGCGGCTGCAGCACAACGAGACCGCGACGCTGTTCTTCCGGTTCCGCGACTTCACCGGACGCCACCCGCTGCACTGCCACAACGTGGTCCACGAGGACCACGCGATGATGCTGCGCTGGGACATCGTCCCGGCGCCCGGCGGCGACACCAACACGAACCCCTGACCCACGGCGGCCGACGAAAGGACACAACATGGCCAAGGACACTCCAGACGCACCGACCCCCAGGCAGTGGGGGACGGTGTCGCCGCGCGAGGCCCTCCGGCGCCGGTTCTTCCCGGACGTCACGCTGGTGACCCACGAGGGCAAGAAGGTCCGGCTCTACGAGGATCTGATCCGGGACAAGTGCGTCATGATGAACTTCATGTACTCACGGTGCACCGGCATCTGCAGCCCGGTGACGGCCAACCTGCGGCGCGCCCAGACGCTGCTGAAGGACCACATCGGGCGCGACATGTTCATGTACTCGTTCACGCTCAAGCCGAAGGAGGACTCGCCGGCGGACCTCAAGGCGTACGTCAAGGAGCGCAAGCTCGGGCCGGGCTGGACGTTCGTCACCGGCCACCCCGATGACATGGAGCGAGTGCGCGTCCAGCTCGGGTTCAACGATTCGGATCCCAAGCGCGATGCCGACGTGACCAACCACACCGGCATCGTGCGCTACGGCAACGAGGCTCTGATGCTGTGGGCCGCGTTCCCCGGCCTGCAGCTGCCCCAGGCGATCGCCCGGTCGATGATGTGGGTCGCCGCGCCCGGCAAGGCCGATCCGAAGTTCCTGCGCAGGGAGTGATCGCGCGGCGCAGACGCGGCGTCCGATCGTGCTAAAGACGGTCAGACGCCGACATGCGCCCGATCTCCCCGCGGCTCGCGGGCTCGTCTTGCACGCCCGGCACGCCCGCCGCGCCGCGCCGCCCTCGCGCTGCGGTTCGCCGCGGCGCCGTGGTGCTCCAGGCGCTCGCTCTGAGCGCCGGGCTGACCGCCGGGCTCGCCTCCGCATGCCGCGGCGAGCCACCGCCGGTCGCGCCTGGCGAGCCGGTCCCGGCTCCCACCGAGGTCGCGCTCGGCACGATGGACGCCGAGTGCGAGGCGCTGCTCACGGCGCTCGGGCTCTACAAGCAGTGCCCCAACCTCGACGAGGACGACCGCGCCGACATCGACGCGTGGAGCGAGCGCGCCCGGGAGGACTTCGCCGCGGGCAAGAAGGCCAACCCCGAGCCCAACGCGCAGCGCGCGATCGCCGCCGCGTGCCACACGGCGGCCGGCTCGGTGGCGGCTGCCAACGCGCGCTGCCACGCCGGGCCCAGGCCCAAGGACTGACCCGCCGCGATCGCCGCGATGGTGCGCCGGGGCTCGCGCGGGGCCCCGGTTTGTCGTACGCCACGGGCGTGCCGACCCCCAGCTGGACCGCCGCACGTTACCGGCGCCGCGACACCCCCGAGTACGCCCACCAGCCGCTTGGTGCGATGCGCAAGCAGTGGCAACCCGACGTCTACCTCGCGGCGCGCGCCCTGGCCCGAGCGCTGCCGGCGCGCCGGGTGATCGACGTCGGCTGCGGCAACGGCGCCAAGCTGATCGCGCTGGCCGCGCAGTGCCCCACCGTCGCGACGATCGGCATCGACCGCGGCGCCAACCTCGACCGCGCCCGCGCCGCCGCCCCCGCGCTCGACTGGCGCGACCACGACCTGCAGGGTGACGCGGCGCTCCCGGTGACGGCCGACGAGCTCGCCGGTAGCGTGGTGATCAACGCCGACGTGATCGAGCACCTGCCGGATCCGGACCAGCTGCTCGCCCAGCTGCGCGCGGCGCATGCCCACGCCGAGCTGATCCTGCTGTCGACGCCCGAGCGCCACCTGACCCGGGGCCTGCGCGACCCGGGGCCGCCGGGCAACCCCGCCCACGTCCAGGAGTGGACGGTGCGCGAGCTCGGCGCGCTGCTGCGCGCCGCCGGGCTGGCGATCCACTCGCTCGGCCTGATCCGGGCGCACGATCACTCCGATCACGTCGCGACGATCTTTGCGGCGATCGCGCGGACGCCCGAGCGGCTGGCCGAGGTCGACCGCCTGCTGATCGATCTGGAGGTCCCGCCCCGGCGCACCGCGCTCGGCGACGTCGCCGCCCTGCTCGCCCCGCTCCGGCGGCGCTGAGCTACGCCGCCACCAGTTCGTGGGCGACCGCATCCGGATACGGGGCGAACTCGGTCTCGCGCTTCTCGGGGCCCTTGCGGATCCGGTCGATCGCGAGCCGGGCCAGCCACACCGTCCAGCTCACCGGCTGGAGCAGCCCGAAGCCGACCAGGACCGCGATCGCGCGCACGGGCTTGCCGCGGTAGCGCGCGCTCTCGTTCCACACCCAGGTGCAGATCACCCAGAAGAAGAACGCGAAGTAGACCGGGTACAGCCCGAGGAACCGCAGCGGGTGGTAGTAGCCGAGGATCTTGTGGAAGTACTCGAACATCGCCCAGCCGAACTGGAGCACCCCGATGTTGCGCTTGGCCATCCCGCCCGCGACGTCGAGCCGGCGGATCATCGTCGCCTCGGGATCGAACACCAGGTACTCGCCGGGCGGAAGCCGGTTGCGGATCCGGAACCACAGCGAGTTCTCGTTCTCGCACCGGGCGAACGCGTCCCACAGGCCGAATCGCTCGAGCACGCTGCGGCGCACCGCCGAGTTGCCGCCCATCAGGTTCTCGATCTTCTCGGACCGCACGTCGCTGCGCGGGAAGCAGCGCTGCCACATCAGCGGCGAGTAGCTCAGCACCCGGCGCCGCGCGCGCTCCATGTTCGCGTACGGCGGGTTGGGGCCGTTCTCCAGGATGTGGCGGCCGCTGACCCCGATGCAGGCCGGGTCGTCGAAGTTACGTAACAGCTTCGATAACCAGTCGGTCGAGGCCGGCAGGTCGTCGTCGTCGAACGCGACCAGGATGTCGGCGCGGGCGAGCCGGCAGCCCTCGTTGCGCGCCCCGGCGCCGCCGAGCGGCGGCCGCGGGTAGATCCGGATCCGCGGATCGGCCGCGAGCTCGGCGAGCCGCCGGCGCTGCTCGGCGGTGGCCTGGGTGCTCTGCTCGATCACGATCACCTCGAAGTCGGTGAAGTCCTGCGCGAGGAACCGCTCGAGCAGCTCGCACAGACAGCCCAGGCGGTTGTGCGATCCGACGACGATCGAAGCGCGCGGCTTGCGCGGCGAGGCCGGCGGTCCAGGCGGCACGACCGACGGGCGTGCCGGCCGGGCGATGCCGCGAGAGACGTCCATACGATCGAACTACCACAACCGCGACGCAGGCTGGAGCTCCGCGGCCCGCATCACGGTGTTGAGTTTTTGACACCACCCTTTAAGCCGGCATTAACCGCGCAGCGCGGCGGCGATCGATCGCGGCGTGATCCCTTGCCACACGGCGAGCAGCGCGGCGGTCACCGCGAGCGCGCTGAGCCCGACCGCGACCATCCGGACACCGTCGGAAACATTCGCAAGCACCGGCCACACCGCGAGCCCGGCGAGCCCACCGCCGCAGCAGCACGCGAAGATCCCCGCCGAGGCCCGGAGGTAGGGCCGGACCGGCAGCTCGATCGAGCGCACGACCAGGTAGGCGAGCACGGCGAACGCCAGCGGGTAGCCCGCCGCCCATGCCACCGCGACCGACAGGAACCCGATCCGGTCGCCGAGCAAGAGGCCGCTGGTCACGAACATCGCCGGCACCGCCAGCGTGGCCGCCACCTGGTAGCGCAGCGTGAGCTCGGGCCGGCCGATGCCGTCGAGCAGCGGCGGGCCGAGGAAGCTGAGCGCGCGGAGCACCCCGACGACGCACAGGATCCGCGCGGCCTGCCCGCACAGCGCCAGCTCGTCGCCGGTCCACTTGCCGCCGGCGTAGAACACGCGCAGGAACTCCGGGATCACCAGCAGGATCAGCACGACGAACGGCAGGACGGCGATCAGGTTGAGCCGGGTGAACTGCACGAGCTGCTGGATCAGGCCGGCGCGGTCGTCGCGCAGCCGCGCGAACGCGGGGAACGCGACGTCGATCACGACGTTGGAGATCGTCCGCACCGGCTCGAGCACGATGAACGCCGCCAGCGTGTAGATCCCGTTGGCGCGCTCGCCGAACATGCGCAGCACGATGGCGTAGTCGAGGCTGGTGTACAGCCGGTACAGGATCTGGCTCGCCGCGGTGCGCAGCCCGAACCGGACGTACGGCAGGACCTCGCGGGGCTGGAACACCAGCCTGGGCACGAAGCGATGGCGCCACTGCATGATCACGCCGAACACCACGCTGCGGGTCAGCGCGGCGAGCGTCCAGCACCACACGGTGTAGCCGAGCGCCGCGAACACGATCCGCGCGACGCTCTCGCCCAGGTGCGCGGCGACCCGCGCCTTGGCGATCTCGGCGTAGCGCAGCTCGCGGCGCAGCATCGCGAACGGGATCGCGTAGACGTTCTGGAACACGAGCTTGCCGCCGTACGCGACCAGCAGCCAGCCGACGACCGGCTTGTGCTCGAACCGGCCGTACAAGGGGCCGATCCCGAGCAGCAGCACGAGCAGCCCGGTCGACACCAGCAGGTTGAACCAGAACACGGTCGACACCGCCTCGGGGGTGTGGTCGTCGCGCTGGATCAGCGCCGAGGTCACGCCGAAGTCAGCGGCGGTGTCGAGCAGGACATAGAACGCGGTCGCCGCGGCGGACAGGCCGAGGTCGTCGGACGAGACCCAGAGCGCGACCACGACCACCTGGGACACCAGGTCCGCGATCGCGATGATCGCCTGGGCCGCGCCCGCCCACGCGACGCCGCGGTTGATCTTCGTGCTCAGCCGAGGCCCGTCTGCCACGCCCCTCGCTGATAGCACGGCGCGGCCCGGCGCGCGCTACGCGGCGACCCGGCGAAGCTCGGCGACCTGCTCGGCCGAGCCCAGCACGACCAGCGTCGTGCCGGGGCCCAGCCGCTCGCCGGCGTCGGGGTTGTAGACCCACGACGGGCCGTCGCCCGCGCGCACCGCGAGCACGGTCATCCCGAACCGCTCGCGGATCCGCGCCTCGCGCAGCGTCGCGCCCAGCCCGGCGGCGCCGTCGCCGAGCTGGATCTCCTCGATCCGGAAGGTCGCGCGGCGATCGCGCAGCATGTCGTCGAGGAACCGCACCACCGCCGGCCGCAGCAGCTCGGACACCAGCCGCATGCCGCCGATGAAGTTGGGCGACACCACCGCGTCGGCGCCCGATCGCCGGATCTTCTCGACGTGAGACAGCTCGGCGCAGCGCGCGACGATCCGCACGCCCGGGTTGGTCTGGCGCGCCGACACCGTGAGGTAGAGGTTGTCCTTGTCCGACGACAGCGCCGCGACCATGCCGCGCGCCCGGTCCAGCCCGGTCTGCGCGATGATGTCGTCGTCGGTCGCGTCGCCGACCAGGTACGAGAACTCGGCGCCCGGGAACTTCCCCGCGATCTCGCGCAGCTCGCCCTCGCGCATGTCGATCGCGATCACCGGCACGCCGGTCGCGAGCAGCTCCTCGATGACATGGCGGCCGGTCGACCCGGCGCCGCACACCACGACGTGATCCTTCATGCGCTTCATCCGTTTCTTCAGCCGCGACGCGAACAGCGCGTTGCGCAGATCGCCCTCGATGATGAACGCGGTCACGGTCGACGCGAAGTACACGATGCTGCCGGTGCCGAACACCAGCAGCAGCACGGTGAACGCCCGGGCGTAGGCCACGTGCTCCATCTCCGGGAGCTCGCCGAACCCGACCGTGGTGATCGTGGTCACCGTCATGAACAGGCAGTCGCCGAACTCCCACCGGCTGCCGCCGATCAGGTAGTAGCCGATGCCGCCGCCGAACACGACGATGCAGAGCATCGCGAGCCCCATGGCGAGCCGTCTGGTCAATCCCGGGCCCATCGACCCGCCGACGATACCCCGGACCCGCGGCGCGATCGGCGCGGGTGATGTCGGGATGACGTCGCTCAGGGCGGCAGGAGTGAGGTAAGAACGCGCCATGCAGCTGCTCGCCAGTTACCTCTCGGGCGCGTGGTCGGCGGGAGCGGGACCCACGGTGCCGCTGGTCAACCCCGCGACCGAGGCCGTGCTCGCCGAGGTCCACATCGGGGGCCACGATCTCGCCGCCGCATTTCGCTACGCCCGGACCACCGGCGGGGGCGAGCTCGGCGCGCTCGGCTTCGCCCAGCGCGGCGCGCTGCTCGGCGCGCTCGCCAGGGCGCTGCACGGCGCGCGCGAGGAGCTGATCGCGCTCGCGGTCGCCAACGGCGGCAACACCCGGGGCGACGCGAAGTTCGACATCGACGGCGGCGCCGCGACGCTGTCGCACTACGCCGAGCTCGGCGCCCGGCTCGGCGGCGCCCGGCTACTCGCCGACGGCGAGCCGATCCAGGTCGGCCGCACCGCGCGGATGGGCGGCCAGCACGTGTGGGCGCGCCGCGCCGGCGTCGCCGTGCACATCAACGCGTTCAACTTCCCGAGCTGGGGGCTGTGCGAGAAGCTGGCGTGCGCGCTGCTCGCCGGCATGCCGGTGATCGCCAAGCCGGCGACCGCCACCGCGCTGGTCGCGCACCGGCTGGTCGAGCTGTTCGCGCCGGTGCTGCCGCCGGGCGCGCTCCAGCTGCTGGTCGGGCCGCCCGGCGCGCTGCTCGACTCGCTCGGCCCCGGCGACGTGGTCGCGTTCACCGGCGGCGCCGCCACCGCGCGCATGCTGCGCGCCCATCCCGCCGTCGTCACGCACGGCGTGCGGCTCAACCTCGAGGCCGACAGCCTCAACGCCGCGGTGCTCGCGCCCGACGTCGAGCTGACCGGCGAGGCCGGCGCGCTGTTCGTGTTCGACGTCGTGCGCGACATGACCCAGAAGACCGGGCAGAAGTGCACGGCGATCCGGCGCGTCCTGGTGCCCGCCGAGCGGCTGGACGAGGTCGCCGACGCGCTGCGCGAGCGGCTCGCCCGGATCGCGGTGGGGGATCCCGCGCACGACGGCGTCGGCATGGGTCCGCTGGCGACCGCGGCACAGCGCGACGATGTCCGCGCCGGGATCGCGCGGCTCGCGGCCGAGACCGAGGCGATGTTCGGCGGGACCGGCGAGATCGCCCCGCCCGGCCCGGTCGGCGCCCCGCCCGGCAAGGGCTTCTTCGTCGGTCCGGTCGTGCGCGCCACGCAATCGCCGATGACCTGCGCCGCGCTCCACGATCAGGAGATCTTCGGCCCGGTGATCACGCTGGGCGCCTACCCCGGCGATCCGGCGGCCGCGGCGGCGTTCGTCGCGCGCGGCGACGGCTGCCTGGTCAGCGCGGCGTACTCCGACGATCGCGACTGGGTCGCCCGGTTCGTCGGCGCGGCCGCGCCGTGGGCCGGCCGGCTGTACCTGGGGTCGTCGAAGATGGCGTCGCAGAGCCCCGGGCCGGGGACCGCGCTGCCCGCGCTGCTGCACGGCGGGCCCGGCCGGGCCGGCGGCGGCGAGGAGCTCGGTGGGGAGCGCGGCCTCCGGCTCTATCTGCAGCGTTGCGCGCTGGAAGGCGATGCGTCAGTCTTGAAGGTGCTGCTCGGCGACTGACCGGGGTGTGGCGGGCGTCACGGCGTCGAGCCCGGATTGTGGTGTTCCGTGTATATGATGACGACGAGGTTCGCCCTGGCGATCGCCCTGGCCGGCTGCGGCCGGCTCGGCTTCCAGGACGTCGCCGGGCTGATCGGCGGCGACGCCGGGTCCGATGCGGCCGGCGACATGGTGACCCTGGTGGTGACCGGCGACGAGTACCTCGCCGATCCCGCCGGCATGCCGGTCAGCCGGGCCACCGTGCTGGTCGAGCGCAGCGCCGGCACGGACCGGCTCATGACCGATGCCACAGGCCACGCGCAGTTCGCCGCGGCCGGGGTGATCGCCTGTCACGTGATCTACAAGAGCAGCACCGGCTGGCGCGGCTACACCGTGCAGCCGCCGCTGGCGGGGACGATCGAGCTCGGCAGCCGGACGGCATACAACCCGAGCCACAACTTCACGCTGGCGCTGCCGGCGAACGCCAGCGCGAGCGACTACACCGTGCGGCTGCCGGAGCACTGCGGCTACGCGCCGTACGACAGCTCGCCGA
>DATAPF010000109.1:0-3421 GCA_036265355.1 Kofleriaceae bacterium | reverse complement strand
TCACCGAGATCGCGTCGTCGAACCGGGTCAGCACGAACAGCTGGCCGCGGTCCTCGTCGAGGACCAGCCCGGTGGGGCCGCCGCCGGAGACGTGGATCTGGCTGGCGGTGCTGGGCACGAAGCTGTCGTTCTCGAGCTGGGTGGTGGCGAACACGCCGACCTTGTCCGAGCCGAGGGCGGCGACGTAGAGCGTGGCGCCGTTGCGGGTGACGGCCATGCCCTGGGGCAGGGCGAGCGACCGGGCGTTCTCGGGGTTGGGGACCGGCGCACAGCAGTGCTGGAAGTCGATGTGCTTGTTGAGGTGGCGGGGTGCGACGCTGGCGCCGGGACCCAGCACGGTGATCCGGCTCTCGTGGAGGTGGCCGCGCAGGCTGTGGCCGGCGAAGGTGCCGGGGCCCTCGAAGCGGTCGGCGTTGTTGGCGTCGGTGTTGGCGACGTAGACCTTGCCGCTGACCGGATTGACGACCATGGAGTACAGGATGGTGCCGACGTGCTGGAAGAAGCCGGCGGGGCCGGATAGCTGGCGCGGCCGGCTGGCCATCGCGTCGAGCACGAACACGTCCTTGTCGGGCAGCGAGAACTTCACGAACTCGTCGCGCACGGTGCCGGCGGTGTTGACCCAGTGGCTGCCGTTCCACTTGACGATCTCGCCGACGTCGGGCGCGGGGACGCCGCGGTGGTTGGTGGTCGGGCCCACGAGCGGGGGGATGTCCTTCGTCCCGGCAAACCCCGCCAGCACCGGCTGGGGGATGATGGTGGTCTCGTTGCCGGTGTGGAAGCCGGCGGCGTAGACCCGGGAGCCGTCGGGGCTGACCGCGAGGGCGCGCGGGGTGTCGGTGAACAGCGTGACGACGGTGAGCGGGTGACCGCCCAGCGTGTCACCGAGCGCGCCGGCGTCGAACACCCAGACGTCGGCGCGGCCGACGCCCTGGGTGGTGAGCTTGGGATCGAACCCGATGTTCTGGCCGCGGTGGGCGGTGGTGATGAACGCGCGCTGGCGATGCGGCCCGGCGAACACGATGTCGCGGGGCTCGTCGCCGACCAGCAGGGTGCGGACGACGCGGCCGGAGCCGGCGTCGTCGTCGAGCGCGATCACGCTGACGCTGTCGGACAGGTGGTTGACGACCCAGACCTCGCGCTCGGAGCGCGCGGCGACCGCGACCGGCTCGAGGCCGACCGGGACCGATCCGGTGTGGACCAGGCGGTGGCCTTCGATCCGGAACATCTCCAGGCGGTTGTCCGGCGTGTTGGTCGCGAACAGGTGCCGGCCATCGGGCGATAGCGCGAGCGGGCGGACCTGCCCGCTCTCGAACAGCGTGAACGAGGACGGGGTCGACGCGCTCGCAGACGCCGGCTTGGCCGCGGCGGTCTGGCGATCGATCGCGGCGCCGGCGTGGTCGGGCTCGGCGACGCTGGCAGGCTCGCCGGCGCGATCGAC
The DNA here is from genome assembly GCA_036265355.1 of Kofleriaceae bacterium. GTDB lineage: Bacteria > Myxococcota_A > Polyangia > Haliangiales > Haliangiaceae > JABFXX01. The sequence goes on along the minus strand of DATAPF010000109.1, from coordinate 1,983 downwards.
GTCGGCCGGTGGCGCGCACGACGGCGCCGCAGAGAGCCCCAGGACACAGACAGCCAGGACGGCGGTGGACGGCCCCGTCGGGCCGCCGGGTGCGTGTCGTGAATCCATCGCTATTCCCCCCCTTGGAAGGTTGGTATATGCGCTACCGACCCAACAGGACTGCACGGTTATCGTGGGTCGAGAAACTCAAACATACCTTGTAAGTTCGTAATCTATTTGTCAAGGACGAAAATGCCGACACTCCGCAACAGAGTTGTTCTCGAGCGGTCGTGTATTCATCGTTGTTACGTAGATCGAATGGCAAGTACGCGCCCGGACCGAGCGTGACACGATGACGCGATCCGCGATCGTGAAATTGTGATGGCCACGCGGCGACGGCACATGCTCCCGTCGCAGATTTGTGATGATCGTGGCGCGATGACACGAAGCGACACACCGACTCGAGGTGATCGTGGTGCGGTGACACGATCCGCGGCACTGCCGCAATGTGATCACAGCAGCATCGCTGCGTGGACGCGCAGTGATGGATCCACTGCGTCGTGCATGCTGCGTCGTTTCAGCCAGATCGGGCGTCGATCGGACGTCGATCGGACGTCGATCGGACGTCCGAGGCGTGCGGGCGCCATCCCTGGGCGAGGGCCGGTGCCCGTCCGCAGTCGAGTATCACCAGCGCAACCTGCGCTTTGGCGTCGAGCTACCCCGGACATACCCGGCCCACGCGAAGTTTCCAGTGGGTGAAGTTATGTGCCAGAAGCGGTCTCACCTAGCCAGCTTCGAGCCAGGGCGAGGGTCCTGGCATTTTCTGGAACACCGTGCAGGAAGCTGTGCTTGTACGTTGAGTCGCCGATCCGGTCTGCGATCGCGAGCAATCGGGCCCGCGCGTCCGCGATGGCATGGCGAGCGGCGTCGTGCGCGCCGATCGCGTGCAGCGCCTCGGCGCGAACGAGCCGGACGAACGCCCCGCGGAACATGCCGCAGCCCCGCATCGTCATGCAGCGCGCAACGGCATCCGCGGCCGCGGCCACGGCCTCGGCGACGCGACCCTGGGCGAGCCGGAGCGCGGAGAGCGTTCCCAGCACACCGGGCTGTTCCAGCGGCACCGCCAGCGCCAGCGCGGCCTGGATCTCGCGCTCGGCGGCATCGAGGTCTCCCATCCGCCGCAGCACCTCGGCGAGCACCCAGCGGCCGCGACCCTCGTCCAGCGCGTAACCGTGCGCGCGGCCATACTCCCCGAGCTCGCTGGCCACGGCGCGCGCCGAGTCGAGCGCACCGCGGTCGGCGAGCAGCCACGCCAGGCCGAGGCGTCGCAGCGAGCTGGCCACACCGAGCGTGACGTCGGCCGCCACGATCGCTTCGAGCACCGAAGCCGCGGCGTCGAGGGCGCCGAGGAACCACAGGTTGAGCCCGCGGAACAGCTGCATGTTCAGGAAGATCCGATCGGTCGGGATCACGTCGTAGATCGGCTGGATCGCATCGCTGTGGCGCAGCGCGTTCCACGCGTCGTCGTGCGCGTAGGGCGCTCTCATCCCGACGAGGATGTTCCACCAGAAGTGCGCCATCGGCTCGCGATCCGGCTGCGCGCCGAGCAGGCCGGCGAACTGGTTCTCGAGCGGTGTCGCCGCGGTGATCTGCCCCAGGGCGTCCAGCATGCAGATCGCGCTGAGCAAGGTCAGCGCCATCCTGCCCACGGCGTCGGGCGCAGCCTCGACGCCGCGCAGCTGGTCGATCGAGTTCACCAGATCCGGGATCCGGCCGGCGACCATCAGGCCCTGGTTGTACGCGAGCATGCCCTGGGCCCAGGGCACCGAGCCCGGCGCCGCCGAGCGGGTGAGCTCCTCGGCGTCGGTCATCGTGTCGCCGAGCATCTTCCAGCCCTGGCCAGAGACCTCGCAGCGCAGGCCGAGCAGGTCGTTCCGCAGCCTGGGCGGCGGCGCGCAGGCCAGGCCGAGCGCCGCGCGCGCCATCGCGGAATCGAGGTCGAAG
>DATAPF010000108.1:0-13385 GCA_036265355.1 Kofleriaceae bacterium | reverse complement strand
GGCAAGGGCTTCGTGCGCGGCATCGTCCACGGCACGTCGCAGAGCGGCCAGACCCTGTTCATCGAGCCCGAGGAGATCGTCGACCTCAACAACCGCGCCAAGCTGGCCGAGGCCGACGTGCTCGACGAGGAGCGCCGGATCCTGATCAAGTTCTCGGGCTGGGTCGCCGAGGAGGCCGACGCGTTCGACGCCGCGCTGGTGGCGGCCGAGACCCTCGACGTCATCGCATCGGCCGCGGTGATCGCCGACGACACCGTCGCGGCCGAGCCGATCATCGACGAGGCGCCGCGGATCGGCCTGCTCCACGCGCGCCACCCGCTGATGCTGCTCGCCGAACGGCGCTGCGTCGCCAACGACGTCACGGTCGTGGCCGGGACGACGCTGCTGATCTCGGGCCCCAACGCCGGCGGCAAGACCGTCGCGCTCAAGACCGTCGGGCTCGCCGCGCTGATGGTGCGCTGCGGCCACCACGTCACCGCCGAGAGCGGCAGCGCGATGGGCTGGTTCCCCGACATCCGCACCGACATCGGCGACGCGCAGAGCCTCGAGCACGACCTGTCGACGTTCTCCGGCCACATGGTCAACCTGCGCGAGCTGCTCGCGACCGCCGGCCACGGCTCGCTGATCCTGATCGACGAGATCGCCGTCGGCACCGATCCCGAGCAGGGCGCCGCGCTCGCCCAGGCGGTGCTCGAGGCGCTCGCGGCGCGCGGCGTCACCGGGATCGTCACCACCCACTACGAGCGGCTCAAGGCGCTCGGCGCCACCGATCCGCGGTTCGCCAACGCGTCGGTCGGCTTCGATCTCGCGCGGCTCGAGCCGACCTTCAAGCTCCACCTCGGCGCGCCGGGCAGCTCGGGCGCGCTCGCCGTCGCGCGGCGGATGGGGATCGTCGACGAGGTCGTCGATCGCGCCCGCGACCTGATCGGATCGCACGGCGCCCGGGTCGAGGAGCTGCTCGCCAGCGTCGCCGACCAGCGCCGCCGGATCGAGGAGGAGCGCGCCGCGCTGCTCGCCGAGCTCGAGGACGCCGAGGCCGATCGCGCCGCGCTGCGCGCGCACCGGGAGCGGACCCTCGCGCGCTACGACAAGCAGACCCGCGCCGCCCACGGCGAGGCGGTCGCCGCGCTCAAGGCGGCGCGCCGCGAGATCGAGGACATCCGCCGCGACGTCAAGGCCCGCGCGGCCCTCGCCGAGGCGCCGCCGACGATCGACGACGTCAAGCAGGCGACCCGCCGGCTGGTCAACCCGGGCGCCGAGGTCGCCCGGCACGAGCCGCAGCGCCAGCTGCCGCCCGGCACCCCGGCGCGGCCCGAGCAGCTGGTCGCCGGCGCGCCGGTGATCGTGCCCCGGCTCGGCCGCGCCGAGGTGGTGAGCCTCTTGCCCGATGATCGCGTCGAGGTCCGGGTCGGCGCGATGCGCGCGATGGTGCCGATCAAGGACGTGCTGATCGACACCCACCGCCAGGCCCGTCGCGGCGAGCGCGGCGAGCGGGGCGAGCGGGACGAGCGCCAGGAGCGGGACGAGCACGGCGAGCGTGCGGCGAGCCCCGCGTCCGCGGCCGGGTCCAACGGCACGGTCCAGCTCGTCAATGGCCTGCCCGCCGGCGGCCGGGCCAACGCGCGCACGTTCGACACCACGCTCGACGTCCGCGGTAACCGGGTCGACGAGGCGGTCGAGCAGGTCGACCGCTTCGTCGACGAGAGCCTGCTCGCCGGCCGCGATGCGATCTTCGTCGTCCACGGCCACGGCACCGGCGCGCTGCGCTCGGCGATCCGCAGCCACCTCGCGTCGCACAAGGCGATCGAGAAGTTCCGATCCGGCGAGCAGGGCGAGGGCGGCGACGGCGTCACCGTCGCGTTCCTGCGCGGCTGAGCACCCGCGTCGCCGGCACCCGGAACGCGCGGCGATAGGCGAGCGGTGCGGTCCCGACGATCTGTCCGAAGTGCTCGCGCAGCACCGTCGCGGATCGAAAGCCGACCTCGCGGGCGACCTGCTCGATCGAGAGCTGCGTGGTCTCCAGCAGGCGCTGGGCGCGGCGGGTCCGGGCGTGGGCGATCCAGCTCGCCGGGGTGGTCCCGATCTGGTCGCGGAACCGCCGGCTGAGCGTCCGGGTGCTCATCGCCGCGCGTCGCGCGATGACCGGCAGCGGCAGGTCCCGGCGCAGGTTGTGTTCCAGCCAGGCGAGCAGGGTCGCGAGCGAGCTGCCGTCGCTGGCCGGCGGCTCGTGGGTGATGAACTGTGCCTGGCCGCCGGAACGCTCGAGCGGCAGGACCGCGGCGCGCGCGGCGGCGGCGGCGATCTCGGCGCCGAGATCGCGCCGCACCAGGTGGAGGCACAGGTCGAAGCCGGCCGCGGCGCCGGCCGAGGTCAGCAGCTTGCCGTGGTCGACGTAGAGCACGCCGGGATCGACCTCGACCCACGGGTGGCGCCGGGCGAGCTCGGCCGCGGCGAGCCAGTGGGTCGTGGCGCGCCGGCCGTCGAGCGCGCCGGTCGCGGCCAGCACGAACGCGCCGGTGCAGATCGACGCGACGCGGGCGCCACGGTCGACCGCGCGGCGGATCGCGCGCACGACGTCGCCCGGGATCTCGCGGCCGAGATCGTCGACGCCCGGCACGATCACCGTGTCGGCGCGCGCGAGCGACGACAGCCGCCACGGCACGTCGAGCCGGACGTGCGCCGACGCGATCGCGGGGGCAGCGCTGCACACCCGGACCTCGTACGGGGCACGACCGCCGGCGTCGCGGACCCGGCCGAACACCTCGCAGGGCGCGGCCAGATCGCCGAGCACCACGCCGTCGAACGCCACCACCGCGATCCGGTGAACCGGCGGATGCGCTCGCTCTGGCGAGAATCCTGCGAACATTGTCTTTCGAGCCACTGGTCGAGTGTGGCCGATCTCGTAGCCTGCGACCAGGAGGACTCATGCCCCAGCCGCCACCGATTCACCTCGTCGACATCCTCGGGCCCGTCGTCTCCGCGCTGGTGTTCGTCGCCGTCATGTCGCTGGTCAAGGAGCCGGCGCGCCGCAGGTTCAACGCGATCTTCCTGGCCGGGGCCGCCGGGGTGTACCTGAGCGGCGGGCTCGGACCCTGGGAGCTGGTGTTCCCTGCGGCGCTCGCGCCGATCGCGTACCTCGGCCTGCGCTCGCACCGCATGATCGGCGCGGGCTGGTTCCTGCACGCCGGCTGGGACGTCGTGCACCACTTCTACGGCCACCCGATCTGGCCGTGGATGCCGACGTCGTCGTTCGGCTGCCTGATCTTCGACTCCGCGATCGCGATCTGGTTCGTGCTGGGCGCGCCGTCGGTGCTCGCGCTCGCGGTCCGCACACCGGCGCCGCCACGCGCCGCGGCCGGGGCGACGCCGCCCGCCATCTGAGGATCCGATCTGCCGCAACGTTGTCACCCTTGTGCCATGCGCCCGTGGTTCACTGCCCGGCATGACGAACCGGGTCATCGTCCTGTGTCTCCTGGCCGCGTGCGGATCGAACGCGCCGGCGCCCGCCGCGCCGGTCGAGCCGCCGGCCACGCCGCCGCCTGCCGACCGGAGCGTGATCGTGTTCGTCTGGGACGGGCTGCGGCCCGACGGCGTGACCGCCGCCGACACGCCGAACCTGGCGAAGCTGCGCGACGCCGGCGTCGAGTTCACCGACAACCACGCGACGTATCCGACGTTCACGATGATGAACAGCGCGAGCTTCGCGACCGGCCAGTTCTCCGAGGCGACCGGGTTCTACGGCAACGTGCTGTGGCAGCCGGGCGCGACCGGCAACGACTCGGCGGGCAAGCCGGTCGACTTCCGCCAGCCGGTGTTCTCGGAGGACTACGGCGTGCTCGACGGGCTGAAGGCGCCCGGCAAGGAGCTCCTGGCCGACACCCTGTTCGCCGCGGCCCAGGCCGCCGGGATGGTCACGCTCGCGGTCGGCAAGAGCGGCGCCGCCTACCTGATGGACACCGGGCGCGGTGGGCTGTTGCTCGACGAGAAGACCGCGCTGCCGCTGGCGTTCGCCAGGGAGCTGCAGGCGGCGGGCGTCGCGCTGCCGCCGACCGCGCCGACCGCGTTCGGCCCCGGCGAGCTGGCGCTCGGCGCCGACAACGGCAACCCGGTCGAGTTCAAGCCGGTCCCCAAGCTCAAGGACAGCGTGTCGACCGATCCGGTCGACGACCACGGCAGCCCGTACAAGGGCGCACTCGACTACCTGATCACGTCCTATCTCGAGCGCATCCTTCCGGATAAACACCCGCGGCTCACGGTGGTGTGGCTGCGCGATCCGGACAGCACCCAGCACAGCTTCGGCATCGGCACCGCCAACTGGCACGACGCGATCCGCGCCAATGACGCGCTGCTCGGCAAGCTGCTCGCCAGGCTCGACGCGCTCGGGCTGCGCGACAAGACCGACCTCGTCGTGGTGTCCGACCACGGCCACAGCAACGTGTCGGGGCCGCAGGACCGGTTCCCGCTGCGCGCGGTCGCCGGCGGCGCGGTCGGCGATCCCGATCCACATGGCCATTCGGTATCGGGAATGGTTCGGATCGCCGACCTGCTGCGCCGCGCCGGGTTCACCGCGTTCGACGGCCTCGGCTGCACGTTCGTCCCGGTCGCGATGGGCGTCCGCAAGGACGGCACGCCGGTCTACCCGGCGAAGGTCGACAGCGACGGCAAGCTGTGCGGCAAGGAGGGCCAGAAGTACCAGGTGCCGCCCTACAAGGTGCCGGCCGAGCTCCCGGCCCACGCGCTGGTGATCGCGGTCAACGGCGGCAGCGACTACATCTACGTGCCCGATCACGATCCGGCGCTGGTCAAGAAGACCGTCGGCTTCCTGCAGTCGCGCGCCGAGGTCGGCGCGATCTTCATCGATGACCGCTACGGCGCGGTCCCCGGCACGCTGCCGCTCGGCGCGATCCGCGCCCGCAACGCCGCCGGCAAGAACCCGGACATCATCCTCGCCTACGACCACGACGAGACCGCCCTGGTCGAGGGCGTGCGCGGCACCGAGATGGCCGGCACGCTCAACGGTGCCGGCTATCGCGGCATGCACGGCAGCTTCAGCCCGCTCGATGTCCACAACACGCTGATCGCCGTGGGCCCCGACTTCCGCACCGGGTTCAAGGACCCGCTGCCGACCGGCAACGTCGACGTCGCGCCGACGATCGCCCGGATCCTCGGGCTGAGCCTGCCGCACGCGCACGGCCGCCCGCTGTTCGAGGCGCTCGCCCACGGGGCGGCGGTCGATGACTACCGCGTCGCGCCCGATGTCCAGCGCCCGCAGGCGCCGGCGACCGGCCTCACCGTGCACCTGGCGACCGACCCCGACGGCAAGGACGTCGCGCCGAAGCTCACCACGTACAGCTTCGAGCTCCACACCAAGACGCTGGCGTACGGCAAGCAGCGCTACACGTACTTCGACTTCGCCAAGGCATCGCGGCGCTGATCCGTGCCGGAGTGACGCGCACGCAGCGCGTGTGACGACCTGTGTCGGCGCGTGTGTCACCCGATCGCGGATAACCGGTCGTCACGACGTGCGCGCGCGATGGCAACGGTCGTGCATTGCACGCGGCTGCGCCGATTTGCCGGCGTGGGAAAGGAATGACAATGAACCGCTACGAACGAAAGCAGCCGCGCACTGCGATCCACGATCTCGATCCGAGGCGAGCGATCCGGCCCCTGGCCGACCACGAGCTCCGGCTCGCGACGGGGGGACACTGCTTCCCGATGACGTCGAACATCGACGGCGCGGGTGCGTCCGACGACGTCGGGCATCTGTGAGCGGCGACTGACCCCGCCGGCCCGGCGCGCCGGCACCACGCGGCGCGCCGGGCCCGGCCCTCACCATCCGGGACCCCCATGATCCTGATCCTCACGATGCGCAGCGATCGCACCGCCGACGCCGTCGAGCACATGCTCGCGAACCGGGGCGCGAGCGTCGTGCGCTTCGATCCCGCCGACTTTCCAGACCGCGCCGCGTGCAGCATCCGGTTTCACCGGGGCCGCGGCTGGCAGCGCCTCATCGAGCGCGCCGGCGAGCCGCCGATCGACCTCGCGGCGGTGACCGCGGCGTGGCTGCGCCGTCCCGGGGCGCGGCGATCGCCGGCGGCGCTCGCGGATCCGCGCGCCCGCGACTACGTGCTCGGCGAGTGGCGCGAGGTGGCCGCGGAGCTGTTCGCGACCCTGTCGTGCCGGTGGCTACCGGGGTGTCCCGACCTCGTCGCGCTGCACCAGCGCAAGTGTCACCCGCTGATGCTCGCCCACGACCTGGGGTTCGCGATCCCCGAGTCGGCGTTCACCAGCCGTCCGGCGGACCTGTTCGAGCTGCATCGCGCACACGCCGGCGACATCATCACCAAGCTGCCGGGCTCGACCGCGTTTCCCGAGGCGTTCGCCGGCTCGCTCGCGCGCTACACCGAGCGCGTCACGACCCGCGATCTGGGCCATGCGCGCGACGTGCGCTGGTGTCCGGTGCTGGTCCAGCAGAACGTCGCGAAGCAGCTGGAGGTGCGGGTCACGGTGGTCGGCGACCGGGTGTTCGCCGCGGAGATCCACTCGCAGGCGAGCCACCGCACGCGGCAGGACTGGCGCCACTACGACCACGCGCACACGCGTCATGCCGTTCACGCGCTGCCCGGCGACGTCGAGCGGCGCTGCGTCGAGCTCACCCGGGGGCTCGGCCTGTGCTACGGCGCGATCGATCTGATCCTGACGCCGGACGGCGACTACGTGTTCCTGGAGATCAACCCTGGAGGCGAATACGCATGGATCGAGGACCTGACCGGGCTTCCGATCTCGGACGCGATCTGCGATCTGCTGATGGCCGGCCGGGCGCCGGCCGAGGCTGCGTCGTGACCGCTGCGGGGGGCGATGCGCTGATCCTGGAGGTCGTCGCCGCGCTGCGCGCGCTGTCGCGATCGAGCGCCGCGCCGGCCGAGGCGGCCGCGCAGCTCCGCGCGCTGGCCGGGCCCCGGGTCGAGCTGATCCACGAGCGCGACGCCGCCGGCGACCGCCACGAGCTCGGCGCGGTCGTCGAACTGCCCGACGGTGCGGCCGTGGTTCGCTACTGCCCCGATCGCGGCGCGCCGTTCATCCTGCGCGGCGCGGAGCGCCTGGGCGACCGGGATCTGGTCCAGGTCGACGGCGAGGTCATGTCGGTGAGCGAGGCGATCGCGCTGCTCGACTTCATCTGGCACGAGCGGCCGGTGATGCGCCGCCTGCTCGACGCCTGCGTGCTGCAGGCCGCGCTGCGCGCCGAGCCGGTCGAGCTCCGCGATGACCAGGTGCAGGCCGCGCTCGACGCGATCCGGGCCGCGAACGGGCTGTACACCGCCGAGGCGACCCGGCGCTGGATGGTCGAGCGCGGGATCACGCACGAGGCGCTGGAGGCGCGCGCCGCGGATCAGGCGGCGATCCGCGCGCTGCGCGACCGCGTGGTCGGCGGGGCGGTGGCTGGCCACTTCGCAGCCCACCGCGCCGAGTACGACGCGGCGACGCTCGCCCGGGTCGCGGTGCCGGACGATCCGGAGCACCGCGCGCGGGTCGAGCACGCGGTGGCTCGCGGCATGGAGCTGACCGAGCTGCTCGGACTCGCGATCGCGGCCGGGTACGTTCCCTCGGCGGATGCCCCGGTGGTGGCCCGGGTGCGCCGCCGCGACCTGACCGGCGCGCTCGGCACCGCGGTGTTCGATCCCGCCGCCGGGCGCCTCCGCGTGGTCCGCGAGCCGCCGCGGATCACGGTGGTCCACGTGTTCGCCGTCCACCCGGCCGAGCTCGACGATGCGACCGCCGAGCTGATCGCCGCCGAGCTGTTCGACGACTGGCTCGCGCACCGCAGGGGCCAGGCCCGGATCGAATGGAACTGGGGGACGGTCGAGCGCACGCGCGGGGTGTCCGGTCCGCAAGCTCACCGCGGCGCGTAGCCGTCGGGGCAGACCGCGAGCGCGGGCGGCGGGCGGCGCGCGGCGCCCCGGGAGGCCGGGCGCGCGGCACGGGTCGTCGCCGGCCGGCAGCGCGCGAAGCTCACCTTGCCGGTGTCCTCGAACATCTGCTCGACGATCGCCGGCCGCGGCCGCCCGGCGGGCGCCGGCAGCTGCAGCCGGGCGTGCAGGCGCGATTCGACGGTCAGCGCGCCGCCGGCGATCAGCGGCAGCGCCGGATCGATCTCGACGTCGCCCTCCAGCGCGCGGAACAGCCCGATCAGCTCCGCGGAGGTGCCCTGCGGCAGCGCGGGATCGACGATCTGCTGGCGCCGGCCGACGCGCTGGAGCTTGACGTGCAGCTTCCAGCGCGCGGGGCCGCGTGCGATCAGCGTGTAGATCGCGGTCTGCCTGGCGACCGCCGGGCCCTGCCGGAGCAGGGTGATCGCGCGCCAGCTCGCGCCGGTGCCGACCGGCTCGGCGGGCAGCGGGACGATCAGCGAGACCAGGCGCTGGACCAGCTCGTCGCGGGCCTGCGCGCTGGTGGCGCCGCTCGGGTCGTCGTCGAACCGGAGCGACGCGATCGCGCCGCGGTCGTCGAGCTCGAGCGTGATCGGCCGGCCCTGCAGCAGCGTCCGCCACGGCGCGAGGTAGGCGTCGGCGTCGGGCGACGGCGCGGCGACCTGTCCGATCACCGGACGCAGCGTGAACCGCCCGGCGCGCGGCGCGGCGATCGCGATCTCGAAGCCGTCGCGGATCGGCGGCAGCGCGGCCGGCCGCGTGAATGCGCCGCGGTCGAGGTGGCGCGATCGCAGCGCGCTGCTCGCCATCATCGCGGTGGTCCCCGCCGCGAGCGTGTAGCGCAGCGCCACCCGGGCGCCCTTTCCGGAGCTGAGCAGCTGGACCGACTCCTGGCGCGGCAGCGCGACCGCCGGCTCTGGCATCACGATGACCCGCGGCGGCGGATCGACCGGCGGCTCCGGGGCGGCTGGCTCCGGGGCGGCCGGCGCGGCGTCGGCCGGCGCGGCGCGCGGCGCGACGGCCGGCGCGCTGGCTGCCGGGGCGGGCGTTGAAGATACGGGATCCTGACACGCCGCCACCGCCGCGACCGCGATCATCGCGGACATCCGGGTCGGGGTCATCGTCCGGCGAGCATGGCACGCCGGCCGCGCACGCCCGGGACCCTATCGCTCTCACCGGCTGTCCGTACGGCGCTCAGAAAACGCAGAGACCTGCACAGCGGCCGCGGTCACGGCCCGACGACGTCCAACATCGCCTTGTAATAGATATCGTGCTCACGGACCGCGGGCAGCGTGATCCGGTTGGCCTGCGCCTCGAGGCAGCGATCGACCGCGTCGAGGTCATGGTCCACGAGCTCACCGACCGCGACGCGCACGGTGACCCCGTCCGGCGGCGTGAGGAGCCGTGGTCGCACCCGGTCGGTCGGTGGGGTGCGCGGGCCGGACCGCGTGATCTCGACCTCGACGACGACGGTCGGGAACCGGGCGAGGCAGCCGCGCAGCCCGGGCATCGCGCGGCGCATCGCAGTGCGAACGGCGTCGAGGTCGAGCGGCGCGGACCCGTTACGCGTGACGGTGTCGGGCAGATCGACGGTCCGCAGGTCGCGGAGGTGGTCCTCGGCGCGCTTGCGCCACGGGCTGTCCGGCGCCTCGCGGACGAACCGGCGGAAGTAGGCGAGTGCGTACTCCGATCGTAGCGCAGGGTCGGCACTGTGGGCCAGGCCCAGCATGTAATACGCCTCGCCGGCGCCGAGCAGCGGGATCACCGGGTGGTGCAGCACGGCGAGCTGGTGATCGAGCTTGACGCCCTCGGCGGCCTCGGCCAGCGCGTCGCCGGGCCGCCGCGCGCGATCGTAGGCCTCGGCGAGCAGGAAGTGGATCATCGCCTGGGCGTTGCCTTCGGTGGCCTCCAGCGCCGAGTCCAGCGCGGCGATCGCCTCGTCGAGCTTGCCCATCGCGATCCGGACCTCGCCGAGCCGCATCCAGACCTCGCCGGCGGCGTTGCCCGACGCCGCGGTCTCGGCCAGCGTGCGCTCGGCGTCGGCGAGCTTGCCGGCGCGCGCCTGGCACAGCCCGAGCTTGCGGTGGAGCTCGGCCAGCGCTCGTGGGTTGTCATCGTCGCGCCGGCGGTAGGCGTCGGCGGCGGCGAGATCCTTGGCGCAGCTCGCCCAGTCCTCGCGCTCGAGGTACGCTTCGCCGCGCAGCCGGTAGGCCTCGGGCTCGTGCGGCAGCAGCTGGATCGCCGCGTCGAGGTCCTCGATCGCCGCGGTGGTCTGATCGGCGGTGTGCTGGTGGGCCAGCACCTCGGCCACGGTGTGCACCAGCTTCTGGTACGGGTGGCGCTCCGGCGTGATCGCCGCGCTCCACAGGTTGGACCGGGCGGCCTGCTCGGCGTCCTTGTCGACCGGCGCGGGCGGGTAGCGCCGGGACTGCGCCGCGGCCGGCGCGGCGAGCCCGGTGAGACCGACCGCGAGGCCGGTCGCGGCGACGATGGCGGGCAGCTTCAGCAAGGCGGCGGGTTGAGCTCGGGCGGAAGCGGCTCGGGGTGCACGTGCCGCTCGCGCAGCGCCTCGATGTGCTCGCGCGCGCGGGCCTGGAACTCGGGGTGTGCGCCGCTCGCGATGTAGTGGATCCACAGCGACAGCGCGGTGCCGTAGTTGCCCGTGGCCTCGCTGGCCAGCGCGAAGTAGTACGCCGACTCGCCGCTCGGCACGAAGAACACGGTGTGGCGGATGCAGTCCTTGGTGAACGCGTCGAGACCCTCGGCGCCCTGGCCCTGGATCTGGCGGATCGCCTGGTCGCCCGAGCCGTCGCGATCGAGCGCGACCGCCAGGCCGTACACCGTCGACACCCGCGCGGCGCCCACCACGACCGCACGGTAGTAGCTCGCGATCGCGTCGTCGAGCCGGTCCAGCATCATGTAGGTCTCGGCGAGGTTGCCGAGCAGCTGCTCGTCGCCGCGCGTCGCGCTCAGCCCGTCGCCGCGGTCGAGCGCCGCCTGGTAGTCGGCCGCGGCCCTCTCGAGGTGGCGGTGGTCACCCGGCGAGCCGCCGACCAGCTTGGTGTGGAGCAACGCGCGCGGCAGCAGCAGCTCGGCGACCCGCGGATCGAGCGGCGCCCGGCTCTCGAACTGCTCCCATGCGGTGATCACGTCCTGGGCGTGCGCCAGGTTGTTCGGATCGCAGGTCGGCAGCTGGGTGTAGACCTGATCGCAGTTGTAATACATCTGGTACAGCAGCATGCCGATCCGATAATACGGCTCGGCCTCGCGCGGGCGGACGGCGGCGGCGGCGCGATACGCCTTCTCGGCGCGGTGGATCGACTCCACGTTGTTGGCGATGCTGCTGCTCTGGATCGTGGCGGTCAGCGTCGCGGTGTCGCCCTCCAGCATCTTGGCGTCGTACAGGTCCCGGGACGTCTCCTCCTCCGGGCTCTGCAGCGCGCGATCCCACACGCTGGCATCGGCAGGCGCGGCGAGCAACACCAGGAGCAACAGGCTGCGCTTCGTCATCACGGCACCGACAGCTTGGGATGGGGGTTGGCAGGCGCGGCCGCGGGCCGCAGCGCGTCGAGCGCGCGGACGTGCTCGAGGGCACGGTGGCGCCACGTCGCGCCGGGCACGGCGGCGTACAGGCTCCACTCGGCGCGCGCCTCGGTGTACGCGCCGAGCGCCTCGTAGAGCAGCGCCTGGTAGTAGTACTCGTCCTCGGCGGGCGCGAACCGGAGCTCGGCGAACGAGCGCTGCACGAACTGCCCGAGCTCCTGCTGCAGCGCGGCCTGCATCCGGTCGAGGACCTCGAACGCCGCGCCGCGCTGCTCGTCGCGGTCGTAGTGGACCGCGAGCGCGAAGCTGACCAGCGTGTTGGCGTCGTTGAAGTAGCTGCCGGCCGCGGACGGCAACGCGTTGCTCAGCACGTCGATCGCGTCCGACATCTGGCCGCGCGCCGCCAGCGCGGTCGCGAGGTGGACCGCGACCGATGCGTTGTTCGACATCCCGATCGGGCCGACCGCGTAGCGCAGCCAGCGGACCGCATCGTCGAGCTTGCCCAGCCGCAGGTAGATCGTGCCGAGCCGGCCGGTGACCTCGGGCCCGGCGCGCTCGGGTCCCTCGATCCGGATGCAGCTCTCGAGCGCCTCGATCGCCTGGCGGGTCCTGCCCAGCTCGTCGGCGGCGTCGCCGAGCAGGCCGAGCACCTCGGTGTTGTCCGGCGACAGCTGGTGGGCGCGGCGCAGCAGGCCGTAGGCATCTCCGGCGTAGCGCAGCCGCCGCTCCGCGGTGGTGTCCGCCGACTCCGAGAGCTTGGTCATCGCGGCCCGCGCGCGCACCAGCAGTGCAGCGACCTCGACGCCGTGCGGCTCGATCACCTCGCGCCACAGCGCGCTCGCGGCGGGATCGTCGTGCGGCGCCGGTTGCCCGGGCCTGGCCTCGGCCTGGCCGGCCGCCAGCGTCAGGGCAACAAACAGGAGCCGGCGCACAGATCGAGTATGCAGGGCGAAGCCGGCCGGTGCCAGGGCGCTGTGGAGCGATTGTACCCGCGCAAGCCTGGGTTTCCCTTGTTATTCTAGTCAGTCGCGGTCGCGCTCGCGAGTCGCGGTGAATCCGCTCTGCCTCCGACCGCGATCGAGTGCTCGGGATCGGCGCCGCATGTCGCCGTGCCTTGCTACCGCGAGCCCAGCCATGAGCGCTGGCGCTCGGCGATGCTACTGGGCGCCGTGACGGAGCACGAGGATGGCGTTGGTGTCGCTGAATACGATGTCATCACCGACGATCGCCAGACTCTGCGGAAACCCAAGTCGGGGTGTTGTGCCGAGGATGATCCCGGCCACGCCGGTCACCCCCGCGATCGTCGTCGTGGTCCCGGTGGGCGTGACCTTGCGTAGGGTGTGGTTGCCGTTATCGGCGACGTAGACGTTGCCGACGCGGTCGACCGCCACGCTGGTCGGCTCGTTGAAGCGCACCGCGGGCCCCTTGCCGTCCGCGCTACCGGACATGCCCCCGGTGCCGGCCAGCGTGGTCACGACGCCGTCCGCAGTGACCTTGCGGAGGACGTAGCTGAAGTGGTCGGTGACGTAGAGGTTACCGGCGCTGTCAGCCGCCACGCCCATGGGGTATCCGAAGCGCGCGGCGGGGCCCACTCCGTCCACACTGCCGAACCTGCCCGCGGTGCCGGCCAGCGTGGTCACGACGCCGTCGGCGGTGACCTTGCGGATGATGTAGTTCGACGCGTCGGCGACGTAGACGTTGCCGGCGCCGTCGACCGCCACGCCGGTAGGACTGTTGAAACGCGCGGCGGGACCCGCGCCGTCCGCGCTGCCGGGCATGCCGGGGGTGCCGGCCAGCGTCGTGACGACCCCGGCGGCAGTGACCTTGCGAAGGGTGTGGTTACCCCGGTCGACAACGTAGACGTTGCCGGCGCCGTCGACCGCCACGCTGCTGGGGTCGAAGAAGCGCGCGGCA
>DATAPF010000107.1:0-4091 GCA_036265355.1 Kofleriaceae bacterium | reverse complement strand
ACGAGAAGACGATTTTCTGAATTCATATGACTTGGGATCGTGCGGGGCGAGCGTGACGTAAGTGATCGGTCCCGCCCTCGTGGCCTCGTCGAGCAGCGCCGGATAGCCCAACTCTCTCGCGAGCAACGTAATGAACCCTGGGGCGCCGTCGGGCGATGGCCAGACGTGGTAGACCTTGCATGGCATCGTCCCGACCAGCCGCCTGGCCGGCTGCTTGAGCTCCCACACCCTGAGGTCGCGCCGACCCGACATCACGACCCGCGCGTTGACCGCGCTAAACTGCCCGCGCAGCGACCACACCGTGCCGCTCGCCGTGTCGAGCATGAGCACTGTGCCATTGGTGTAGCCCCACGCCGCGAGGTTGCCATGGACTGCAACGCAGTACGGCTGCGAGGCGCGTGCGCGCGCCGGCCCGGCCTCCAGCGCATTGCCGCCGGGCCTAACGAACCATGACGTCGACCCTGCAGCCCGGTAGTCGCTGATCGCGGTCACCCGCTCGCCGCTGAGCTTGCACACCTTCCGCATGTCACCGTCGCCACCGATGTTGCGCACGTCGTGGTCGACCGCGGTCGCAGTCTTGCCATCGAACCGGTGCAGCTCGTGCGCGCCATCGAGCGAGTAGAACAGGTTGGACTGCGTCGGGCTCACGATCCGGATCGAGGCTGCGCCGAACGTCCGCCGGGGATACCACATCGCGCCAATCGCCAACACGTCGGCACGCTGGTCGACCGGCTTACCGCGCTTCTGCTCGGGCGCCATGTAGGCCGGCGTCCCGAGCACGCCGCCCGCCGCGGTGAGCTCGTCGGCGGCGGTGCACTCCGACGCCGAGCCGCTCGCGGTTCCGCTGCTTGACTCGTCGGGAGCCCCAATGTCCTTGGCCAGCCCCCAGTCGATCACGATGGTCTCTCCGAAGTCCCCGACGATCTCGTTTCCGGGCTTGAGATCGGGATGGACAATGTTGCGGCGGTGCGCGTCCGCGATCGGCCCGTCGACCGCGCGACGCTCCACGATCACATCGCGCAGCGAGCGACACGAGACCAGCTTCATCGCGTCGAACCGTGCGCCCTCGGGCCAGCGCCCGGCCTCGTGGACCGGAACGATCCCGGGGTGGCGGTCCGGATTGTCTTGCGCCAATCCGACCGGCGGCGCGACCGACCCGGTCTCCGTATGTTTGTTGGTCCCTACATTCACCGTAAGCGTAAACATAAACCCATCCATCACCGCTCATCGGGAGCTCGAGATGAGCCGGCCTGAGATCTGCTAACCTAGCTATTCTTCGTGGTATGAGCGGGTGTCCGGACCCGCAACACCACCCTCGATTACCCCATATCCGACTACACTGGGTTGGTGCCTGTGGACGCCTCGCTATCGCATTGATCTCCGACGGAAATTCACTCGCGGGGCCGCTTGTCACGAAGCTGTCGGCACGTGGTGTCACCGGGCTGCGTTGCTTTCACCTTGCGCTCGTCGAAAAACTGGGATCTACGTGCTCACGGTCCCGGCGATGCGGTCGAACTCGCCGGGCTGACCCGCCCGAATCGCGGTTATCATAAAGATCCGCATCTGCGCCCCAACTCTCCTGAATGATTCAAGATAGTTGCTGCGATGACACCCGCGCCCGCCCTCGACCGGCAACCGGGATCGCATCTCTCTCGCGCCGCGGGCGACACGCGGCGAAACTCGCCACGGCGCCCTCGGGGCGCGACCCTCGCGCCATGTCCGAGCCGTTGCCTGTGCCCGCGGTGCGAGTCCTTCGATGCAGCTTCGATCGCGCCGCCGAGCGCCACCCCGATCGCCCCGATCCCCTGCGCCTCCGGGCCCGCAGGGCGCCGGCCAGCTCGCGCTGGCCGCGGCGGGCCGGCCGGCGATCGTCATCCCCCTCGTTACCGTCTTCGCGATCGCCGTGGCGCGGGCCCAGCGCCAGCCTCGCCGCCGGCGGGCCGAGAGGGCCGTTCCGGCAACGAGCTCCGCATAGCCGGCCGCCGCTCGCGGCGGCGGCTCGGCCACCGCTCGCCGGCGAGCGTGCCCGCCACGACGACGGCCAGCGACGTTGCGGCGTGGTAGCTTGCCCCCCACTGCAGCGAGGCAGCTATGCAATTCACGATTCACGGCCAGAACGTCAACATCGACCTCGCCGCGACCCGGAAATTCCGCGACGGTCCCGCGAAGTACCTCGACGATCACTGGATCGACCCGCGGAACTACGCCCGGATGCACACGTTCGCACAGTGGACCACGTCTTCGGGCAACCCCGCCGCAACCAAGGTCGCCAACGGCGGCCCGCTCGCTGCGATCACCAACGATGACCTCTGCACGGTGACCGGCTTCGTCGACGGCGTGACCACCATCACCCGACCGACCGCATACTGCGCGCTCGAAGGGAGTTCCACCGGCTTCTCTGGAGACTTCGCTACGCGCTACTCGCTCGTCCGACACGACCTGGCCTTCGTTCCGATCTACTTCTTGCCATCGCGTGCCAACCAGATCTCCTGTCTGAGGTTAGACGCCACCACGACCAACGGGCGGCCGCACATGGTGATGACCACCGCGGTCAACGGCTGTTCCATCTTCGTGACATGCAACGACACCAACGCGCCGCTCGACGCCGCCAACCACATCTGGTTCTATCACGCGAACGGGATCCACGCGGGCACTCGCGCGCAATCGGTCACCTATACTCGCCAGTTACTCCGCAGGCTCGCGCGCCGTCGACACAAACACCTGGCGCTGGAGCTGACCTCCGATCACTACTACGGTTCCGATCTGACCGACGAGCGACAGGCGAAGTCGAACAAGGGCTACACCGTCAACACCGTGACGGAATCAGCGGGCGATTTTCTGGTGTTCGCGTCGATGGACGGAAATGGCGTGTGGAGCTTCCACTACCAGTGGCATGTCGATATCGACTACACGCGCACGGGCGTCCAGCGGGTCTTCCTGGGCAGCCAGTTCCTGGGCGCGAAGCACCGCGTCCTGGCGCTGCACCCGCCGCAGGCCGCAGACTGGAACCCGATCGGCGGCCTGCCGTGACGGTGGCTCGACGGTCGCCACGCTCACCAGTTCCCACCCGGGCCGACAGGCGTGCTGGTCGAGGCGCAGCGCAGCGCGGTGACGGTTGACGCCGCCGAGCTACGGCTTCGTCCCGTTCGCGGGTAGGTAGCCCTTCCCGCGGGCCCACTCCTGCCACTCCGGCAACGCCCGGTCGCGAGATCCCAGACCTTCAGCGTCTGATCCTGTGACGCCGAGACCACGCGCTGGCCGTCCGGCGTCACCGCGCACGCCGTCACCCCCTGGGAGTGGCACTGGAGGGTGACGAGAGCGCGCCAACTCGCGAGGTCCCAGACCTTCTGCGTCTGGTCTCTCGACGCTGCTTTGGCGGCGCCGTTGAGCACGACGCTCCACCACCGGGTATCGAGTGCATCCTTGCCCTGCCAAGCCTGTCGAGGTCGCGGAGATGACGCTGCGCACCGATCGGGGCAAGGCCGCCGTGTACGCGAGCAGCGCGATCGGCGAGTACTGGATCGTCAACCTCGAGGCGCGCACGGTCGAGCTCTGCTCGTCGCCCGAGCGCGACCGCTACGCCGAGGTTCGCACGCTGCGGATCGGCGACACGCTGCGGCCGCTGGCGCTCGGGGATGTCGCGATCGACGTCGCCGACGTGCTGCCGCGGACCTGAGCGCGCTCTTCACGGAAAGCAATGCGCGTCCGCCGAGGTAGGCACGGTCACACTCGTGGTTGCCGCGACCTCTGCAGCATCTTGTTGATAACCTGTCGGTTATTGCGGTGATTTCACCGGCGATATTGACTCGACATACGGCATGCGGTACCAAACCATCTGGTTATGAATGCCACGAGCCGCCTCGACGCCGCGTTTGCCGCGCTCGCGGACCCCACGCGCCGCGCGATCCTTGCCCGGCTCGCGGCCGGCGACGCCTCGGTGACCGAGCTCACGAAGCCGTTCGCGATGAGCCAGCCGGCGATCTCGAAGCACATCAAGGTGCTCGAGCGTGCGGGCCTGATCGCGCGCGGCCCGGCGGCGCACCGGCGGCCGTGCCGGATCGCCGTCAAGCCGCTCGCCGAGATCAGCGCGT
>DATAPF010000106.1:0-30426 GCA_036265355.1 Kofleriaceae bacterium | reverse complement strand
CGCGGTCGCGTTGTCATCGGCGCCGGGGCTGGTCACCCGCTGGCCCGTCCGGGCGAACGTGTCCTCCTCGCACGCCGTGTCGATGTGGTCCGCCATCACGACCGGCGGTCCCCCCTCGGTGCCCGGGAGGATCGCGATCAGGTTGGACTGCGCGATGCCGCGCCACGTGAAGCGCTGGCGAACCGTCTGGATCGAGAGCACCCGGTAGCGCTCCTCGAGATAGTCGACCATGCGCTCGAGATCGTGATCGGGCTGAAACGCGCCCCTGGTGCGGATGCGCCCGCGCTGCTCCGCCAGCGCGCGAACACCCAGCTG
This sequence comes from Kofleriaceae bacterium, assembly GCA_036265355.1. GTDB lineage: Bacteria > Myxococcota_A > Polyangia > Haliangiales > Haliangiaceae > JABFXX01. Next base: position 30,111 of record DATAPF010000106.1, on the reverse strand, counting down.
GGCTGGCCGTTCCAGTCCTGGGTCGGTCAGATCTCGAGCTCGACGCGGGTCCGGGCAAGGTCTCGGCGATCCGGCGAGCCTGGTCGCGACCGAGGTCGGCGCGCGCGCCGCGTCAGGGTTGCAGCGGCTGCGGCGTGCAGTTGCGCACCGACACGCGGAACCCCGGCGACGCGTCGTAGCCTTCGATCAGCGCGCCGTCCTCCGGCGGGACGAGCCGGATGACGTGGGTCTGTCCCGGATACAGCCAGGTATCCCGCCACTGGTCGGTGCCCCGCTGCCACTCGATGACCCGCGCGATGCCGGACTCGCCGGTGACCTCGCAGCCGTCGGCCCAGGCGCCCATGTACGGATACAGCGGCGTGTCGTCCCACGCGAACACCGAGCGCGACAGGTTGCCGGGCCGCGCATTGCTCGGGTACGCCGCCCAGGACGGCCACGCGATGGCCGCGCCCGTCCAGTCGTCGCTCCAGCAGTCGGGGACATTGCAGCGCCACAGCGACGGCATCGCCTGCATCTCGTCGCCGGGGCCGCCGGAGGGTGGATCGCCCGGGGGATCGCTCGCCGGCGGCAGGCTGACGCGATAGCTGAACGGCTGGTCGGATTGCGCGCTCAGGACCTCCCCGTTGCCCAGGCCGGTGACGTGAAACGCGTCTCCGGCGTGCAGGGTCGCCAGGGTGCGAGGCCAGATATCGCCCGGGAGTCCGGCCAGCAGGTCCGCCGAGCCGGTGTCGATCCAGAGGTCGGCGCCGTTGGCCCGGCTCCCGAACAGGTACACGGTCGCCGACGCGGTGTAGCCGAGGCGCGTCGCGATCGCGCCGCGCTCGACGTCCCAGACCAGCGCCTGTCCGGTCATGGTCGGATCGAACGGGCACTGCCGGCCGGTGCAGGTCCACGTGATCTCCTGGGATGCGCTGGCGGGACCATCGGGTGGCACGGCGGCGTCGACCGATGCATCGGGCGGCGGCGCATCCGGCGTTCCGGCGTCGTCCATTCCAGCGTCGGTCGTCCCGGCGTCGTCGATTCCAGCGTCGGTCGTCCCGGCGTCGTCGATCCCGGCATCGGTCGTCCCGGCATCGGGCTGGTCTCCGGGGTCTCCCGGCTCGGTCGGCGCCACGCGATAGGTGAAGGGGTCATCCGACTGCACGCTCAGCACCTCGTCGGCGCCCAGGCCGGCCACGTCGAAGCTCTCGCCGTCCGACAGGAACGTCAGCAGGTGGTGCGAGGACTCCTGCGGCTCACCCGCATACACGCGGACGTTGCCGGAGTCGATCGTCACGGTCAGCCCGTTGGCGCTGCTCGACGGCAGGTAGACCGCCGGTGACACCGTGTAGCCCAGCCGCGTGCCGACCGGCTGGGCCTCCGCCGGCCAGGCCAGCGCGGGATTGCTCAGCTGGTCGCCCCACGGGCACGGGTCGCCCGTGCACGTCCAGGTCGCCATCTGCGACTCTCCGGACAGCGCGCCGAGGTTGCTGCGGGCCCATCCGAGCCGCAGCGCGCTCGACCGCCGCCCGCAGCCGGCGTGTGCCACGATGCAGAGCATCCACACACATGCCATCCAGCCGCCGACACCCCATCGTACTCCTGTTGTCACAGATACCTCCAACTCTGCTCTACAACAGGTCAATGCGCCGAACATAGTACTTTCTGCAAGCGCTGCGCTGGTCAGTCTGGCTGACATGCATCCGGCGAAGGTCAGGCTCACGGTCGACCGCGGGTTGTGTATGCATCACCGCGACACGCGTCCCGTGCTGCGCTTCCGCGTGGTGGTTCGGCCTGAATGTCGAGGTGCACGCCGATCCTTCGCTGTGCGTCGCTTCCGAGAATGAGCCAGTGTCGAGGCCGATCCGACTCCACGACCTCATAGAAGCGATGTTCACCGAGGCCGGTCCGCCATGGCGGAAGGTTCCGAACCGCCCGAGGGCTCGCTTGACTTGGGGACCTCGTAGATACAAAGTAATCACATGAAGGCACAGATCATCCGCATCGGCAATTCTCGCGGCGTGCGGTTGCCGAAGGCCGTCATCGAGCAAGCCGGCCTGACCGAAGAGGTCGATCTCGAAGTGCGCGGCAGCACCGTCGTGATCGCCGCGACCGGGAGAGTCCGGGCCGGCTGGGCCGATGCCGCCCGCGCGCTGGCGGCCACCGGTGGCGGCGGTCTGCTGGATCCCGAAACCCGAACGCACTTCGACGAAGGCGAATGGCGTTGGTAGCCACGAAATTTCCGCGACGAGGTGAAGTATTTCTCATCGATCTCGACCCCACGCGAGGAACCGAGATAAAGAAGACGCGACCCTGCGTGGTCGTGTCCCCCGACGACCTGAACGCCCATCTGCGAACAGTCATCGTCGCGCCCATGACCACGGCCGCGCATCGGTACCCGTTTCGCGTGCCATGCCGCTTCTCCGGCAAGAACGGCCAGGTTGTGATCGATCAGCTCCGGACCGTGGATCGAGAGCGGTTGGTTCGCCATCTCGGGCGACTTTCAGCGACGACCATGAACCACCTGCTCGATGTCCTCCAGGAGATGTTTGCACCGTGAAACCATCGGGCGTGGGGCCCGTTCTGAGCGCTCCTCCGGGAAGACGCTGCGCCGGCGCACTGCTCAGCTGTCGAGCGAGTGAATCCCGAGGTCGCCGCGGAGGCCGAACGCGACGCCGGTCTCGTGGCGCGGATCGGTGAGCAACGTGGCGACATGCTCGCCGACCTGCGCGGGGGTGAGCGGGGGGCCGAAGCCGGCGAGGAAGGCCTCGAGCGTGACGCCCTTGCGCCGGGCGTAGGCCTCGGCCCCGGCCCGGCCGAGCTCGGTCTCGCCGATCAGCTGGCGCGGCAGGAGCACCTGGAACTTGATCCCGGCGCCGAGATCGTCGGAGCTGGTGTTGGCGTAGTTCGCCATCAGCCACTGCATCCGCTTGGCCCCGGCGTAGCCGCCCGACAGCGGCGATCCGGCGATCGCGGCGCCGCTCGATCCGAGCAGGACGCGGCTGCCGCGGGGCAGCAGCCGGAGCGCGGCCTGGATCCACAGCAGGCCGGCCTTGACGTCGACGTTCCACACCCGGGTGAACTCCTCCCAGCTCAGGGTGTGGATCGCGCCCATCGGCGGGGTGGCGCCCGCATTGAGGACGAGGACGGTGGGCCGGACGTCGCCGAGGATGCGCTCGGCGAGGTCCGGATCGGTGATGTCGCCCGCGGCGATCCCGACGCCCAGCCGGCGCTGGACCTCGGCGAGCCGACCCGGGTCGCGCGCTAACACGGTGACGCGGGCGCCCCGCGCGACGAGGGCCTCGACGATGCCCAGGCCAAGGCCCCGGCTGCCGCCGGTCACGACGATGCGTTGATCTTTCAGGGTCTGCATGTTCGACCGCTCCTTCTGTCACCAGGACGGTCGAGGCGGCCGAAACGATGCGGCCGGCGATCCGGGCTGCCCGATCGTCGGGGGGAGCCCCTCCATTCGCGCAGGTGCGAGCGGTGGTCAGACCAGATATTCAGTTGTTCAGATCGACGCCCAGCCACGCCGCGCGGGGGGCGCCGACGCCGAGGAACCGCGGGCTGTCGTAGGTCGGGCCCAGGACGTCCGTGGCGTCGCCGAGCACGCCGAACGTCGAGTACCCGGCGTCGAACAGGTTGTCGGCCAGGACGAAGACCGACAGGTGCGGCCCCACGCGGTAGGCGGCCCGCGCGTTGACGACGGCGTAGCCGGGGACCGGCGACAACAGATTTGCCTCGTCCCCGCGCAGGTACTGGCTGGTGTTGGCGACGACATTCACACCTCCGGACAGGCCGAGCGACGACCGGACGTTCAACCCGAGCTTGACGATGTGGCGCGGGACCGACGGGAGGTGCGCGCCGGCCGGGACGTCGATGTGCCCGTCGACCGCGTCGGGGTGGAGGGCGCTGGGCGCGGTGAACGGCGTCTGGAAGGTCGCGTCGATGAAGCTGTAGTGCACGTCCCCCTCGACGCGCAGACCGCCGATCCGCTTGCGCGCCGTCAGGTCGGCCTCGATCCCCTGCCGGCGCGTGTCGCCGACGTTCGCGAAGTAGCCCTGGTTGGCAACCATCCCCGAGCTGATGAACAGGATGTCGCTGGAGTTGACCGTGTGGAACGCCGCGAGGTCGTAGTCGAGGGCGACGCCGGACGGCCGCGCCGTGCCGCGCACGCCGAGCTCGACGGTGCGCGCGACGACCTGGGCGAGCGGCGGATCGCTGAGGAACGCGTTCGGCAGCCGGCACGGATCGGTCGGGCTCGCGCAGGTCAGCTCGACCGCGGTCGGCGCCCGGCTGGACTCGCTGTAGCTGGCATAGCCGCCGAGCCAGCGGTGGGGCTGATAGCTGATCCCGATCGCGGGGTTGATCCGGTTGAACGAATGATCGCCGGTCAGATCGTCGCCGAGCTGGTCGTCGAGCGACAGCTGCGTCAGGTTGAAGCGCGCCGACAGGGTGAGGAACAGATCGGGGCGGATCGAGAATGTATCGGTCGCATAGACCCCGAAGTCGTTGACGGTGCTGTCGACCGCGATCGGGGAATTCGGATCCAGGAAGCCGGCGTCGCTGACCACGCGATCGTCGTCGAGCGTCCCGACCGTGGTCTGCGAGCGGAACCGGATCCGGCTCTGGCTGACATCGGCGCCGGCGAACAGGTGGTTCTCGCGGGCGGCGAGCGGCGCGTCGATGGCGAGCTGCGCGGCGGCGCCGTAGCTGGTCTGCCGGGTGTCGGTCCGGTTGTTCGCGGCGTTGTAGGCGTCGCTGAACGCGACCGGCATCCCGGTCTTGTCGACGACCGGCGTCTCGTTGGCGTCGTCGTCGGTCGAGCACAGCGTGCCGGGGGTCGCCGTGCACTCCGCCCAGTCGCGCTGATCGCCATTGACCGACTGGGTCCGGTTGGTCCTCAGGTAGGCCACGCCGGACAGCCGGAGGTGCTCGGACAGCGGGTGCTCTGCGCGCAGAGCCGCCATGAACAGCCGGTTCTCGGTGCGATCGGGTGCGGTGAAGAATGCGGTGCGGTCCATGGCGAGCAGCTGTTCGGGCAAGGGCCCGTTGCCGGTCAGGCTGGTATTTGCGCCGATCAGGGACAGATCCGCGGTCGTGCCCGCGTGCTGGTAGGACGCGGACACGAAGCCGTGCTCCGACCGGGTCGGCGACGCGTCGCGCCAGCCGTCCTCGTCGAACAGCTGCGCCGCGGCGAAGATCCCGAATCGCTCACCGTGCGCGCCGGCGCTCGCGCGCGCCAGCTTGCGCCCCCACGAGCCGTACAGCAGCGTTCCCTCCACCCCCGGATCGGAGAATCCGGTCTTGGTCTCCAGCGACAGCGCGCCGCCCAGCGTGTTGAGACCGAAGATCGGGTTTGACCCGGGGATCAGGTTGACCGATCGGATCGCGTTCGACGGGACGAGATCCCAGTTGATCGTGTCGCCGAATGGCTCGTTGAGGCGGACCCCGTCGAGGTACATCGACAGGCCTTGCGGCGCGCCGAGCAGCGGCGACGCGAGGAAGCCGCGGTACTGGACATCGGACTGCAGCGGGTTGTTCTGCACGTCGTTGAGGTGGACGCTGCCGAGCGCCTCCCCGGCGTACGCCGACAGGTCGAGGCTCTTGTGATCGGCGAGGTCCTCCGCCGAGACCGTCTGGACGTTCGCCGGCACGTGATCCTTGGGCAGGCCCGAGCCGTGCAGCGGCGTCGTCGAGGTGACGATGATGACCTCGCCGACCGGGACCGCCTCATCGGGGTTCGGCTCCGGCGGCGCCGGTGGATCCTCCGCACGCGCCAACCCCGCGGTCAGCATCACAAGGACCGTGGCCAGCGAAGCGCATCTCGTGGCGGACATCGACGCGACAAGACCGCGGTACAGCGAGGCCGTCAATCATCGCTCGTCGAAATGCACGACGACGCTCGTCGTAGTACGACGCGCGTCGTAGTCCGACGTCCGTCGTAGCCCGTCGTAGCCCGTCGCGGTCCGGCGCAGGCGACGCGTCATGCGCCGATGAACGGCATGGCGCGGAGCATGTAGTCGCCGTACGCGGCTCCGATCAGGACGCTCGCGACGAGCACCGCGAGCACCGCCGGCAGCAGCAGGATCGAGCGCCGGCCGCGGTCGGGCGGCACCGGCGCGAGCAGCCGGTGGACGCGCGACGCGAGGGACGTCTCCGCGCCGGTGAGGCCCGCTATCGCGGCGCCGGGATGATGCCGCGGCATGCGCGCCACGGCGACGACGGCGGCCGCCAGGTCCTCGCCCGATGCGCCGTCGAGGCGGGCCTCCTCGTCGCGCGCGAGCTCCAGCGCGGCGAGCCAGTGCTCGAACCGGCGGCGCGCCGACGGGCTCGGCCACTGTAGATCCGTCGCGATCTGGGCCAGCCAGATGCGGAGCGGATCGCGGTGCCGGACGTGAACGCGCTCGTGCGCGAGCGCCGCCGCCAGCGCGGCCGGATCGAGCGCGTCGCGCAGGTCACCGCCGACGACGACCCGCGGCCGCAGCAGCCCGACCGTCGCGAGCGGAGGCAGATCGCGGGGCCGGCGCAGGGCCACGCAGGCCCGCACCGCGCAGCGCAGCCACACGAGGCCGATCGGGACCGCGACCAGCGCCGCGGTCGGCAGCAGCAGCTCGTCGGTCACGCTCGGCTCCTGCAGCGCCCAGCCGAACAGCGTCGCGAGCGCGATCCCGGCGGGCAGCAAGGTCCACCAGACCCGGCGCCACGATCTCGCCTCGAGCTGCCGGCCGCTCCGCTCGCGGTCGCCGGGCTCGCTCGCCGCGGGGACCCAGCTCGCCAGCCACGCGCCGGCGCCGCACAGCACGACCACCATGGTCGCCAGCACCAGCTCACGACTCACGGCGAGACCTCCGGACCGCGTCGATCGTCGCCGCGAGCTCGTCGACCAGCCCCGGCCGGATCTCCTCCATGACCTCGACGAGCGTGGCGAGCGCGGGCCGGGTTCCCCCGACGAGCACGCTGGACAGCGTCCGGGTCAGCCGCGCGCGCTCGATCTCGTGCCGGAACGCCGCGGCCCGGTAGCGAAACGCCCGGCCCTCCTTGATCCGCTCCACCAGCTGCTTGGCATGCAGCCGATCGAGCACGCGCGCGGTCGTGGTGTAGACCAGTCCGAGCGGCACGCCGACCCGCTCGTGCAGCTCGCGCACCGTGACCGCGCCGCCCTCCCAGACGGCCACGAGGACGGCGTACTCCAGCTTGCCACCGGGCAGCGGTCGATCGCGCGTCATGAGCCGGACAGTACACCGGGATCGGCGCTGGTGGCCACGCGCCCGTCATGGCGTCCCGCACAAGCCGGACGGCGCGGTCGGGGAGCGTCCCACCTTCGGTGACGCCCGAGGCCGGTCGCGGTGACCAGCTGCGGCTCGCCGGCCATCCGACCGGCCACGTCGTGTCCGGCTGCGATTGCGAAGCCCTCGCCGGGCGCTCTCGCTCGGCGCCGGCCGGCTGGATCCGCGGGCGCCCGGGACCGCGCGCCCCGGCCACACCAGCTCGCTCGGCTTGCTGATGCATTGTGCGACTGGTAGGCCTGATCTTGAGGAGACGACAACACCGCATCAGACAATGACCAGGATCGTATGAGTCAAGACGAGCGTGTAGCAAATATCGTGCTCGGCGGCGGCGAATCGGGCAAGAACCTGGCCTGGGAGCTCGCCGGACAGGGCAACCCCGTGGTCGTGATCGAGCGTGGATTGATCGGCGGCGCGTGCCCGAACATTGCCTGTCTACCGAGCAAGAACGTGATCCACAGTGCGCAGGTCGCGAACTTTGTGAATCATGCGATGGAGTACGGCGTACGGACCCACGAGGTCACGGTCGACATGGCCGGTGTGCGAGCGCGCAAGCGCGCCATGGTCGATGCCGAGATCGCCGCCCACCGCGCGCGGTTCGCGACGTCGCACCTGACGTTCCTGCTCGCCGAGGGCCGCGTCGTGGGGCCGCGGTCGATCGAGGCGCGGCTGGTCGACGGCAGCACGCGCCGGTTCGTCGCCGACCAGCTGTTCCTCGACCTCGGAACGCGCGCCACGGTACCGGACATCCCGGGGCTCGTCCAGGCCGCGCCGCTCACCCACGTCGAGGCGCTCGAGCTCGACCGCCTGCCGGCGCACCTGATCGTGATCGGCGTGGGCTATATCGGCGTCGAGCTCGCCCAGGCGTTCCGGCGGTTCGGCAGCCGGGTGACGATGGTCGGGCGCGATACCCAGCTGATGCCGCGCGAGGAGCCCGAGGTCGCGGCCGCGCTGCACACGATCTTCGAGGAGGAGGGGATCGAGATCGTGCTCGGCGCCGCACAGCTGGCCGTGGAGGGAAGGTCCGGCCAGCGCGTGCGCGTGCGCGTGAAGACGGCGGAGGGCGAGCAGACGATCGAGGGCTCCGACCTCCTGGTCGCGGCCGGGCGCACGCCGAACACCCGCGGGATCGGGCTCGAAGAGGCGGGGATCGCGCTCGACGCACGCGGCTTCGTGAAGGTCGACGACCGGCTGCAGACGACCTCGCCCGGCGTGTGGGCGATGGGCGAATGCGCCGGCAGCCCGATGTTCACCCACGCCGCGTTCGACGACTTCCGGACCGTGCGCGACAACCTCTCGGGCAAGCCGCGGTCGACGCGCGGCCGGCTGGTGCCATTCTGCCTGTTCACCGATCCCCAGCTCGCACGGGTCGGGCTCGACCAGGCCACCGCGCAGCGCCAGGGCCTCGCGGTGCGCATCGCGCGGCTGCCGATGACCCGGGTGCTGCGCGCGCGGGCGATCGGCGAGATGCGAGGCTTCCTGAAGATCGTGGTCGACGCCACCGGCGATCGGATCGTCGGCTTCACGATGCTCGGCGCCGAGGCCGGCGAGGTGGTCTCAGTCGTCCAGATCGCGATGCTCGCCGGCCTTCCGTACACCGCGCTGCGCGACGCGATCCTGGCCCACCCGACGATGTCCGAGGGGCTCGGCGCCCTGCTCGCGAGCGTCCCGGACTGAGCCCATCGCCCCGGGCCGAAGTCCGGCGAGCGCGACGAACAGGAACATGCACGTTGCCGCGGCCACGACGGCCGCCGCCACGTAGAACGTCGCGACGCCGATCGCCACGAACAGGACGCCGCCCGTCACCGTGCCGGCGATGCTGGCCAGGCTGCCGGCGCTGCTGCCCACGCCCTGGATCGATCCTTGATATTCCGCCGGACCGCTGCGCGACAGCATCACCAGGTAGGATGGCCACATCAGCCCGTTCCCGACGCCGTACAGCACGGCGCCGGCGATCAGCGCCGGCTCGGAGCTCCGGCTGACCAGCAGATAGGCGGCGATCAGCAACGAGCAGCCGGCCGCGGCGATCACCGGCGTCGCGAGCCTGCGCGCGATCCTCGGCAGCGCGAACCGCTCCGTGACGGCCAGCGCGAGCGCGAGCGTCACGTACAGCCGCGCCAGCTGGGTCGCCCTGCATCCGACGTCGATCACGGCGTGGATCGGCAACGCCGTCACGTAGATGCTGAATGCCAGGTAGATCAGGAAGTAGAGCGCGATCATCGGACGCAGCGCCGGGATCGCGAGCACGGCGCGCACGCGCCAGCGCGGATGGCGCACGGCCTCGGGGCAGCCGCCCCCGAGCGGCTTCTGCGCGAGGTCACCGCCGGCGCGCGCGACCTCGATCGCCGTGGTCGGGCGCGGCGGGACGGCGGGGAGGCGAAACCGGACCAGCAGCGCAGCGGTCGCCGACAGCGCGAACGCCAGGACGATCACGGCGGTCATGCCCGCGTCGGTGCGCGCGATCAGCCCCGCGATCACGGGGCCGACGACGAAGCCGAAGCTCGACGCCGCGCCGAGCCGTGCGTAGCCGAGCTTGCGCTCGTCCTCGTCGGCGAGGTCCGCCAGGTAGGCGTTGGCGACCGAGATGCTGCCGTTGAACAGCCCGTCGGTGATCCGGGCGAGCGCGATCAGGGCCAGCGGCAGCGTCACCGCGAACGCGCCGACCGCCTGGGCCTCGACGCGGCCGAGCTCGACGCTCGGTGCGCGCAGCGCGCCCAGGAAGATCAGCCACGCCGCCATCGCGCCGAGCTGACTGCGCAGCAGCACCCGCTTGCGGCCGATCCGATCGGACAGCGCACCGAGCCAGATCGAGCCGACGAGCTGCGCGGCCCAGAATGCGGCCCCGATCGCACCGAGCACGAACGCGTTGCCGCCGAACCGGGTGACCAGGAACACCAGGAACGGCACCACGATGCTGAACCCGAGGCTCGACAGGAACGCGACGGCGTAGAGCGCGGTCATCTGCCACTGTGGGCCGGGGAGCCGAGCAGGCGCGAGCTACCGGACCCATCGCTTGCCGCGACCTCCGCGATCCGCCGAGTTTCGACCACGCCGCCCGCGCGCGCAGGGCCGCAGACCGGGGGCCATCGGCAAGACCGGCTCGAGATCGCATCAAGCCGATCCGCGTCCGGAATGGCCACGAGTCGAGCAGGCATCTCGCCGGCTGGGTGCTGGAGCGCGAGCTCGTGGTCGTTGACCGCGCGCCGGCGCACGGACCGCGATCCACCATTCTCTTGACGGAATCTTGAGGTCGGTCTGGCGGCATGCTGGCTGCACGCACTCGGGGCATGCCTGGGAGCTTGACGCGATCTAGGTGCCATCTTGAGGCGGCCTTGATCCGGGACCGGTTACCTACGAGCACGATCATGTGGTCACGGCTTGCTCCTGATGGGACTCCCGGATCACCGCCCCGTTCTGATGAGGAGATCCGATGCTCGATCTGCTCTACCTGCTGCTGACCATCGCCCTGTTCGGGCTCTCGATCGCGATGATCCGGTTCTTCGACCGGCTGTGAGCCGAGAGGAGCCGAGAAGAGCCGAGAGGAGATGAATCGATGACCGCCCTGTTCTGGCTCGCCGGCATCCTGTCCGTCGGCCTGCTCGTCTATCTGTTTGTCGCGCTGTTCAAGCCGGAGAAGCTGCAATGACCGCCGCCGGTATCGGCCAGATCGTGCTCTACGCGGTCGTGCTGGTCGCGCTCGGTCTCCCGCTCGGCGCGTACATGGCGCGGGTCTACACCGGCGAGGCAAAGCTCGCCCAGCGCGTGCTCGGCCCGATCGAGCGCCTGCTGTACCGGCTGTTCGGGGTCAAGCCCGACCAGGAGCAGACCTGGAAGCAGTACGCGGTCGCCGCGCTGGTGTTCAACGTGCTCGGTATCGCCGTGGTGTACCTGCTGCAGCGGCTGCAGGCGTACCTGCCGGCGAACCCCAACAGCCTGCCCAACGTCGATCCGCGGATCGCATTCAACACGGCGGTCAGCTTCGCGACCAACACGAACTGGCAGGTTTACGGCGGCGAGACGACGATGAGCCACCTGGTCCAGTCCGCCGCGCTCGGCGTGCAGAACTTCGTGTCGGCTGCCACCGGCATGGCCGTGCTGATCCCGCTGATCCGCGGCTTCGCGCGCAAGCACGCCGAGACCGTCGGCAACTTCTGGGTCGATCTGACGCGCTCGACGGTGTACATCCTGCTGCCGCTGTCGATCGTGCTGGCGGTGGTGCTGATCCAGCAGGGCGTGCCGCAGACTCCCGACGGCAAGCAGACCGCCGTGCTGCTGGATGCGCAGCCCGGCACGCCGCCCGCCGATGCCAGGCCGGGCACGGTGGTGCCGCCGGTCACCGAGCAGCCGATCGCGGTCGGGCCGGTCGCGTCGCAGGTCGCGATCAAGCAGCTCGGCACCAACGGCGGCGGCTACTACAACGTGAACTCGGCGCACCCGCTCGAGAACCCGACGCCGCTGACCAACTTCTTCGAGAACCTCGCGATCCTTTTGATCGCGGGCGCGACCTGCTTCACGTTCGGCCGGATGGTCGGCGCGCGCAAGCAGGGCATCGCGCTGCTGGTGACGATGGCGATCCTGCTGGTCCCGTTCGTGGCACTGACCCTGCACCAGGAGCAGCAGCCCAACCCGGCGTTCAGCTCGCTGTCGGTCGATTCCCGTGCGTCGGCGCTGCAGCCGGGCGGCAACATGGAGGGCAAGGAGGCGAGGTTCGGGATCTCGGCGTCGGCGCTGTGGGCGACCACGACGACCGCGGCGTCGAACGGCTCGGTCAACTCGATGCACGACAGCTACGCGCCGCTCGGCGGCGCCGGGCCGATGTTCCTGATCGCGCTCGGCGAGGTGTCGTTCGGCGGCGTCGGCTCGGGGCTGTACGGCCTCTTGATCTTCGCGATCGTCGCGGTGTTCATCGCCGGCCTGATGGTCGGCCGGACTCCCGAGTTCCTCGGCAAGAAGATCGAGGCCTACGAGATGAAGATGGCGTCTTGGGCGATCCTCGTGCCGGTCGCCGCGGTGCTGCTCGGCGCCGGGTTCGCGTGCTTCGCCGACGAGACCTACACGAAGGCGATCGCCAACCACGGACCGCACGGGTTCTCCGAGGTGCTGTACGCGTTCATCTCGCAGGGCAACAACAACGGCTCGGCGTTCGGCGGGCTGACCGGCAGCGGCACGTTCATGGCGACCGCCGGCGGGATCTGCATGTTCGTGGCGCGGTTCTGGATCGTGATCCCGACGCTGGCGATCGCCGGCTCGCTGGCGAAGAAGAAGATCGTGCCGCCGTCGTCGGGCACGCTGCCGACGCACGGCCCGCTGTTCGTGATCTTGCTGGTCGGCGTCGTGCTGCTGGTCGGCGCCCTGTCGTTCGTCCCCGCGCTGGCGCTCGGCCCGATCGTCGAGCACCTGGTGCTGCATCCGTGACCGGAGCGTGAACCGCCATGTCGACTCATCCTCGTGTCACCGCCCGCCCGCTGTTCGACGGGCCGATCGTCCGCCGCGCGGTCCAGGACGCGGTGGGCAAGCTCGATCCGCGCCGCATGATCCGCAACCCGGTGATGTTCGTCGTCGAGATCGGCAGCGCGTTCACCACCCTGCTGTTCGTCCACGCGCTGGTCACCGGCGCCGGGGACGCGTCGCCCGGGTTCATCGCGGCGATCAGCGTGTGGCTGTGGTTCACCGTGCTGTTCGCCAACTTCGCCGAGGCGATGGCCGAGGGCCGCGGCAAGGCCCAGGCCGACAGCCTGCGCAAGGCGCGCAAGGACGTGCCGGCGGTGGTGCTGGCCGAGCCCCGGCGCGACGCGCCCAGGCAGGACCGGCCGTCATCGCAGCTCCGGCCCGGCGACGTCGTGCTGGTCGAGGCCGGCCAGATCATCCCCGGCGACGGCGACATCCTCGAGGGCGTCGCGTCGGTCAACGAGAGCGCGATCACCGGCGAGAGCGCCCCGGTGATCCGCGAGAGCGGCGGCGACCGCAGCGCGGTGACCGGCGGGACCACCGTGCTGTCGGACTGGCTGATCATCGGGATCAGCGCGAAGCCGGGCGAGAGCTTCCTCGACCGGATGATCGCCATGGTCGAGGGCGCCAGGCGCAAGAAGACGCCCAACGAGATCGCGCTCGACATCCTGCTCGCCGGGCTGACCATCGTGTTCCTGCTGGTGACGGTCGCGCTGTACCCGTTCGGCGTGTTCGCGGCGCGCGAGATGGCGGCCGCCGGGGGCACCGCCCAGGTCGTGACCCTGACCGTGCTGGTCGCGCTGCTGGTCTGCCTGATCCCGACGACGATCGGCGGCCTGCTGTCGGCGATCGGGATCGCCGGCATGGACCGGATGATCCAGGCCAACGTGATCGCGACCAGCGGCCGCGCGGTCGAGGCCGCCGGCGACGTGGATGTCCTGCTGCTCGACAAGACCGGCACGATCACGCACGGCAATCGCCAGGCCACCGCGTTCTTCCCGGCCGCCGGGGTCGGCGAGGCGCAGCTCGCCGAGGCCGCGGTGATGGCGTCCTTGTCCGACGACACGCCCGAGGGCAAGAGCATCGTCGCGCTCGGGGTCGGCAAGCTCGCCCGCCCGATCACCGTGCCCGACGGCGCGCGGCCGGTCCCGTTCACCGCGCAGACCCGAATGAGCGGGGTCGACTTCGACGCCCCCGAGCCGCGCAGCGGCGAGGACCAGGATGAGAGGAGGAACGCGAAGCGTTCCATCCGCAAGGGCGCGAGCGACGCGATCGCCCGCCACATCGTGACCACCGGCGATCCGCACCGCCCGGGCGCCGGGCTGCCGGCCGACGTGCGCGCCGCGGTCGATAACGTCGCCAAGCGCGGCGCGACGCCGCTGGTGGTCGCCGACGGCGGCAACGTGCTCGGCGTGGTCCAGCTCGCCGATGTGGTCAAGGACAAGATCCGGGACCGGTTCGGCGAGATGCGGCGGATGGGGATCCGGACCGTGATGATCACCGGCGACAACCCGGTGACCGCCGCGGCGATCGCCGCCGAGGCCGGGGTCGACGACTTCCTCGCCGAGGCCACGCCGGAGAACAAGCTGACGATGATCCGCGACTACCAGGACAAGGGCCACCTGGTCGCGATGACCGGCGACGGCACCAACGACGCGCCGGCGCTCGCCCAGGCCGACGTCGCGGTCGCGATGAACAGCGGCACCCAGGCCGCCAAGGAGGCCGGCAACATGGTCGACCTCGACTCCAACCCGACCAAGCTGCTCGAGGTCGTCACCGTCGGCAAGCAGATGCTGATGACGCGCGGCGCGCTGACCACGTTCTCGATCGCCAACGACGTGTCCAAGTACTTCGCGATCATCCCGGCCGCATTCGTCGGGACCTACCCGCAGCTCGAGGCGCTCAACATCATGCGCCTGCACTCGCCGGCGAGCGCCGTGCTGTCGGCGGTGATCTTCAACGCGCTGATCATCATCGCGCTGATCCCGCTCGCGCTGCGCGGGCTGACCGTGCGCGCCGCGCCGGCGGCCGTCACGCTGCGCCGCAACATCCTGGTGTACGGCGTCGGCGGGCTGATCCTGCCGTTCCCGTTCATCAAGCTGATCGACCTGATCCTGTCCGGCCTGGGCCTGGCCTGAGCCTGGCCCGAGGAAAGTAGCCATGAAGCAAACCCTGCGCCCCGCGATCGTCTCGCTGCTCGTGTTCACGGTGCTGTGCGGCTTCGTCTATCCGCTGGTGATGGATGCGATCGCCGCCGTGGCGTTCCCGCACCAGGCCACCGGCTCGCTGATCCATGACAAGGACGGCCGCGTCGTCGGCTCGGAGCTGATCGGCCAGCCGTTCGACAACCCGGCGTACTTCTGGAGCCGGCTGACCGCCGATGCCAACTACGATGCGTCGAACTCGACCGGGACCAACCTCGGCGAATCCGGTTTCGTCGACGATCACGGCCACCTCGGCCCGAACCCGACGCTGGCCAGGAGCGCCCAGGACCGGATCACCGCCCTGCGCGCAGCGGACCCGGGGAACACCCAGCCGGTGCCGGTCGATCTGGTCACCTCGTCGGCCTCGGGGCTCGATCCGCACATCTCGCCGGCCGCCGCCTACTACCAGGTCGCCCGGGTTGCGAAGCTGCGCGGCCAGCCCGAGGCGGCGGTCCGCCAGCTGGTCGATGACCATGTCGAGGGCCGGACGCTCGGCGTGCTGGGCGAACCGCGGGTGAATGTCCTACTCTTGAATCGGGCCCTGGACAGCAAGCTCGGGCCCGCCCAGCCGAATGGATGACAGCCGCGACGACCGCCCCGATCCCGATGCCTTGCTGGAGAACCTCAAGGCCGAGGAGAGCCGTGCGGTCCGCGCGCGGCTGAAGATCTTCTTCGGCGCGGCGCCGGGCGTTGGCAAGACCTACGCGATGCTGCAGGAGGCGCGGCGGGCGCGCGCCGATGGCGACGATGTCGTGATCGGCATCGTCGAGACCCACGGCCGGCCCGAGACCGAGGAGCTGGTCGCCGGCCTGCCGGTGATCCCGCGCCGTACGATCGAGCACCGCGGCGTCCGGCTGACCGAGCTCGATCTCGACGCTGTGCTGGCGCGCCGGCCGGCGCGGATCCTGATCGACGAGCTCGCCCATACCAACGCGCCCGGCAGCCAGCACGTCAAGCGCTGGCAGGACGTGCTCGAGCTGCTCGACGCCGGGATCGATGTCCACACCACCGTCAACGTCCAGCACATCGAGAGCCTGTCCGACGTGATCCAGCAGATCACCGGGGTCCGGGTGCGCGAGACCGTGCCCGACCTGCTGTTCGAGCGCGCCGACGAGCTCGAGCTGGTCGACATCTCGCCCGACGAGCTGCTCGACCGGCTCGCCGAGGGCAAGGTCTACGTCCCCGAGCAGGCCCAGCGCGCGGTCCAGAACTTCTTCCAGAAGGGCAACCTGCTCGCGCTGCGCGAGCTCGCGCTGCGGCGCACGGCACAGCGGGTCGACGCCGAGGTCCTCGCCTACCGCAAGCAGCACGGGATCTCGTCGCTGTGGCCGACCGCAGACCGGATCCTGGTGTGCGTCGGCCCGAGCCCGGGCTCGGAGCGGCTGATCCGCGCGACCAAGCGGATCGCCGAGGGGCTGCACGCCAGCTGGGGCGCCGCGCACGTCGAGCTGCTCGGCGCACCGCCGCTGGGCGACAAGGACCGCGAGCGGGTCGAGGCCCACCTGCGGCTCGCCGAGGCGCTCGGCGGCGAGGTGATCCGGCTCGCCGGGCGGACCGTGGCGGGCGTGCTGCTCGAGCACGCGCGGCAGACCAACGTCAGCCGGATCGTCACCGGCAAGCCGACCCACGCGCGGTGGCGCGACCTGGTGCGCGGCAGCCTGCTCGACACGCTGATCCGCGGCTCCGGCACGATCGAGGTCCACGTGATCGCGCCGATCGACGAGGGCCGGCCGCCGCCGGCGTCGCCGATCCCGCGCGAGCAGCCCAGCGCCTGGGCGTACGGCTGGGCGGTGCTGGCGATCGCGGTCGCGACCGCGCTCGGCATGACCCTCGCCGACTACGCGACGATCGCCGAGGTCACGATGCTGTACCTGATCGCGATCACGGTGGCCTCGCTCGCCGGGCGCGGGCCGTCGCTGGTCGCCGCGTCGCTCGCGGTCGCCGCGTTCGACTTCTGCTTCGTGCCGCCCAGGTACACGTTCGCGGTGTCCGACCTGCGCTACCTCATGACCTTCGTCGTGATGTTCGCGGCCGGCCTGGTGATCAGCACGCTGACCACGCGGCTGCGCCGCCAGGAGCGCGACGCGCTGATCCGCGAGCGCCACACCGCGGCGCTGCTCGCGTTCACCCGCGACATCACGGCGGCGATCGCGTCCGGCGACGTCGCGGCGGTGACCGCCCTGCACCTCGAGGCGTCGTTCCCGGTGTCGGCCGCCGTGCTGGTCCCGGAGTCCGCGCCGGGCAGCGCCGAGCCGGGTGCGCTGGTCGCGGTCGCCGGCCTGATGCCGCTCGCGCCGCAGGAGCTCGGCGTGGTGCGGTGGGCGTTCGAGCACAAGCAGGCCGCGGGGCGTGGCACCGACACGCTGCCCGGCGCGCACATCCTGGCGGTGCCGCTGCTGTCGGGCGATGATGCGGTCGGCGTGATCGCGGTCCAGGCCAAGCAGGATCCCCGGCGGCGCGGCGGGACGGCCGTGCCGCTGATCGAGGCGATCGCGCGCCAGGCCGGGCTGGCGCTCGGCCGGGTCAAGTTCGCCGAGCAGGCCCGCGAGGCCACGCTGCGCGCGCGCACCGAGGAGATGCGCAACGCGCTGCTGTCGGCGGTGTCGCACGACCTGCGCACGCCGCTCGCCGTGATCACCGGCGCGGCGACCACGCTGCGCGACGACGAGGACCGGCTGCCCGGCGCGGCGCGCCGCGAGCTGCTGACCCAGATCGTCGACGACGCCCGCCGGCTCGAGCGCGTGCTTGCAAATCTGCTGTCGCTGACCCGGGTCGAGAGCGGCCTGGTGCCGGTCCGCGAGCTGATCCCGGTCGAGGAGCTGATCGGCGGCGCGCTGACCCGGCTGGAGGGCACGCTCGGCAGCTGGAAGGTCGACCTCGACGTCCCGTCCGACCTGGTGGTCCCGGTCGACCCGGTGCTGTTCGAGCAGGTCCTGATCAACCTGATCGACAACGCGACCAAGCACGGCGCGCCGCCGATCGAGCTGCGCGCCCGCTCGAGCGGTGCGATCGTCGAGCTCGACGTCGTCGATCACGGCCCCGGCGTGCCGCCCGACCTGCGCGCCACCGTGTTCGACAAGTTCGTGCGCGCGTCGAACGCGCCCGGCGCCGGCCTCGGCCTCGCGGTCGTGCGCGCGATCGTCGAGGCCCACGGCGGCCGGGTCCGCGTCGACCGCGCACCCGGCGGTGGTGCCCGGTTCCGCGTCGAGCTGCCCGCCGAGCACCCGGCGGCCCGGCGGCCCGCGGTCGACGAGCTCGAGGTCCTGCCGGTCCGGCCGGTCCCGCGCGTGCGCCCGGCGTCCGAGCCCGAGCCGCGCACCGCCCCGCCACCGGGGCGGGAGTCCGGGTCATGACGACGATCCCGAACACGATCCTCGTCGTCGACGACGATCCGCAGCTGCGGCGGTTCCTGCGCACCACGCTCGCCGGCCACGGCCACGCGGTCGCCGAGGCCGGCACGATCGCCGAGGCGATCGACGCGATCGCCCGGGTCCACCCCGCGGTGATCCTGCTCGACCTCGGATTGCCCGACGGCGACGGCCTGACCCTGTTGCGCAGGGTCCCCCCGGACAGCCGGCCACCGGTGATCGTGCTGTCGGCGCGCGGCCAGGAAGGCGACAAGGTCACCGCGCTCGACGCCGGCGCCGAGGACTACCTGACCAAGCCGTTCGGCGCCAGCGAGCTGCTCGCGCGGATCCGGGTCACGCTGCGCCGGGTCGGCGGCACGCCGACGCCCGACGTCATCGAGGTCGGCCCGATCAAGATCGATCAGCCGCGCCACAGCGTGACGGTCAGCGGCCACGAGGTCCACCTGACCCCGATCGAGTTCCGGCTGCTGCTCGAGCTGGCGCGCCACCCCGGCCGCGTGCTGACCCATCACCAGCTGCTGCGCGAGATCTGGGGCCCCAACGCCGTCGACGAGGTCCACTACCTGCGCGTCCACATGGGCGCGCTGCGGCGCAAGATCGAGGCCGATCCGGCGCGGCCGCAGTGGCTGCTCACCGAGGCCGGGGTCGGCTACCGGCTGCGCGAGCCCCGGCCCGACCCACCGGCGGGCTGAATCACAGGCAGAACCCGGGCTCGGTGCAGTGGCAGCAGCAGCCCGGCGGCGGTCCCTCGTAGTCCTGATCGGCGGTGTACCAGTCACCGCCCTTCTGGGTGCACTGGGCCTCGCTGGTGGCGAAGTCGATGAGGTAGTGCGGGCCGCCCTGGCTCTGGCAGAACTGGTCGCACACGTTGCCGCTGGCCGGGGTGATCGCCGCCGAGCTATCGGCCTGGGCAGGCGCGCTGGACGGCGCGCTGCCGGTGCACGCAAACAACGCCGTGCTCAGTGCGAGTGCGCCGGATAGCACTGCTGTCTTGAACAGGTGATTCACGAGGTCTCCTTTCGAATGAGGTGTTGGTACGGAGTTCGCGAAGTCAATGTATCGAGATCGATGTGGCGAGGCCGGCGATCGCGTGACGCATTGTGCGGCACACGAGATCGCGAGCGCGGGCGCCGGGTCATGTTGCCGCGACGGGCTTCGCATCCCCGTCAAAAGCGTCGCCGTTGTCAGCATGAGCCAGTGACCTTGGCGCAGCGCGACAACCCGCCGCGCTGTATAGCTCGCGGACCGGGCATGTCGACACGGACGGGCTGTGCGGCATCGTCCGGTGGGCACGGCCATCACGCCTTGCCCGCATGAATGAAGCGTAATCCCGCATACGGTCCAGAACACCGCAGTCGTTCCTCTGCGCACCGTACAAAACATCTGCATGAGCGGATGGCAAAGTTCGACGCGTCGCGCGCGCGGCGCTCTCCGTCGGCGATCGCGAATCCTGCAGGTCAGGTTGCGCGTGGCACGTACGGCGGCAGGTATCCGGATCGCGGGTGAGAGTGCGATTGCCGGGTGGCGTGCGAACGAATTCTGCCACCTCCCGCGCACTGGCGCACACTGATCCGATCCCCCTGGAGAGCGCTCTTAGGATGCTTCGGTCACACTCGATCCGGCTATCTGTGCTGATTCTCGGTTCGATGGAGTTAATCCGGATATCCAATCCGGATAACTAATCCGGATAAGAATTCCGTAATCGATTCAAGATTGTTCTGCAGTCCTTGACTTCGAGGTCGCGTCCGCTATTGTCTGTGCCACTCAGGTGGAGGCGCGCACGCGCGCTGATTCCTTCTGACCAGGAGCTCAATGGAGAAGTCCGTCCGCTCGACCCCCTGGCCGACCTACGACAAGGGCAACGTATTCGTCGACGACGAGGACCTTCGCGCTCCCCGGCAGGCACTGGAGAATCGACTGTATTTTCGATATGATTATCGACAATACGGCGATACCGAGACCGGGCGGTTCGAAGCCGCGTTGCGCCGCTACCTCGGAGTCGAGCACGCACTCGCGGTGTCGAGCGGCACCGCGGCGATCGCGCTCGGCCTGATGTCGCTGCAGCTCGAGCCCGGATCGCTGGTCGCGTGTCCGGGGTTCACGTTCGCGGCGACGCCGAGCGCGATCCTGCTCGCGGGCTGCCGCCCGCTGCTGATCGAGTGCGATCACGACCTGCACCTCGACGTCGCCGACCTCGAGCGCAAGATGACGAGCGCGGTGCGCGCGATCGTGGTCGTCCACATGCGCGGATTCGCGAGCGACATGCCGGCGATCCTCGCGGTCGCGCGCAAGTGGCAGGTCCCGGTCGTCGAGGACGCGGTCCCCGCGCTCGGCGTCGTGCTCGCCGGCAAGCACGCCGGAACGCACGGCGCGGCCGGCGCGTTCAGCACGCAGTCCGACAAGTCGCTCAACACCGGCGAGGGCGGGTTCCTGGTCTGCAAGGACGCGACCCAGTTCGCCCGGGCGGTCGTGCTGTCGGGTGCCTACGAGGGCCGGTTCCGGCGCCACTTCGCGGCCGCGGTCCCGGAGATCTGCGATCTCGATTACCCGATCTACAGCTTTCGCATGGACGAGATCCGCGCCGCGCTGGCACGCGCCGAGATGACGCGCCTGCCGCGCCGGCTCGAGGTGCTGCGCGCCAACTACGACCACGTCGCCGGCCAGCTCGCCGAGCTCGACCGGATCGCGCTGCGCGCGCCGGTCAGCCCGGGGGCGTTGCTCGGCGACGCGCTGGTGTTCCGGCTGCCGCATGCGTCGGCCGAGCAGGTCGTCCAGGTCGCCGCGGCGCTGCGCCGCGAGGGCGTGGACGCGCGCGCGCTGGGGGCGCCGAACGATCTCAATGTCCGGTGCTTCTGGAACTGGCGGTTCATGTTCCCGGGGATGACGCCGTCGGAGATCCGCGCGCTGTTGCCCGCGACGGCGCAGCACCTGTCCCACGCGATCGACATCCCGATGTCGCCGACGCTGACCCGCGCCGACTGCGACGACCTGATCCGGGCGGTTCGCAAGGTCCTGCATCGCCGGGCGTCGTCGCATACCGCCGAGCTGCGGCCGATCGAGTAGGCCCGGGCGACCCGGACCGGCCAACCGCGAGGACCTCATGGCTTCCGCACCGAGCGTTCATTCTCCGATCCCTCCGACCCAGTCCCCTGGCCAGTCTCCCGGCCAGGCGTTCGCCGCGGCGTTCGCCGCGGCGGGCACCGCGGCGCGGGTCGAGTTCCCGACGACCATCACCGATCAGTTCCCCGGCTTCGCGCGGCGGCCGCGGATCGCGGTGCGCAGCCTGTTCAAGACCGTCAAGGCCGAGGGCGGCGAGCCGCGGTACTGGTTCGAGACCCGGCCCGCCGAGGGCGCGAAGCGGGTGCGCGACGACCAGCTGCGCGTGGAGGCGGCGTTCGAGTTCCACGCCGGCGCCGCCGCGCTGCGGCCGACGACCGCGTGGGTGCAGGTCCCCGAGGGGCTGCTCGCCGACCCGGTCGCGCTCGCGAGCTTCATCGACTTCCGGCTGCTGGTCCGGCTCGGCACCGCCGAGAACCAGACGCTGGTGCTCGGGCGCGGCGGCCTGCTCGAGATCGCCGGGGCGCGCCGGCTCGCGCCCGGCCCCGATCCGGTGTCCTCGCTGCTCACCGCGTGCGAGCAGGTCGAGCAGATGGGCGGGTCGGCCGACGGGATCGTGATGAACTCGGCGGACTACTTCCGCTACCTCGTGCCGCGCCAGGACGTCGTGACCGGGCTGGCCGGGCTCGGCATCCGGATCGCGCGGACCCGGATGGTCGGCGCCGGCACGATCGTCGTCGGCGACTTCTTTGCCGGCGCGACGCTGTTCGACACCGGCCGGTCCGCGATCGGGTTCGGCCGGCCGCCCGACGGGACGTTCGCCCGCGACGGGCTCGCCGTGCAGGGCGAGATCCGCACCGCGCTCGCGATCCACCTGCCGACTCACTTCTTCATCGCCTCCCTGGTCTAGCCGCATGACGAATTCCGCGATCCAGGTGCTGTCGATCAACGGGT
This sequence comes from Kofleriaceae bacterium, assembly GCA_036265355.1. Lineage (GTDB taxonomy): Bacteria > Myxococcota_A > Polyangia > Haliangiales > Haliangiaceae > JABFXX01. Next base: position 7,812 of record DATAPF010000106.1, on the reverse strand, counting down.
GGTGCCGCAACGGCAGCACCCTGATCGGCAACCTGCTCAACGAGGTGCCCGGGTTCTTCCACGTCGGCGAGCTGCACTTCCTGTGGAAGAACGCCCACGGCAACGGCTCGAACGACCGCTGCGGCTGCGGCGCGCGGCTCGTCGCGTGCCCGATCTGGTCGCGCGTGCTCGCCGCCGAGCTGCCGGCCGGGGCGTCGGCCGAGGCGCACGCCCGCGACATGGTGCGGCGCCAGGTGGTGAGCCTGCGGACCCGCCACACCTGGAGCGTGCTGCGCGACGGCGATCGGCCCGAGGCGCGCCGCGCGCACGCCGCGACGATGGCGCGGCTGTACCGCGCGATCGCCGAGGTCACCGGCTGCCGGGTCATCGTCGACAGCACCAAGATCCCCGGCGAGGCAGCGCTGCTACCCCACGTCGAGGGCATCGCGCCGCGGTTCCTGCACCTGGTGCGCGACCCGCGCGCGACCGCCCACTCGTGGAGCCGGCAGAAGGACTACGCGTACGTGATGTCGGCCGCGCGCAGCACGGCGTACTGGATCGGGTTCAACCTGGCGTCGGGCGCGCTGGTCCGCCGCCACCCCGCCGCGTCGATGTTCCTGCGCTACGAGGACTTCATTCGCGAGCCGGCCCGGACACTCGATCGGCTGATCGCGCTGTGCGGCGGCGATCCGTCGACCAACCCGGTGTCGGGACGGACCGCCGAGCTGCGCCCGAACCACACCGTGACCGGCAACCCCGATCGGTTCCGTAGCGGGACCACGCTGATCCGGCCCGACGACGCGGCGTGGCGGTCCGAGCTGTCGGCCCGCGCGCAGCTCGCGACGGTCGCGCTCGCGTGGCCGCTGATGAAGCGCTACGGCTACGCGCTGGGCGGGGCGGCCGCGGACAAGGAGCGAGCATGGACCTCGGGCTGACCGGCCGGGTCGCGGCGATCGGAGGCGGCTCGAGCGGCCTCGGCCTGGCGATCGCGCGCGAGCTCGCCCGCGAGGGCGCCGACGTCGCGATCTGCGCGCGCGATCCCGACCGGCTCGCCGCGGCGGTGCGCGAGCTGCGCGCGATCGCCCGCGGCCAGGTGCTCGGCGCGCGGGTCGACCTGCAGCGCGACGACGAGACCCGGCGCTGGATCGACGGCACAGCCGAGCGGCTTGGCCGGCTCGACATCGCGGTGGCCAACACCGGCGGGCCGCCGCTCGGCCACCCGACCGCGTTCGACGTCGCCGGCTATCGCGCGGCCGCGGACACCGTGCTGTACCCGGCGATCGGCGTGGCGCTCGCGGCGCTGCCCCACCTGCGGGCGCGCGGCTGGGGGCGCCTCTTGTTCATCGCGTCGGAGACCGCGGTCCGCCCGGTCGGCGATCTGACGCTGTCCGGCGTGTTCCGCACCGGCATCCTGCGGTTCGCCCAGGGCCTGGTCACCGAGCTCGCCGCGTCGGGGATCACGGTCAACGTGCTCGCGCCCGCGTACATCCGCACCCCGCCGGTCGAGCGCGCGGCCGCCGGCCTCGCGGCGCGGCGCGGCAGCGACGTCGAGACCGAGGTGCGCCGCATGGTGCGCCACATCCCGCTCGGCCGGATCGGCGCGCTCCACGAGTTCGCCGCGGTCGCCGCGTTCCTCGCCAGCGAGCGCGCCGGCTTCGTGCACGGCACGGTCCAGCTGGTCGACGGCGGCGCGTGCGCGGCGGGCGCGCTGCCCAGCCACGCCGAGTTCGACCGCGACGCATTCGTCTGACGCAACCGAGGCCACCCCGAGGCACCAGAGGCAATCACGATGACCAGCGGATTCACCGAGCGCGACGTCGAGCAGTTCTTCGACTCCACCTGCGACACCTACCTCAGCTTCTGGGACAGCGAGGGCGTGCTCCACACCGGCTACTTCGCCGACGGCAACGCCGACGACTACCGGGCCGCCGCCGCGGCGACCTCGCAGCTGCTCGGCGACGAGGCCGGCCTCACCGCCGGCGCGCGCGTGCTCGACGTCGGCTGCGGCTGCGGCAACTTCGTGTTCGACCTCGCCCGGCGGTTCGGCTGCCACTGCGAGGGCCTCGATCTCAGCGCCGAGCGGATCAAGTTCGCGGCCGGCCGGCTCGCCGACGCGCCCGCGCTCGTCGAGCGGGTGCGGTTCCGCCACGCCAGCGCGACCCAGATGCCGTACGAGCCGGCGAGCTTCAGCCACGTGGTCAGCCAGGACGCCCTGTGCCTGATCCCGGACAAGCCGCGCAGCCACGCCGAGATGTTCCGCGTGCTCGCGCCCGGCGGCCGGCTGGTGGTGTCGGACTTCCTCCAGCCCCGGCCGGAGGTCAGCGCGCGGGCGCGCAAGCACGTCTACGACCGCGTGCGGTGGAACTCCGGCTACTCGCTGGTCGGCTACCAGCAGGCGCTCGAGCGCGTCGGGTTCCGGATCCGGCTCGCGCGCGAGCTGTCGCCGCACCTCCGGCGCACCTATCAGGTGCTCGGCGTGGTCGCGGCGAAGCGCGCCGAGAACACCCCCAACCCCGCGGCACGCGAATGGATGCGCGCGTTCTCGGCCTCGTGTCGCGAGATCGAGGTCGCGATCGACGACGGCGAGTTCGGCTGGGGCGTGCTCGTCGCAGACAAGCCTTCCTGACTCACACGACAAGGAGATAGCGCGATGCTCGCAAACCTGAAACAGCTGTTGATGAAGGACCGCCGTCGAGCCGAGCTGGTCGACCATCGGTTCTTCGCGCGCGTCCGCAACAGCCCCGATCTCGACCGGCCGCAGGTCGCGCGGTTCCTCGGCCAGTGGTGGCACCCGCTGCACTTCTTCCCGACCTTCCTGTCGCGGCTGATCGGCAACGTGCGCGATCTGGAGATGAAGACCGCGGTGTCGAAGATCCTGTGGGAGGAGCTCGGCGAGGGCGACCCGGCGCGCGCCCACGAGCGGATCTACGTGTCGACGATGACCGCGGTCGGGTTTGCCGCCGAGCAGGTCAACGCCGCGCCGCCGCTGCCGGCGACCGAGCGGCTGGTCCAGCGCTACGGCGAGGCCGCCGGCGATTGCTGGGCCGGCCTCGGCTTCCTGTACGGCACCGAGGTCGCCGACCTCGCGATGGTGTCCGGGATCGGCGTGTCGGTGCGGCGGGTCACCGGCGAGAAGCAGCTGCCGTGGGTGACGATCCACGCCCGCCAGGAGCCCGGCCACATCGACAGCGCCCAGGCGGCGCTGCCCGGCGAGCTGTCCGAGCTCGAGACCCACCGGATCCTCGACGGTGCGCGCGAGATGTGGGCGCTGTGGATCGCGTTCTTCGACACGCTCGACGAGCTCGCCGCGGCCGACGCACCCGGGCGCACCGAGGGCCGGCCGTCATAGGCAACATGTCCGGCCCCCCGGCTCCGTCTCCGGCTCCGGCTCCGGCCGCTTCGAGCGCGGCCCGGCCGCTCGCGCCGCCGCTGGTTGCGCGCGCGCCGGGCCAGGCGCTGCCGCTGTCGTTCGCGCAGCAGCGGCTGTGGTTCATCGAGCAGCTCGAGCCGGGCCGCGCGGCCTACAACGTCAGCGTCTGCTTCCGGCTGCACGGGCCGCTCGACGCCGGCGCGCTGCGCGGCGCGCTGGCCGAGATCGTGCGCCGGCACGAGGCGCTGCGCACCGGGTTCGCCGAGGCGCTCGGGCAGGCGCAGCAGATCATCGCGCCACCCGGCGAGCTCGCGCTGGCGATCGACAGCCTCGAGGCGGTCCCCGAGGCCGAGCGCGGCGCGGCGCTCGCTGACCGGGCGCGGCGCGAGGCCAGCCGGCCGTTCGATCTCACCGCGCCGCCGCTCGTGCGCGCGACGCTGGTGCGGCTGGCCGAGCGCGATCACGCGCTGGTGCTCGTGACCCATCACATCGTCTGCGACAACTGGTCGATGGGCATCCTGGTCGGCGAGCTCGCCGCGGCCTACGAGGCGCTGGCGGCCGGCCGCGCGCCGGCGCTGCCCGCGCTGGCGGTCCAGTACCCGGACTTCGCGATCTGGCAGCGCCGCTGGCTGGCCGGCGCGGAGCTCGAGCGCCTGGTCGGCCACTGGCGGCAGCAGCTCGCCGGTGCGCCCGTCGTGCTCGATCTGCCGGCCGACCGGCCGCGGCCGGCGCTGCGATCGGGGCGCGGCGCGCGGCTGTACCCCGAGCTGCCGCGCGAGCTGGTCGCCGCGCTCGTCGGGTTCAGCCGCCGCGAAGGCGTCACGCTGTACATGACGCTGCTCGCGGCGTTCGACGCGCTGCTGTGGCGCACCACCGGGCAGCGCGACGTCGTCGTCGGATCGCCGATCGCCGGCCGCAACCGGCGCGAGCTCGAGGGGCTGATCGGGTTCTTCGCCAACACGCTGGTGCTGCGGGTCGCGGTCGACGGCGAGCGCAGCTTCCGCGAGCTGGTCCGCCAGGTCCGCGCGGTGTGCCTGGCGGCCTACAAGCACCAGGACCTGCCGTTCGAGCAGCTGGTCGATGCGCTCGCCCCGGCGCGCGATCTCGGCCGCACGCCGGTGGTCCAGGTCATGTTCGGGCTGCAGAACAACCCGTTCCCGCGGGTCCGGCTCGGCGAGTCGGCGCTGCAGCCGGTGCTGCTCGACGCCGGGACCGCGACCTTCGATCTCACGGTGTCGCTCGAGGAGCGCGACGGCGGCCTGGTCGGCTGGGTCGAGTACAACACCGACCGGTTCGACCGCGCGACGATCGAGCGGCTGCTCGGCCACTACCGCGTGCTGCTCGAGGCCGCCGTCGCCCGGCCCGACGACCGGCTCGCCGCGCTGCCGCTGCTGGCCGAGCCCGAGCGCCGCCTGCTGGTCGAGGACTGGAACCGCACGGCCGTCGAGCCGCCACCGGTCAGTGTCATCGAGCGGTTTCGCGCGCAGGCGCGCCGCACCCCGGACGCCGTCGCGGTCGCCGCCGGTGACGTGGAGCTGCGCTACGGCGAGCTCGCCGCGCGCGCCGAGGCGTGGGCGGCGGCCCTGCAGGCGCGGGGCTGCGGCCGCGGCACGCGGGTCGCGCTGGCGCTGTCGCGCGGCCCGGCGTTCCCCATCGCGGTGCTCGCGGTGCTCCAGGCCGGCGCCGCGTACGTCCCGCTCGATCCGAGCTACCCCGCCGAGCGCTTGGCGTTCATGCTGCGCGACTGCGAGGCGCGCGTGGTCGTCACCGAGACGGCGCTCGCGGCGGGCCTGCCGCGCGGCGAGGCCGAGCTCCTGGTGATCGACCAGCCGCCGGGCGCGCCCGGCACTGGATCGCCCGCCGATCCGGCACCCGACGACCTCGCGTACGTCACCTACACCTCGGGCTCGACCGGCCGCCCCAAGGGCGTGGCGATGCCGCACGGCGCGGTCGCCAACCTGATCGCCTGGCAGTGCGCCCGGTCCCCGGCGCAGCTGCGCACCCTGCAGTTCGCCTCGCCGAGCTTTGACGTGTCGTTCCAGGAGCTGTTCGCGACCTGGGGCACGGGAGGCTGCCTGGTGCTGGCGAGCGACGACGAGCGCCGCGATCCGTCGGAGCTGCTCCGGCTGTGCCGGGACCGGCGGGTCGAGCGGCTGTTCCTGCCGTTCGTGGCGCTCCACCAGCTGGCCGAGGCCGCGCACGGCCGCGACGCCCGGGACCTCGCGCTGCGCGAGGTGATCACCGCCGGCGAGCAGCTGCGGATCACGCCCGCGATCGCCGCGCTGTTCGCGCAGCTGCCGGACTGCCGGCTCTACAACCAGTACGGGCCGACCGAGACCCACCTGGCGACCGAGCTCGCGCTGACCGGCCCGCCCGCGACGTGGGACGCGCTGCCGCCGATCGGCCGGCCGATCGCCAACGTCCGGATCTACGTGCTCGACGGCGAGCTCCAGCCCGCGCCGATCGGCGTGCCGGGCGAGCTCTACATCGCCGGCGCCGGCGTCGCGCGCGGCTACATCGGGCGGCCCGAGCTGACCGCCGAACGGTTCGTCGCCGATCCGTTCGTGCCGGGGCAGACCATGTACCGCACCGGCGATCGCGCGAGGTACCTGGCGAGCGGCGACCTCGCGTTCCTCGGCCGGTCCGACGATCAGGTCAAGGTCCGCGGCTACCGGGTCGAGCCCGGCGAGATCGAGGCCGCGCTCGGCAGCCACCCGGCGGTGCGCCAGGCCGCGGTCGTCGCGCGCGTCGCCGCCGGCGACACCCGGCTGATCGGCTACGCGGCGTGCGCGGACGGCGCGGTCACCGCGGCGGAGCTCAAGCACCACCTGCGCGCGCAGCTGCCCGACTACATGGTGCCGGCGGTGATCGCGCTGCTGCCGGCGCTGCCGGTGACGCCGAACGGCAAGCTCGACCGCCGGGCGCTGCCCGAGCCCGACCTGCCGGATCCGGAATACATCGCACCGCGGACCGCGATGGAGCGCGCGGTCGCCGAGGTCTGGGCGCCGCTGCTCGGGGTGGCGCGGATCGGCGCGACCGACAACTTCTTCGAGGCCGGCGGCCACTCGCTGCTCGCGACCCAGGCGGTGTCGCGGCTGCGCGCCGCGCTCGGGGTCGACCTGCCGGTGCGCGCGCTGTTCGAGGCCCCGACCGTCGCCGAGCTCGCGGCGCGGCTCGAGGCTGCGACCCCGGCGAGCGCCGAGCTGGCTGCCGAGCCGGCGATCGACCGGGTCAGCCGCGGCGAGCCGCTGGCGCTGTCGTTCGCGCAGCAGCGGCTGTGGTTCCTCGACCAGCTCGAGCCGGGCGGGTTCACCTACAACGTGCCGGTGTTCCTCCGGCTGTCCGGCGCGCTCGACGTCGCCGCGCTGACCGCCGCGCTCCGCCGGGTGGTGGCGCGCCACGACATCCTGCGGACCCGGTTCGTCGCGATCGCCGGCGAAGCACGCCAGGTGATCGCCGGCGGGCTCGGCGTGGCGAGCGGTCCCGAGGGCGATCCCGAGAGCGATATCGAGATCGACGTCGAGCCGGTGGCCGCCGCCGACGTCGTCGAGCGCGCCCGCCGGGAGGCGCGCCGGCCGTTCGACCTCGCAGCCGGGCCGCTGATCCGCACCCGCCTGCTGCGTGTGGGCGACGGCGACCATGTCCTGCTGCTCGTGCTCCACCACATCGTGTGCGACGGCTGGTCGATCGCGATCCTGGCCCGCGAGCTCGCCGCCGCGTACCGCGCGGTCCAGGCCGCCGCGCCGCTGCTCCCTCCTCCAGCAGTGCAGTACGCCGACTTTGCCGCCTGGCAGCGTGCATGGCTCACCGGCGATCGGCTCGCCGCGCAGCTGGCGTACTGGACCGAGCAGCTCGCGGGCGCGCCTGCCGCGCTCGACCTGCCGACCGACCGCCCGCGCCCGGCCGTGCGGACCACCCGGGGCGCCGCGGTGACCCGCGTGCTCGGCGGCGAGCTGGCGTCCGCCGTGCGCGCGGTGAGCCGGCGCGCCGGCGCGACCGAGTTCATGACCCTGCTCGCGGCGTTCGTCGCGCTGCTCGCGCGCTACACCGGCCAGGACGACATCGTCGTCGGCTCGCCGATCGCCGGCCGCACCCGGCGCGAGCTCGACGAGATGATCGGCTTCTTCGTGAACACGCTCGTGCTGCGGGTCGACGCCGGCGCGCCGAGCTTCCGCGCGCTGGTCCAGCGGGTCCGCGAGGTGTGCCTGGGCGCGTACGCCCACCAGGACCTGCCGTTCGAGCAGCTGGTCGACGCGCTCCGTCCCGGCCGCGAGCTCGACCGGACGCCGCTGTTCCAGGTGATGTTCGCGCCCCACCACGCGGCCGTCGAGCTCGACCTGCCCGGCGTCGCGGCGAGCCCGCTCGACGTTCACCCCGGGATGGCGAAGTTCGACCTGACCGTGCTCGTCCACGCCGGGCCCGAGCAGATCGCGACCCTGTGGGAGTACAACACCGACCTGTTC